>NZ_CP135916.1:995357-1327142 GCF_032391395.1 Sphingomonas sp. Y38-1Y
GGCCAGTCGGATCGCGAAGGCTATATGCCGCTCGACGCCTTTGCCGACGAGGTGATCGCCTTGTGGTCGCAATCCCCGACGCCGCCCGAGATCATGGTCGAGCGCGTGAAGCCGCTGCGCTTCGCCGAACGCGAAGGCGCGTTCGACGAGCGGCTGAACATGATCAACGACTTCGCCCGCGCCGAGCGTGAGAAGGCGGGCGGGGCGGCGTAGCGACAGGCGCTGTCACGGCGATGGCGGGTAGTGGGTGTGTCGCACCTGCGGCCCGCCCTCGCCCACGCCGGAGTAGGATCTGGTTCCGCTCGCAACTTTTCTTTCCCGCGGGCAACGCCATGCGCTTTGCCGCATCGCAGCGGCGCGACTATCTGACCGGGCATGACGCAGCAGCCTGCCGACGCCGCCAGCCGCTCCACCCGCATCGGGCTGATGCAGGGCGCGGGCGCCTATCTGCTGTGGGGGCTGCTTCCGCTCTATTTCATGCCGCTTCGCGCAGTCGATGCGGGCGAGGTCGTGTCGGCGCGGGTCGTCGGGTCGCTGGCGCTCCTGTTCGCGATCGTCGCGATCCTCCGGCGAGGCTCGCTCCTCTGGCTGGCGCTGTCGACGCCGCGGACGCTCCGCCTGCTCGCGCTCAGCGCCGCGCTGATCTCGGTCAACTGGCTGGTCTATATCTGGTCGGTGCAGCACCATCATGTGCTGGAGGCGAGCCTCGGCTATTTCCTCAACCCGCTGGTCAACGTGCTGCTCGGCGTCGTCGTGTTGCGCGAGAAGCTGACGCGGCCGCAACTCGCGGCGGTGGTGCTTGCCACGGCGGGCGTGCTGGTGCTCGCCAGCCAGGCGGCGGCAGGCTTGTGGATCAGCCTGACGCTGGCGCTGTCGTTCGGGCTCTATGGCCTGGTCCGCAAGATCGCGCCGGTCGAGTCGATCGAGGGGCTGACGGTCGAGACGCTGCTGCTGACGCCGGTCGCGCTCCTCTATCTGTTCTGGCTGGCGGGGCATGGCGGGCTGGCGCTGGGCGGCGACGCCAGGATCACCGCGCTGCTGTCGGTGGCGGGGGTCATCACCGCGGTGCCGCTCCTCCTGTTCGCGGCGGGGGCGCGGCGGTTGCCCTATTCGGTGATCGGGCTGCTCCAGTATCTCGCGCCGACGATCCAGTTCGGGCTGGCGATCACGCTGTTCGGTGAGACGGTGACGACCGCGCACCTGATCTGCTTCGCGCTGATCTGGTCGGGCCTTGGCGTCTATGTCCTGGGGAGCCTGCGCGCGCGCCGCGTTTGATGCGGGCGCGCCGCTCGGCTAAGGGCGCGCGCCATGACGATCTACGCGCAATTCGCCGCCCATCTCGACTCGATCCTCGACGCGCTGACCGCCGAGGAAACGCTGCCCGCCGGTCTCAACCGCCGCGCGGTGACGGTCGAGCCGCCGCGCGATGCGAGCCATGGCGACCTTGCCACCAACGCGGCGATGGTGCTGGCGAAGCCCGCGGGCACCAACCCGCGCGCGCTGGCCGAAGCGATTGCGGCGAAGCTGGGCGCGCTGCCCGAGGTCGCGTCGGTGGCCGTCGCAGGTCCGGGGTTCATCAACCTGACGCTTGCTGAGGATCGCTGGCGCGAGGAACTGCGCGCGATCCATGCGGCGGGCGGCGATTATGGCCGGTCGGACGGCGGGGCGGGGATCACCGTCAATGTCGAATATGTCTCGGCCAATCCGACCGGGCCGATGCACATGGGCCATTGCCGCGGCGCGGTGGTGGGCGATGCGCTGTCCAGCCTGCTGGAGCATGTCGGACACAAGGTCGTGCGAGAATATTATGTCAACGACGCGGGCGGCCAGGTCGACGTGCTCGCCCGCTCGGTCCACCTGCGCTATCGCGAGGCGCTGGGCGAGGACGTCGGTGCGGTGCCGGAGGGACTCTATCCCGGCGACTATCTGGTCCCGGTCGGCCAGGCGCTCGCCGCCGAATATGGTGACCGCTATGCCGCCGCGCCCGAGGGCGAGTGGCTGGCGCTGTTCCGCACCCGCGCGGTCGCTGCGATGCTGGAGCTCATCAAGGCCGACCTGGCGCTGCTCGGCATCCATCACGACCTGTTCTCGTCCGAAGCGGAGCTCCAGGCGGCGGGCAAGCCCGAGGAGGCCGAAGCGTGGCTGCGGTCGCGCGACCTCGTCTATGACGGCGTGCTCGAGGCACCCAAGGGCGAGACACCCGAGGACTGGGAGCCGGTGGAGCTGCCGCTGTTCCGCTCCACTCAGTTTGGCGACGATCAGGATCGGCCGATCAGGAAGTCGAACGGGCAATGGACCTATTTCGGTGCCGACCTCGCCTATCACTTCCAAAAGGCGGCGGGCGCGGACCAGCTGATCGACATCTGGGGCGCCGACCATGCGGGCACCGTCAAGCGCATCGTCGCGGCGGTTCAGGCGTTGACGGAAGGGCGGACGCGCTTCGACGTCAAGCTCATCCAGATGGTGCGGCTGCTGCGCGGCGGCGAGCCGGTCAAGATGTCGAAGCGGGCGGGCAATTTCGTCACGCTCGCCGACGTGGTCCGCGAAGTCGGCAAGGACGTCGTCCGCTTTACCATGCTGACGCGCAAGGCCGATGCGCAGATGGACTTTGACTTCGCCAAAGTGGTGGAGGCGT
Source organism: Sphingomonas sp. Y38-1Y (assembly GCF_032391395.1). Taxonomy (NCBI): domain Bacteria; kingdom Pseudomonadati; phylum Pseudomonadota; class Alphaproteobacteria; order Sphingomonadales; family Sphingomonadaceae; genus Sphingomonas; species Sphingomonas sp. Y38-1Y. Next base: position 997,993 of record NZ_CP135916.1, read on the forward strand.
CGAAGGACAATCCCGTCTTCTACGTCCAGTATGCCCATGCCCGCGTCCATTCGCTGCGCCGGCGCGCGGGCGAAGCGGGGATCGCGCCGACCGACGCGCCCGATCTGTCCCGGCTTGACACGGCGGAGCTCGCGCTCGTCCAGCGGCTGGCGCAGTTCCCGCGCGTGGTCGAAGGGGCGGCGCAGGCGCGCGAACCGCATCGGATCGCCTTTTATCTCTATGACTTGGCGGCCGAGTTCCATGCCGCGTGGAACGCGGGCAACGACGATCCATCGCGCCGGACGGTGATCGCCGGTGACGCGACCTTAACGCAAGCGCGGCTTTATCTGGCGGATGCGATCGGGCAGATCATCCGGTCGGGCCTCGGCATCATGGGAGTCGAGGCGGTCGAGGAGATGAAGTGATGGCGCCAGCCGCCGACGACGCCGCAATGGCCGACGAGGATCGGCTGCCCTGGCTGGAAACGGTCGAGGAGCGGTATGAGGAAGGCGCGCCGATCGGCCGCGTGATTCTGCTCGTCGTGCTCGGTCTCGCCATCATCGGTGCGGCGATCGCGGGGCTCTATTGGTGGCAGGATCGCGCGCCGTCGACCGGCGGTGGCTCCGGCGAACTCATCAACGCGGCCGAGGGCGACTACAAGATCAAGCCCGACGAGCCCGGCGGCATGCAGGTCGCGGGCGAGGGCGACAGCGTGTTCAAGACGAGCGACGGCGGCCAGACCGCCAACGCCTCGGTCGACCTGTCCGCGGTGCCCGAGGCGCCGCTGGCAACCGGCGCGCGCCCCGCGCCCAAGGCGGCGCCGTCGCCCGCCGCGGGTGCCGCGCGCGTGACCGAGGCGGTGCCGCCGCCCTCGCGCAGCGACACGCCCGCGGGCAAGGCGGGCGTGCGCCTGCCCCCCGTCGCGACCGGCGGCGCGGGCGGGGCGATCGTCCAGCTCGGCTCCTTCCCCAGCGCCGCGGCGGCCAATGCGGCGTGGAAGCAGCTGTCGGGCCGCTTCGGCTATCTCGCCGGGCTCGGCCAGTCGGTGCAGCCGGCGGAGGTCAACGGGCGCACCGTGAACCGTCTCCGCGTCAACACCGGCAGCAACGCGCAGGCGCGCGAGGTTTGCGGCAAGCTGAAGGTCGCGGGCGAGGCGTGCTTCGTGGTGGCGGAGTAGGGGGGCGAGACGGTCGAAGGGGCCTGAGGACGAACTCTTTCTCGTCACCCCGGACTTGTTCCGGGGTCCACTTCGCAACTCGTCTGGCCGCTGGTTGAAGCGCGGTACTGCCACCACGCACGTTCGCCTGAGCGGCGAGGTGGACCCCGGAACAAGTCCGGGGTGACGGTTGGGGGCTTGGGACGCGAGCCGTTTCACGTCCAGCGTTCGTTTCGAGCGTCGTCGAGAAACGGCCCCACGCGCTCCCCCAGCGTTTCTCGACTTCGCTCGAAACGAACGCTGGCGGTGTTAGCGCCCCCTTCCGCGAAGGGCCACCCGCCGCTAACCCTCCTCCATGCTTCCCGTCATCTACGGCCTGTCCGGCCCGACGCTCACTGCCGACGAGCGCGCCTTCTTTCGCGATGCCGATCCGCTCGGCTACATCCTGTTCGGGCGCAACGTCGTCGATCGCGGCCAGCTTCGCGCGCTCACCGACGATCTGCGCGCGCTGTCCGGCCGTGACGACCTGCCCATCCTGATCGACCAGGAGGGCGGCCCGGTCGCGCGGTTGAAGCCGCCCGAATGGCCCGCCTTTCCTGCCGGCCCGGCCTTTGCCAGGCTGTGGGAGATCGCGCCCGTCTCCGCGATCGAGGCGGCGCGGGCGAACGCGCACGCGATCGGGCTGATGCTAAGCGAGGTTGGGATCAGCGTCGATTGCCTGCCACTGCTCGACGTCGCCGGTCCTGACACGACGCCCGCCATCGCCAGCCGCGCTTATGGCGAGGCGCCGATGCAGGTCGCCGCGATCGGCCGCGCGGTGCTCGACGGACTCGCCGCGGGCGGCTGCATCGGCGTGGTCAAGCACATCCCCGGCCACGGGCGCGCGCGCGTCGACAGTCACCACGAACTGCCGCGCGTGGCGGCGAGCGATGCCGAGCTCGAGATCGACCTCGAACCCTTTCGCACGCTGTCGCACGCGGGCATGGCGATGACCTGTCACGTCGTCTTCGAGGCCTGGGACGCCGAGCGGCCCGCGACGCTGTCACCCACGGTGATCGAGGAGGTGATCCGCGGCCGCATCGGCTTCGACGGTCTGCTCATGACCGACGACATCGACATGAAGGCGCTGTCGGGATCGGCCGGCGACAAGGCCGCAGGCGCGCTCGCCGCGGGCTGCGACGTGGTGCTCGACTGCTGGGCGCGGATGCCGGAGATGGTCGACATCGCCGGGCGATTGACGCCGGCCGGGGACGCAGTGCTCGCGAGGCTGGGGCGGGCGATGGCGGGGCGCTGCGCCGCTGAGGGTGACTTTGCGGAACTGGTCGCCAAGCGGGATGCGTTACTTGGGCTGCCCGTCGGTTAGCCACCTGTACGTGGTCGACGTTGTCGCCCACCAGCGGTTATGCGGCGAAGCTGGGTGACGATAGCTATGGCCACAATCCTATTGCCAATTGTCAAGGACGGCGTCGAGACTTGGCGAGCAGTGGAGGTCACGCCGTTTACGGGCAATGAATACCGCGTTGAAGGTGTTGAGCCAGCCGGAGAAGTTTGGAAATTCCCTCCCGGCAGCATCATCGACGTAAGATGGAAGAAGTTCGATAATGGCAACTGGCATCTGGTGCCCAATGGTCTGTCGCCCACGGTAGGTTCGATATTGCCCGATCATCGCGACCGAAACCTCGGAATATTCGCCGGAACGATACCGTTACTACTCGCCATGGTTTGGTTCATGAACAATGTCGATGGAGGGTTGAGGACGGCTTCGTTCCAGGTTGTTGCCATCTCGTACGCGCTCATCGCCGGATTCGTCAGCTTTCGGTACATGCCGAAGACATTGGTCCTCAGATGGACAGCATGGTCGGCGTTGGCGTTCGGTGCGCTGATGAGCGTTCTGATCTTATTTGGCTGATAGCAGGGGCATAGAATCCCTCCGACTTGCCCCCGCCGCCACCGTCATGCCAAGCATCGCCATGGCCGATGCCGACACGCTGACGATCTCGCTGGAGAGCTGGGAGGGGCCGCTCGACCTGCTCCTGGGGCTCGCGCGGACGCAGAAGGTCGATCTTCGGGCGATCTCGATCCTCGAACTGGTCGACCAGTATCTCGCATTCATCGCCACGGCGCGCGAGCTTAAGCTGGAGGTCGCCGCCGACTACCTCGTGATGGCGGCGTGGCTCGCCTATCTCAAATCCGCGCTGCTCCTCCCGCGCGATCCGGAGGAGACGCCGAGCCCGGAGGAGCTGGCGCTCCGCCTGACGCTGCGGCTCGCGCGTCTGGATGCGATGCGTGAGGCGGGGGCGCGGCTGATGGCGCGCGACCGGCTGGGGCGGGACGTGTTCCCCCGTGGCCGCCCGGAGGGGCTCAGGACGATCCGCCGCACGCGCTGGGATGCGAGCCTCTACGACCTCATCGCCGCCTATGGACGAGTGAGTGCGCGGTCGCGGCCGGTGCTCCACGTCGTGCGGCGGCGGCCTGTGATGACGCTGGAGACGGCGCTAGCCCGCGTGTCGGCGATGCTGGGCGAGGCGATCGACTGGACGGTGCTGGAACGCTTCATGCCCGAAGGCGGGGAGGCGGCGTGGCGGCGCTCGGCGCTGGCGTCGAGCTTCCTTGCCGCGCTCGAACTCGCCAAGCAGGGGCGCGTCGAGCTTGCGCAGGACGGGCCGTTCGCGCCGCTCTATGTCCGGGCGATCGCATGAGCCCGCCGGACGAGACGGTGCGCGCGGTCGAGGCGATCCTGTTCGCCGCTGCCGAGCCGCTGACGCCATCCGACATCGCCGCTCATCTGGGCACCGCCGACGGCATCGCCGCAGCGCTGGCAGCGCTGGAGGGCGACTATGCCGGGCGCGGCATCAATCTCGTCCGGCGCGGCGACCATTGGCATTTCGAGACGGCGGGCGACATGGCGCATGTCCTGCGCCGCGACCGCGAGGACAGCCGCCGGTTGAGCCGGGCGGGAATCGAGACGCTGGCGATCATCGCCTATCACGAACCCGTCACGCGAGCGGAGATCGAGGCGATCCGCGGCGTCCAGGTCGCGAAGGGAACGATCGACGTGCTGATGGAGGCCGGCTGGGTGCGCCCGGCCGGACGGCGTGAGGTGCCGGGGCGGCCGCTCACCTATGCGACCACCGCCGGCTTCCTCGATCATTTCGGGCTGGCGAGCCGCCGCGACCTTCCCGGCATCGACGATCTAAAGGCCGCGGGGCTGCTCGATCCGGTCGATCTCGCCCTTGAACACGTATCAGTGGAAAAGGGCGACGAGGACGCCTAGATAGAGGGAACCTCGAGGAGATTCGTGATGGGTAGTTTCAGCCTGGTCCATTGGCTGGTGTTCGGTGTGATCGCGATCCTGCTGCTGGGCGGCGGTCGTTTCTCGAACCTGATGGGCGACGTCGCCAAGGGCATCAAGAACTTCAAGAAGGGCATGGCCGAGGAAGAGGCCGAGCCGACGCGGATCGAGGCGCAGCGCGCCGCCGAGCCCGCCTACAAGACCGAAGAGCGCGCGCGCGAGCAGCGCTGACGCCGACCGGATGACGCGGCGGCGGGCATCGTGCTCGCCGACCGTACGATAGCGTACAGCGAAGGCGGGGCCGACAGGGCGAGATGCTCGATTTCAACATGAGCGAGATGATGGTGGTCGCCGTCGTCGCGCTGCTCGTCATCGGCCCCAAGGACCTGCCCAAGGCGATGCGCTTCGTCGGCTATTGGGTCGGCCGCGCGCGCGGGGTCGCGCGCCAGTTCCGCTCGGGCTTCGACGCGATGGTGCGCGAGGCCGAGCTCTCCGAAATGGAAAAGAAGTGGGCGGACGAGAACGCCCGCATCATGCGCGAGCATCCGCCCGAGCCCGAGGCGCAGCCCGTCGCGCTCGAAGGACCGCCGGCACCGGATGCTCCCGTCGCGGCTGAGGGCGCCGATGCGGCACCAGCCGGCCTGCCGCCGGCGACCACGCCGCAGCCCGTGATCCGCGACGAGGCTCCCGCCGCGCCCGTGCCGACCACCGATCCGGCCGAGAAGGGCCAGCCGTGAAGGATATCGACGACACCCAGGCGCCGCTGCTCGAGCACCTGATCGAGCTTCGCCGCCGGCTGTTCTTCTGCATGCTGACGATCGCGGTGGCGTTCGGCGTCTGCTATTATTTCGCCGAGCAGATCTTCGCCTTTCTGGTCCAGCCGCTGCTGGCGGCGGGGCAGAAGAAGGTGATCTTCACCCAGCTGTTCGAGGCGTTCTTCGTCCGCATCAAGGTCGCGTTCTTTGCGGCGATGATGATCTCGTTCCCGGTGCTCGCCAACCAGCTGTGGCAGTTCGTGGCGCCGGGGCTCTATCGCAGCGAGAAGAAGGCGCTGCTGCCCTTCATCCTGGCCACGCCGATCCTGTTCACGATGGGCGCGGCGCTCGCCTATTACGTCACCATCCCGGTGGCACTTCACTTCCTCCTCGGCTTCCAGGGCAATTTCGGCGGCATCCAGCAGGAGGCGTTGCCCTCGGTCGGCAACTATCTCTCCTTCATCATGCAGTTCCTGTTCGCGTTCGGCATCTCGTTCCTGCTGCCGGTGCTGCTGATGCTGCTGGAGCGGGCGGGCATCGTCACGCGCAAGCAGCTGGTCGGCGCGCGCCGTTATGCCATCGTCGCGGCGTTCGGCCTGGCGGCGGTGCTGACGCCGCCCGACATCGGTTCGCAGTTCCTGCTCGCGATCCCGATGATCCTGCTCTACGAGCTCGCGCTGATCGGCATCTGGTTCACCGAGCGCAAGCGCGCCAAGGTCGCCGCCGACGAGGCCAGCGAACCCGCCTGACACGAAAAAGGCCGCGTCCCGGCGTGGAACGCGGCCCTTCGCAATGCTTGGATTGTCGGCTTAGTTGGCTGCGTCTTCGACGGCCGAACCGGCCGACTTCACGTCCCTGCCGACGCCCTCGACGGTGTTGCACGCGCCGACCATCAGCGCACCTGCGACCATCGCCAGACCCAGAAGCTTGCGCATAATCATCTCCATCAAACGATACCGGTGGCGACACAATGCCGCGCACGGGCTTTCGTTCCGGAGGTGCAATCAGCGATGTTGGGGAGAGACGGTAAAGGCCTGGAAGCGTCGCCGGGGGGGGGGGAGGGTCGACGCTTCCAGGCCTCATGTCGCGGACAGCGAGAGCGGGGGGGCAAAAGGTCGCTGTCCGAAGGTCTGAACGAGCACTCGCCACCGGGGTTCCGGCGCGGTCGATTTTTTTTAGGCGCGCCCGATCACCGGCACCGCGATCTCATAGGCGCCGCTCAGCGGGTCATGGTGGAGCGGCGATCGGAGCTGCCGCGCGAGACCCGCGATCACCCGGCCATAGCGGGTCGCGAGCAACGCTTCCAGTTCGTCGGTCTGGATCAGCCCGGTCGACACGACGCGCAGCGTCCCGATCTTCGGATCGTCGGCGCGCTCGCGAAGGCTGATGCGCGCCTGTGTTTCCGGATTGGCGGTCATCGCCAGCTCGAGCAGTTCGGTGACGAGGAAGGCGACGGCGATCGCGGTGTCCTGCGACACCATCACCGGCTCGACCTCGACCAACACGGCAAAGCGCTGCGCGCTCTGGGGCGCGCCGGCGCGGATGCCGGCGGCTAGCTCGCCGATCACCGCGCGCATCTCGACGCCGCGATTCTCCTCAAGCTCGGCGAAGTGATAGCGATGGACGACCGCCAGCGCGTCGACGCGCCGCTGGATCGAGGCATAGGCGGCGGCCGCCTCGGCGCTCTCGGCGCCGCGCGCGTGGAAGTTGATGAGGCTGGAGATGACCTGAAGGTTGTTCTTGACGCGGTGGTGCACCTCGCGGGTCAGCTTGGTCTGACGAACGAGCCCCTCGGCCAGCCCAGCCTCGTGCGCGACGACGGTGCGGGTGATGTCGCGGAACGTCTCGCCCAGCTGGCCGATCTCGGTCGCGGGAACCGCGCCGTAATCGACGGGGCCGAGGATCGTGCCCGGCGCATAGGCGCCGACGCTGGTGCGCAGCCGGCGGAGCGGGCGGATCAGCAGCCGGTCGACGACGAACCATGCGATCGCGGCGGCGAAGATCCACATCAGGAACGGCAGCAGCATCGCCACCACCAGCGGGGAGGTGATCGGCGCGCCGCGGACAGTCATCTCAACGACCAGGCCGTCGATGCCGATCGGCGTGGCGGCGTTTTCCGTCCGGCTGAGCACTCCCGAACCTTCGAGCACGTCGAGATCAACCGCTTCCTCGTCGTCCCGCAGCGTCAGGCCGTTTTCCGGAACGACGCCGCTCGGCCGGGCGATGGGGGCGAGGAAAGTCGTCGGGAAGAAGGCGGTGCCGACCACCTCGTCGCGCGTGTCGGCGATCGCGAGGACGATGCCGTCGTCGACTACCCGAGCGGCGATGCGGCCGGGGAACAGCTCGCCGCGATCGATGCTCTGGTTGGGAGCGAGCGGGCTGCCGCAGAGCAGGCGTCCGCTGCGTTCGTTGATCGCGAAGCGAAGGCCGGCGGCGTATTGCTGCGCGAACACGCCCTGCGTCCGGGCGCAGACGGCATCGTTGGTGCGGTCGGCGGCAAGCGCCGCGACCGCGCTGCGAAGTGCGCTCATGTCGCCGAGCAGTTCGTTCGACAGCGTTCGCGCGCTTTCGGCAAGCGCTACGCGCAGCTGCGATCGCGCTTCCAGGTCGGCGATCCGCGTCGTCTGAACGGTGGCGAGGAACGCGATCAGCGCCAGCGGCAGCAGCGCGCCGCCCAGGATCAGGAAGACGCGCGCGCCCGTCGGCAGCCGCGAGAGCCAGCGCCGCTTGTCGCTGTCGGGGTCGTCGCTGGAATTGTCGGATGCAGGGTCGGTCATCGCCATCCAACGCTAGCGCAAAATGGGCGGCAAACCATCGCTGTTCGAGAAAAGAGCCGCGCGCGCCGCGCGATCACGAGGCGTGGGACGTGCGAATCAGCCGAGCTTCTTGAGAAGGTCGAGCAGATCGTCCGGCACCTGTTCCTCGACAGCTTCCCGATAGACGGCACGAAGGGCGTCCCCGACATTCTTGTTCTGCGGCTTGGACGGTTCCGTCGTACTGGGTTTCTTCTGTTCTGAACGCACGACGTCCCCCTGCAGCCCGTTCACCCCCTTGCCGGATCACGGGTACGACAATGTCCAGAGGCGCCATCGCAGCGCCCCGCCGTTCGCGCAATCGTTGCGCAGTCGGTGCGATGAAACCAAAAAGCGCGTCGTTGGTTCCGTGGGTCGTGGCATTTCCGGGGGGAAGGCTCCTTCGCCTATCCGCGTCGTCACGAAAAGACCGAACGGCCGTCCGTTTCAGGCGGCAGTGGAGGAGACTGAAATTACCATGTCGCTTGGCCAGCAGCTTGCCCCGCATCTTCCTTTTCTCCGTCGGTATGGCCGTGCGCTAACCGGCAGCCAGACCGAGGGCGACCGCTATGTCCGCGCGACGCTGGAGGCGATCGTCGCCGCGCCCGACCAGTTCCCGCGCGACGTCGACCCGCGCCTCGGCCTGTATCGCACGTTCCAGGCGATCTGGGGCTCGACCCAGATTGACGAGCATGACGGCGGCGACTTGAGTGCGCAGGGCAGCGACCAGGAGGCGATCGCCCGCGCCCGCCTCGCCCGGATCGCGCCGCTGTCGCGCCAGGCGCTGCTGCTGACCGCGATGGAGGGCTTCACCGTCGAGGACACCGCGTACCTGATCAACGTCGACACGCCCGAGGTCGATGCGCTGGTCGCCGACGCGCTTGCAGAGATCGAGCAGCAAACGCGCGCCCGCGTGCTAGTGATCGAGGACGAGCCGATCATCGCCATGGACTTGGAGACGATCGTCCGCGACCTGGGCCACGAGGTGACCGGCGTCGCCGTGACCCGCGACGAGGCGGTGGCGCTGGCGATGGAGGATCGCCCCGGCCTGGTCCTCGCCGACATCCAGCTGGCCGACGACAGCTCGGGCATCGACGCGGTCAAGGATATCCTGGCGCAGTTCAACGTGCCGGTGATCTTCATCACCGCCTTCCCCGAGCGCCTGCTGACGGGCGAGCGGCCGGAGCCGACCTTCCTCATCACCAAGCCGTTCCAGCGGTCGACGGTGAAGGCGGCGATCAGCCAGGCGCTGTTCTTCGACCAGTCGACGGTCCCCGCGGCGGCGTAACGCCGCGGGAAACCGGCAAAAGTAACGGACCCAAAACGAAGCTGGGGGGTTGAAGCGTCATGGCCGATCCAAACGAACAAGTGCACATCGACACCGACCGCGCGCGCGCCGGGTCGACCCCCCACATGACCCGCTATATCCTGCCGATCTCGCTGGCGCTGGTGATCGCGATCTTCGCATATCTGGTGCTGGCCTGAGTACGGTACAGCCGCGACCGATCGCGCCGGGGGTGGCCATTGCCGAGCCGGCCCCCTATGTTCTCGAGCCGGCCCGCGTCACGCTTGGCCTTTCCGAACGGAGCCGCATGTCTGAGTCTGCCGATGAAGAGCCGGGCGGCGTCGAGCCCGAGCGCGAGCATGTCTCGCTGTCGGACCCCGAGTTCAAGGCGCAGCTGACGCAGGTCATCCCGCACCTGCGCGCATTCGGCCGCTCGCTGTCGGGCAGCCGCGATACGGCCGACGATCTGGTGCAGGAGACGCTCCTCAAGGCTTGGGCCGCGCGCAAGCGCTTCCAGGCGGGCACCAACATGCGCGCATGGACCTTCATCATCCTGCGCAATCTCTATCTCAGCCAAATGCGCCGTGCGCGCTTCAAGGGCGAGTGGGACGATCTGGTCGCCGACCGGCTGCTCGCCGCGCCGGCCAGCCAGGATCGCCATGTCGAGCTGACCGACATGCAGCGCGCGTTGCTGCATCTGCCGCGTCCGCAGCGTGAAGCGCTGATCCTCGTCGGCGCGGGCGGCTTCGCCTATGAGGAAGCGGCCGAGATCTGTCAGGTGGCGGTCGGCACGATCAAGAGCCGCGTGGCCCGCGGCCGTGTCGCGCTCGAAAACCTGTTGACCGACGGATCGCTCCCCAGTCGCGCGTTGCACCAGATGGGCGACAAGAGCGCGCTCGACACGATCATGGGCGAGGTCGACGATCTCAGCCGCGATCGTGACATCCACTGATCGCACTCAGCCAAAAAATCAACGTTGAGCCTGTCGAGATGCTGCGCTTGCTTCGCCCGTGCGGGTGAAGGGGGCGGGCATTTCGGCAGGCCCAACGCGTAAGGGCTGCTGTCGGTATTAATTAGGTCGGGCAGACCGCGTCGATTTTACGACCGGCCGACCGTCTGCTGGTCGAGTTCGCGCAGCAGCCGCACCATGTCGTCGGGCAGGCCGTCGCCGCGGCCATAGGCACAGCGGAGCGTCTCGCTCAGGCGATCGGGCGCGCTGGGCGGCGCAACCTGGAAGCGCTGAAATGCGTGGCGCTGCGTGGACGACGAGTGGTTCATGGATGCTATAACGCAGGTCAAGGTCGATCGTTTCTTGACAATACGGCCTTTCCGTCGCTTCGGCGCAACTGTGACATGAACGAGACGGTAAACTCCCAAGCAATTTCCGCTGCATTGACGCGGGCATGCGACGAATCGCCGTTCCTGAAGCTTGCCGCACAGCGCGAGCCCGGCGTGGCGAGCGATCCCGCGCGGCTGCTCCTCGATCCGCTTGTGGCGGTCTTTGACGGGCTCGACGGCTTGCCGGTCGCGACCCGGTTGCGGCGTGCGCGGTGGCGGATTGCCTTGCTTGCGGCGCTGGGCGACCTGTCGGGCGAGTGGTCGCTGGAGACGGTGGTCGGGACGCTGACCGAATTCGCCGATCGGGCGCTCGACATCGCAATCCGCGCGGCTATCGCGGAACGGACGCCGGATGCCGACCCCGTCGGGTTCGTCGCGATCGCGCTCGGCAAGCAGGGCAGTCGCGAGCTCAATTATTCATCCGATATCGATCCGATCCTGCTGTTCGATCCCGAAACGCTGCCGACACGCCCGCGTGAGGAGCCACAGGAAGCGGCGGTGCGGATCGGCAAGCGCGTGGTCGAGCTGCTCCAGGCGCGCGACGGCGACGGCTATGTCCTGCGCGTCGACCTGCGCCTTCGCCCATCCAGCGAGGTGACGCCGATCGCGCTGCCGGTCGAGGCGGCGATCGGCTATTACGAGTCCGCTGCGCTGCCATGGGAGCGCGCGGCGTTCATCCGCGCGCGCGCCTGTGCCGGCGACGTTGCGCTGGGCGAGCGCTTCCTTGCCGCGATCCGGCCGTTCGTCTGGCGGCGCAGCCTCGACTTCGGGGCGATCGCCGAGATCCGCGGCATCACCGCGCGCATCCGTGACCATCATGCGCAGGGGCAGGCATTCGGACCAGGATACGACCTGAAGCGCGGGCGCGGCGGCATTCGCGAAGTCGAGTTCTTCGCGCAGGTGCACCAGCTGATCCATGGCGGGCGCGAACCGGCGCTGCGCGTGCCCGCGACGCTCGACGCGCTCGCGGCACTGGGGGCGGCAGGCCGCATCGACGCGCGCGATGCCGAGACGCTCGCCGCCGCCTATCGCCGGCTGCGCACGGTCGAGCATCGGGTGCAGATGATCGACGATCGCCAGACGCATGCGCTGCCCGCGGGCGAGGCGCTGGATCGGGTGGCGCGGCTCGACGGGCTGGCGGACGGTGCGGCGTTGCTCGCGGACCTCTCCGCCCATGTCGAGGCGGTCGGCCCGATCTATGACGCGATCGAGCCCGACACCGCCGATCGCCTGCCCGATGCCGAGGCGGGGCTTGCCACGCGATTGAGCGAGGCCGGATTCGCCGATCCGGCGAGCGCCGTGCGCCGTGTCGCCGAATGGCGGTCGGCCGCCTATCCGGCGCTCCGGTCAGCGCCGGCGCGCGCGGCGCTGGAGGATGTGTTGCCCGGCCTGATCGCGGCGCTGGGCGAGGCGCCCGATCCCGATGCGGCGCTGCTGCGGTTCGACCGGATGCTGGCTGGCTTGCCGAGCGCGATCAACTTCTTCCGACTGATCGACGCGCAGCCGCAGCTTGCCCGACTGCTCGCGACGGTGTTGTCGCTGGCGCCGACGCTGGCCGACGCGCTGGGGCGGCGGGCCGAGCTGCTGGACGGGTTGATCGACGCGAGCGCGCTGGAGCCGGTGGGCGAGGTCGCCGACCTGGTCCGCGCGATGGCGGCGGGGCGGCTGGAGTATGAGCAGCGGCTCGACCATGTCCGCCGCGTCGTCGCGGAAACCCGCTTCGCGCTCGGCGTGCAGATCGTCGCGGGCGTGCGCGATCCGCTGGAGGTCGCGGGCGGCTATGCCCGCCTTGCCGAGGCGGCGATCGAGGCGCTTGCCGCGGCCACGGTCGCGGAGTTCGAGCGCGCGCATGGCCGGGTGTCGGACAGCGAGCTCGTCATCCTCGCCCTGGGCCGGCTGGGCGGCGGCGCGCTGACGCATGCCAGCGACCTCGACCTCGTCTATCTTTTTACCGGCGACCATGCGGCCGAGAGCGACGGAAAGCGGCCGCTGGGCGCCGTTCATTACTACAACCGACTGGCGCAGCGGGTGACGGCGGCCCTGTCGGTGCCGACCGCGTCCGGCCCGCTCTATCCGGTGGACACGCGGCTGCGGCCTTCGGGCAATCAGGGCCCACTGGTCGTGTCGCTGGAGGGGTTCCGCCGCTACCAGACCGAGAGCGCGTGGACGTGGGAGCATATGGCGCTGACCCGCGCGCGGCCGGTGTTCGGCTCGGCCCAGGCGCGCGAGCGGACGCAGGCGATCATCGCCGCGGTGCTCGGCGGCGAGCGGCCCGAGCGCGACATCGCCGCCGACGCGCGGACGATGCGGGCCGAGATGCGCGCGCACAAGCCGGCGCAGGGGCCGCTCGATGCCAAGCTGCTCGACGGCGGGCTCGTCGACCTGGAATTCGCGGTGCATGTCCGGCAGCTTGCGCACCGCGCCGGCTTCTCGCCCGATCTTGCCGCCGCGATCCTGATGCTGGCGGAGGCGGGGCTGGTCCCGCCCGACCTGATCGCCGCGCACGATCTGCTGACACGGCTGATCGTCACATTGCGGCTGGTCGCGCCCGATGCGCAGGTGCCGCCGCCCCCGACTCAGGCCCTGATTGCCCGCGCACTCGGCCTCGCCGATTGGAACGCGGTGACGACCGCGATGGATCGGGTGCGCGAACAGGTCTGCGCGGCGTGGGAAGCGGCACAAGGAGACGAATGATGAAGGAAGGCGACCCGATCCCGGCGGTCAAGGTGACGCTGCCCGATGGCAGCGAGCGGTCGCTTGCCGAGTATGCCATGCCGCTGGTCGTCTATTTTTATCCCAAGGACGACACGTCGGGCTGCACCAACGAGGCAAAGGACTTCTCCGCCGCGATGGCCGACTTCGCGGCGGCGGGGGTCGAGGTGCTCGGCATCTCCAAGGACCCGCCCGCCAAGCACGCGAAGTTCACCGCCAAGTACGAGCTGACCGTCCCGCTCGCCACCGACGCCGACGACCGCGTGTGCGAGGCGTTCGGCACCTGGGTCGAGAAGTCGATGTACGGCAAGAAGTACATGGGCATCGAGCGTGCGACCTTCCTGTTCGGCAAGGACGGCAAGCTCGCGCGCGTCTGGCGCAAGGTGAAGGTGCCGGGCCACGTCGCCGAGGTGCTGGAGGTCGCGAAGACGCTGTGAGCCGGAGCGTTGCCGAAGCGGTGCATGCCGTCCTCACCGCGGCCGAGCCGCGCGAGAAGGTGAAGGCGGCGCGGGCGGCGTCGCGCGACTGGCGGATGGGGCGGCTCGATCACCGTTTCGACGTGGCCATGCCCGATCGACCCGCGCGCCCGGCGGCGCCCGAGCTGCTGCCGCCCAACCGCATGCCCAAGCGCGGTCGCGGCGGGTCGGAGCGGGGTCGCATCGCGTTGATCCACGCGCTTGCCCATATCGAGTTCGTCGCGATCGACCTCGCCTTCGATGCGGTGGGGCGGTTCGGGGCGGAGTTCCCGCGCGGCTTCGTCGACGACTGGATGGCGGTGGGCGCCGACGAGGCGATGCACTTCGCGGTGATCGAGCGGCGGTTGCGCAGCCTGGGCAGCTTTTATGGCGCGATGCCGGCGCATGACGGGCTATGGGACGCCGCCTTTGCGACGCGGCACGATGCGCTGGGCCGGCTGGCGGTCGTGCCGATGGTGCTGGAGGCGCGCGGGCTGGATGTAACGCCGCAGACGATCGACCGGTTCGCCAGCGCCGACGACGCGCCGACCGTGCGCATCCTTCGCCGCATCCTGACCGACGAGATCCGCCACGTCTCGGCGGGCACGCGCTGGTACGGGTGGGGGTGCGTCCGGGATTCGCTGAACCCGGCCGAGCACTGGCAAAGCCTGGTTTCCCGCTACTTTCGGGGAGCCATTAAGCCACCGTTCAACGATTCAGCGCGCGCCGCAGCCGGTTTGACGCGCGATTTCTATGCGCCCCTTGCTGACACCAATGTTACCGGACACACAGCCTGACGTCACGAGACGCGGGTGGGGCTGCGAACGGGACATCTTCACAAGCGGCCGGGCATCCTGCCCGCTCCCGCGTGTCTGGGTCGCAAGCGCTTTATGTCTGAACTGTCGAACGCCAATAACGTACCGACCCGGCAAAAGGCTCCTTTCCTCCGTACCCGCCAGTTCCTGATCCACGATGGCCGCAAGGCGCGCCGCGTGGCGGTCAAGCCGATCCACCAGCTGATGCTCGCGGGCGCCGCGATGGCGACGCTGTCGATGAGCGGCTATGGCGCGGTCCAGGCGATGACCGCCCCCGACGGCAAGGTAGAGGCGATGCAGGCCGAGGTCGCCAAGATGCGCGCCGACGTCGTCGCAGTCCGCGATGCGGCAAAGGCGCATGCCGCCCGCGTCGAAAAGCGCCAGGCGCTGATCGCCGCGGTGCTGAGCGGCAGGGGCGATCCCGAGCAGCTCGCCGACCTGGCCGAAGCGCCCGAGCTTCGCGCCGAGGCCGCTGCCGCCCAGATCCTCGCGCCGCTGCACCAGGTCGAGGCGCGTCAGGTCGAATATGCGATGGCCGCGCGCGAGGCGACCGACGCCCGCCTCGCCGCCACCGCGCGCCAGCTCAAGAAGCTGGGCGTCAAGCCCGAGCGCGTCCTGGCCCGCGCCGGCATGGGTGGGCCGCTGATCCCGCTCGACAGCAAGGACGCCGCCGAGGCCGCGGCCGACACCAATGCCGATGCGCAGTTCCGCTCGCTGTTCCAGAGCTGGAAGAAGCTCGACACGCTCGAGCAGGCGGTGATCGCCATTCCGTCGCTCCAGCCGGTCGAGAACGTCGCGCTCACCTCTTCGTTCGGCGTCCGCTCCGACCCGTTCCGCGGCACCGCCGCGATGCATGCCGGCGTCGACATTCCCGGCCCGATCGGCACGCCGGTCTATGCGACCGCTGACGGCATCGTGTCGCGCGCACAGCGCGCCGGCGCGTACGGCAACCTCGTCGAGATCAATCACGGCAAGGGCATCGAGACGCGCTACGGCCATCTCAGCAAGATCCTGATCGGCGGCAGCACGCGCGTGAAGCGCGGCCAGCTGATCGGCCTGATGGGTTCGACCGGCCGTTCGACCGGTAGCCACCTCCATTACGAGGTCCGCATCGGCGGTCGCGCGGTCAATCCGCTTCCCTATATGCAGACCGCCGATCTTCTGTTAGGGGCGCAGGACAAGGCGCTGCGCCAGCGCGGCGCCGTCGGCGGCCCTGCCAAGTAAGGCCGCCACCAGGGTTTGAGAGGTAGGGGAGGAGAGGGGTCGTCCATTGATGGCGACCCCCACTTCCCTTATCTCCACCTCCATGACCGACCTCCACACCGCCGCCGACATCGCGCTGAGCCCCGCCGCTGCCGCGCGCGTCGCCGCCATTGCCGATCGCCAGAAAAAGCCAGCGATCCTGCGCCTTTCAGTCGAAGGGGGTGGGTGCTCGGGCTTCCAGTACCGCTTCGGTCTCGCCGAATGGGTCGATAGCGACGACAGCGTGGCCGAAACCAATGGCGTCAAGCTGGTAGTCGATTCGGTCAGTCTGGACCTCGTCCGGGGAGCGGAGGTCGATTTTGTCGAATCGCTCGGCGGCGCGGCGTTCCGGGTGAACAATCCGGTCGCTGCCTCGGGCTGCGGCTGCGGCACCAGCTTCTCGGTCTGACGGCGCACGTGCGGATCGTCAGCTACAACGTCAACGGCATCAAGGCGCGGCTGCCCCGCCTCCTCGAATATCTCGAGGAGCAGCAGCCCGATGTCGTCTGTCTTCAGGAACTCAAGTCGAGCGACGAAACCTTTCCGGAGGCCGATATTCGGGGCGCCGGGTACGGCGCGGTGTGGCACGGACAGAAGGGCTTCAACGGCGTCGCGATTCTGGCCAAGGGCGCCGATCCGTTCGAGCGTCAGCGGGGCCTGACGGGCGAGCCGGAGGACGAGCATAGCCGCTATTTGGAGGCCGAGGTGGATGGCGTCGTCATCGCCTCGATCTACCTGCCCAACGGCAATCCGGTGCCCGGTCCCAAATTCGACTACAAGCTGCGCTGGATCGAACGATTGTCGGCGCGTGCGCGCGATCTGCTCGCCGAGGAGCGGCCGGTGGTGCTGGCGGGCGACTATAACGTCATTCCCAATGACGACGACACCTTCTCCGTCCGCGCGATGGAAAGCGATGCACTGATGCAGCCTGAATCGCGCCAAGGCTATCGCCGGCTGGTCGCGCAGGGGTGGACCGATGCGCTGCGCACGCGCTTTCCCGGCGGCGGCGTCTGGACGTTTTGGGACTATCAGGCGGGCGCATGGCAGCGCGACGCGGGGTTCCGCATCGATCATCTGCTGCTCAGCCCGACTGCCGCCGACCGCCTAGTCGATGCCGGCGTCGACAAGGAATATCGCGGGCGGGAGAAGGCGAGCGATCACGCGCCGACCTGGGTACGGCTGCGCTGAGCCGTTAACCGGACGACAGCCTCTGCGGATTAGGGTCTGCGGCTTCACTGGGGGTGAAGATGGAAGCGGGCGGGTTCGGACTGGCGGCGAATGTCGGCGTGGCGCTGTTGTTCGCGCTGAGCTTTGGCGCGATCGCCGCAACCGACCCCAGCCAGCGCCACGCGCGACTGTTCGCTGCCGCCTATCTGCTCGGCATGTTGACGCCGCTGTGCGAGCTGCTGGTCCGCTATACCTCACTGCCGACCTTCTTCTCGCTTGCCGGTTATGCGAGCTTTCTCGCCTCGATGCTCGTCACCGCGTACAGCGTCGCGACCTTCTTCGGCCAGCGCAGCTCGCGACGATTGCTGATGGCGCTGTTCGTCGGCGGCGTCGCGCTCCGGATGATGATCTGGGGCGGACCGCGCGACTGGCTCCCTTACGAGCTTGCCTATCAGGCGCCGTTCGCGCTCGCGATGCTGGCGGCGACGCTTGCCGCCTCGCGCGTGCGGCCGCGACGGCTGCTGACCGTCGTGCTCACGGTCGATTTCGCGCTGGTGGCTGCGCATTTTCCGCTGAAGGCGGTCGCGTCCGTGTGGCTCGGTTCGGGCGCTACCGCGCGCGATTATGCCGCGAGCAACTATGCCGCGCTGTCCCAAGCGGTGACGGGGCTGCTGCTCACGTCCGCGGGACTCGTCCTGTTGCTGCTGGTGCACGAAGCGGCGGTGCTGCGGTCGCGGAGCGAGGCGAACAGCGATCCGATGACCGGCCTCGACAATCGCCGCGGTTTCTTCGCGCGGCTCGATCGGTTGCTGGCCGAGGCCGACCGGTCGCACCGGCCGGTACCGGTGGTGCTGTTCGACCTCGACCAGTTCAAGGCGATCAACGACCGGCACGGCCACGCCGCCGGCGACCGGGTGATCGGTGCGTTCGCAGCGGTCCTGGAGGCGCATGTGCCGCCGGGCGGCGCAGTAGCACGGCTGGGCGGCGAGGAGTTCGCGATGGTGCTGCCGGGGCTCGGCCTCGACGCCGCCTGGCGCTTGGCCGAGCGGGTGCGCCATGTCGCGGCGACGGCGCCGGTGGAGGGGATCGCCTATACCGTCAGCGGCGGCGCGGCCGAGCGAATGCCTGGCAGGCCGATGGACGCCGCGCTCGCCCGCGCCGACCGCGCGCTCTACGCGGCGAAGGCGCAGGGTCGCAACCGCATCGCCCGCGCCGCCGCCGAGCCCGAGCGCGGCGCCGAGATCCTGGCGCTCGACCGGGCGGGTTGAGCACCGGCGGATTTCGCCAACCCTTCGCAGCTTCTGCCGACTACAAGTGTAATCGACAGTCGTTACACCGGCAACTTGTTGAAAACAGGGGACCGGCCGATCTGGCACGCGCCGTGCAATCTTCCGTGCGTCGCCAGCCCCCGCAGCGACGCAAAGTGGAGGAGGACCCCATGTCGATCATTACGAGCACCGCCATCTTCGTCGCCAGCCTTGGCATCGCCGCCGCGGCGCCCGCGCTTGCCGAAGATCCCAAGCCGGCTGGCGCGCCGGCGCGTCCTGCGGCGTCGGTCCCCTATCAGGCGTCGGACAGCACGCGCGTCTGCATCCGCGACACGATCACCGGCTCGCGCGTGCCGCGCAAGGTCTGCAACACGATGAAGGACTGGAAGGCCAAGGGCATCGACCCGTTCCAGCGCTGATCGCGACGACACCGCTCCGGGGCCGTGTGCCCCGGAGCCGGCGGATCAGAGCGCTTTCTCGAAGATCGTGTAGCGCTTGTTGATCCGGCTCTGGATCGCGTCGGCGATCGCGATCATCCCCTGATTGTCGTCGAGGATCCAGCCGATCTCCCCGCGCGATGCGCCGTAATGCGCGACCGCGTCGCGGCGGATATATTCGATCATCATGAAGGCGAGCTGGCTCGCCATTCGCGACGCCTGAAGCCGCTTGACCACGCCCATCAGCGGCACGCGCATCGTCCGCGCCTTGGGCCGGCGCAGCCACAGGAGCAGCTTGGCCCAGCCGAAGGGGAGGAGGTTGCCCTTGAGCGGCGCCACCGCCTCGTTGAGGTCGGGCAGCGTAATCATGAACGCCACCGGCTCGCCATCCAGTTCGGCGATGCGGATGAGGTCGTTGAACACGATCGGCTTCAGCTTCTTGCCGACATCGTCGATCTCTGGCTGGGTCAGCGGCACGAAGCCCCAATTGTCGCCCCAGGCGTCGTTGAGGATGCCCAGGATGATCGCCGCTTCCTCGGCGAATTTCGCCTTGTCGACCTCGCGCACGCGGATGCGCGCATTGCGCTCGCCCGCGGCGACGATGCGCTGGACGATCGGCGGGAATTCCTGGGTAATGTCGAGCTCGTAGGTGACGAGTTCCTTCGCCGGCGTATAGCCCGCCGCCTCGACCC
Organism: Sphingomonas sp. Y38-1Y; assembly: GCF_032391395.1. Taxonomy (NCBI): domain Bacteria; kingdom Pseudomonadati; phylum Pseudomonadota; class Alphaproteobacteria; order Sphingomonadales; family Sphingomonadaceae; genus Sphingomonas; species Sphingomonas sp. Y38-1Y. The sequence continues at coordinate 1,017,378 of NZ_CP135916.1, forward strand.
AGCCGCGCTGTTCGGGCTTGTTGTGGCCCATCAGCACCGTCGGCGGATGATCGAAGCCTTCGGTCAGGAGGCCCGGCTGTTCCCAGATCGACAGGCTGATGGGGCCGAGCGCGCGCGTCAGCCCCTTGCCCTTCAGCCATGCTTCCGCCGTGCGGATGAGCGCGGCCGCGACCTCGCCATCCTCTGCCTCCAGCAGGCCCCATTGGCCGGTGCCGGGACCAAAGCCGCGGTCGGCGGGCATGGTCAGCGCGAGCGTGTCGACATGCGCGGAAATGCGACCCACCACCTTGTCGCCGCGCTCGGCGAGGAAGAGCTGGCCCTCGGCATGGCTGAACCAGCCGTTCTTCTTGGGGCTGATCGTTTCCGCCACTTCCTGTCGCAGCGGCGGTACCCAGTTCGGGTCGTCGGCGTTCAGGCGATAAGCAAGGTCGATGAAGGCGCGGGTATCGGCCTTGGTGGCGACGGGGCGAACCTGGATCATGGGAGCTTCACGTCCTCCTGCGGGGCGACGCTGTCAAGCGTCCAGAACCGCCGGATTGCACGCCAACATACTGCCACTATCTCATGTCAATGGATGCGATCATGAACATGCTGACGGTGAACCAGATCGACGCGAGCGGCGTCGCCGCGCGGCGGATGGCGGCGCCGGTGCGCGACCGCATGGCGGAGGACAAGGCGATGCTCCGCACCGCCGCCGAGCTGACGCGCGACCTGTTGAAGCCCAATCCGACGATCTACTGGACCGACCTGATCGCGTCGAGCGCGCTGGGCTATGGCGCGTTGATCGCGTCGATGACGCTGGCTTCGACCGGCTGGGCGGTGGCGGCGTTCGTCGTCGCGGTGCTCGCGCTCTATCGCGCGGCGAGCTTCATCCACGAAGTGAGCCACATCAAGCATTCGGCACTGCCGGGGTTTCGCACCGGCTGGAACGCGCTGATCGGCGTGCCGCTGCTGGCGCCGTCGTTCCTGTATGAGGGCGTCCACAACCTCCACCATCAGCGGACCAAGTACGGCACCGCCGACGATCCCGAATATCTGCCGCTGGCGCATATGAAGCCGTGGAGCGTGCCGCTGTTCGTGCTGGTCGCCGCGCTGGCGCCGATCGGCTTCCTGATCCGCTTCGGCATCATGGTGCCGGTCGGGCTGGTCAGCCCGAAGCTGCGCGCCGAGATCGATGCGCGCTTCTCGGCGCTGGCGATCAATCCCGACTTCCGCCGCCGTCCGATCGAGGGCGAGGCGCTGACGCTGTTCCGCCGCTACGAGCGCGCGGCGAGCGTCTGGGCGATCACGCTGGTGGCGCTGACGGTTGCGGGCGTCGTGCCGCTCAAGGCGTTCGCCATCTATCTCGGCGCGATCTCGGCGCTGATGATCATCAACCAGGTCCGCACGCTCGTCGCCCATCTCTGGGAGAATGAGGGCGAGGCGATGTCGGTGACGTCGCAGTATCTCGACTCGGTCAACGTGCCGCCGCCGGGAATGCTGCCGTTACTGTGGGCGCCGGTGGGCCTGCGCTATCATGCGCTCCACCATCTCCTGCCGGGGCTGCCCTACCACTCGCTGGGCGAGGCGCATCGCCGTTTGTCCGGCGTGCTGGAGGCGCATTCGCCCTTCCATGCCGCGAACCATCGCGGATTGCCGGGGCTGCTCGTGCGGCTGGTGCGCGGGACGTTGGGCCAGCGCTGAGCGCGCTGGTGCTCCCGCGCAGGCGGGAGCCCAGGGTGGCGAACGCTGTTCCGCGTGGCTCTGTGCTCCAGCCTGCGCGGGAGCACGGCACCGTTCACCCGTTCGTGCTGAGCTTGTCGAAGCACGTGTCAAAGCGTAGCGCCACATAACACGTCCTTCGACAGGCTCAGGACGAACGGGGTGTCAGTTTATTCCTCCGTCCGGATCAGCACCGCTTCGCCGATCAGGAAGAACAGCAGGAACGGCGCCCACGCCGCGAGGAAGGGCGGGTAGGCACCGAGATTGCCCATCGCAAGCGCGAAATTGTCGGCGACGAAGTATGCGAAGCCGAGCCCCATGCCGATCACCGCGCGGACGAACAGCTTGCCCGACCGCGCGACACCGAACGCCGCGACGGCGCCCAGCAGCGGCATCAGCACGGACGACAGCGGGCCGGACAGCTTGTGCCATAGCGCGCCTTCTAGCGCCTTGGTCGGGCGACCGGCGGTCTCCAGCTCGTCGATTGCGCTCGCCAGGGCAGAGAAGGACAGGCCGTCGGCATCGACGCTGGCGAGCGTGAACTGGTCCGGGCTGATGCCGTCGCCGATATGCGCGCTGCCCAAATTCTCGAGCCGGCCCGCCGCGACGTCGAACCGCTTGGCACCCTCGACGCGCCAGCCCTGACCCTCGCGCCGGCCGGTGGTGGCGCTCAGGACCGAGCGGAGCGTGCCGCCGTCGCGGACATAGAGCGTGATGCCCGCGATCCGCACGGCGTCGCCGCGGCCCGCGACCTGGCGGACGTTCATCAGGTTGTTGCCCTCTCGCACCCACACGTTGGCGCGGTCGCCGCGATCGACGGGGAGGGGGCCGTAATCGACCCGCTGCCACTGGTCGAGCGTGGCGGTGGCGCGGGCGACGACGCGCTCGTTGAAGGTGAAGCTCACCACCGCGACGCCGAGCGCGGTGACGATCAGCGGCGCCAGCACCTGATGCGCCGACAGCCCGGCCGCCTTCATCGAGACGACCTCGCTGTTCTGGTTGAGCGTCGACAGTGTGATGATCGTGCCGAGCAGCACCGCAAAGGGCAGGAAGCGGGCGATGATCTCCGGCGTGCGAAGGCTGACATAGCGCAGCACCTCGCCCTGGCCGTTGCCCGCATAGGCAAGGATGCGGCCGCTTTCGGAGAGCAGATCGAGCGCCTGGAGGACGAGCACCAGCGCCGCCAGGATGGCGAAGGTGCGCACCAGGAACATCTTGCCCATGTAGAGCGTGACGGTGCGCGACGGGAAGAAGCTGGCCGCGCTCATGCCATCCGCCTCCGGCCGGGCAGTCGCCGGGCGATCGCCGATGCCGCCTTGCCGAACCAGCGTTCGAGCGCGGCGATCGGCTGGCCGCCGGGGACATAGGCGGTCTGATAGAACATCCAGACGATCAGCGCGGCGAACACCGTGAACGGTCCCCACAAGGCGATGATCGGATCGACGCGGCCGAGCCCGCCGATCGCTTCGCCATATTCGTTGATCTTGTGATAGGTCACGATCATCACGATCGACAGGAAGACGCCCAGCGCCGAGGACGATCGCTTCGGCGGGATGCCGAGCGCGAGCGCCAGCAGCGGCAGCAGGAACATCGTCGCCACCTCGACCACGCGGAAGTGGAAGGCGGCGCGGCTGGTGTCGCGGATCTCCTCCGTCACGCGCGGATCCTTGCCGAGCACGACGAGCTCCGGCAGCGTGCGTTCGAGGTTGCGGTCGCCGCGCGCGCGGAACTGGCCGAACTGCGGCAACGGGATCGGCAAATCGTGACTGGTGAAGGTCAGTACGCGCGGCTGGGTGAAGCCGGGCGAATTATGGACCAGCGCTCCGCGCGTCAGGCGGAAGATGATCGTGTTGGGATCGTCGGTGCGCAGGAACTGGCCCTTTTCGGCGGTCGCGGCGTACCAGCTGTTATCCTTCGACCGGAAATGGACGAAGATGCCCGACAGGTCGGCGCCGTTCTTGCGGCTTTCCTCGATACGGAGCGCCATGTCGGGGCCGAAGCTCGTAAACTCGCCGACCTTGATCGAGGCGCCGAGCGCACCCGAGCGCAGCTCGAACCGCAGCTCCTCATAGGCGTAGCGCGCCTTGGGCTGGACATAGCCGACGATCGCCAGGTTCAAGGCGGCCAGCGCAATCGTGTAGAGATAGGGGACGCGCAGCAGCCGCGAATAGCTCATGCCGACACCGCGCAGCACGTCGAGCTCGCTTTGCGCCGCAAGCTTGCGGAAGGCGAGGAGGATGCCGAGCATCAGCCCGATGGGAATGCCGAGGCCGAGATATTCGGGCAGCAGGTTGGCCAGCATCTTCCACACGACGCCGACCGGGCCGCCCTCTGTTGCGACGAAGTCGAACAGGCGCAGCATGCGGTCGAGCACCAGCAGCATCGCCGCGATGACCAGGGTCGAGAACAGCGGCACCGCGATCAGGCGGGCCATGTAGCGGTCGATCGAGGCCATGGGGGCTGTGGCGGTGCCTTTTCACGCAGGTCGGGGACCGCGGGGGACGGCCGGCATCGTCTATAGGGCCTCGCCGACGCGCTTGTCAGCCCCCGGCGGCGGCCGCGATCGCATGCGACAGCGCCGCGAGCGTGAAGGGCTTTCGGATCACCGAATCGTGGCCGAGCGCGTCGTCGTCCAGATCGCCGGCGAACCCGGTCATGAACAGGACGCGCAGGTCGGGGCGGTCGGTGCGGAGCGCCTGGACCAGCTCGGGCCCGGTCTGGCCGGGCATCAGCACGTCGGAAAGGATCAGGTCGACGCGCGGCATAGCGGCGATGGCGCGGGGCGCGTCTGCCGGATCGCCGCAGCCGACCGCACGATGACCGAGTTCGCCGAGCGCGGCGAGCACCGACTTGAGCACGCGCGCGTCATCCTCGACGACGAGGATGTCCAGACCGGTGCCGGGTTCGCTCGGGACGTCGGCGGGCTCGGCCGGCGCGGGGACGGCGGCGGCGTCCTGGAAGCGGGGCAGATAGAGCGTGACCGTCGTGCCCTCGCCGGGTGCCGACTCGATGGCGATCTCGCCGCCGAAGCGGCGCACGGTGCCGAACACCTGGCTGAGGCCGAGGCCGGTACCGCGCCCGACCGGCTTGGTGGTGAAGAAGGGCTCGAACACGCGCGCCTTGATCTCGGGCGTCATGCCGTGGCCGCTGTCGGTGACGGCAAAGGCGACATGCTCGCCCGCCGAACACCCGCCCACCTCCGCCGCCCCAAGCTTCACCGCCCGCGCGGTGAGCGTCAGCGTGCCGCGCCCTTCCATCGCGTCGCGCGCGTTGACGGCGAGGTTGAGGATCGCGTTTTCGAGCTGATGGCGGTCCGCCCACACGCACCAGCCCTGCGCCTCGTCGCGCGTCTCGATGCGGATCGCGTCGCCCAGCGTGCGGTCGAGCAGCGGGGTCATGCCGGCGATCAGCGCCGGCGGGTCGATCGCCTCCGGCGCGACGGGTTCGGCGCGGGCGAAGGCGAGCAGCTGGCGCGTGAGCGCGGCGGCACGCTGACCACCCTCTGCCGCAAGGTCGAGGTGGCGGGCGAGCGCCGGATCGGTGGCGGCGTGACGGCGCGCGAGCTCGATTCCGCCGAGCACGACGGCGAGCATGTTGTTGAAGTCATGGGCGATGCCGCCGGTCAGCTGGCCGATCGCCTCCATCTTCTGCGCCTGGCCGAGCTGTGCCTCCGCCGCCGCGCGCTCGGCCTGTTCGGCGCGCAGGCTTTCGGTCGCGGCGGCGACGGCGGCCTCGAGTTCGGCGGCGCGGGCGCGTTCCGCGTCGGCTTCGTCGGCGGCAGCGCGGCGCTCGGCGATCGCCTGGAGAAGATGCCAACCGACGAACAGGCCGATGGCGAGCAGCGCAATGCCAAGCGCGAGGAGAAAGCCCGCAAGCCGGTTCGATCGTGCGACCGTCGCGTCGAGCTCGATCGAGCGGGCATCGAGCAGCAGCCGCTCTGCCGCCATCGTCTGACCGAGCAGTTCGTCGATCCGGCGCAGCGATGCGCTGTCGCGGGCGTCGTAGAAGGCGGCGATCGCGCGATCGGGTTGGAGGTCCGCCGCGCCGGAAGCGATCGTCGCCAGTTCGCGTCCGCGCGCGTGATACGCCCGGTCGAGCGCCACGACCCGCGACCGCTGAAGCGCGTTGTCGCCCATCATCCGCGCGAGCAGGTCCATCTGGCGGCCGGCCGAAGCCCATTCGCGCGCGAACCGCACGCCCAGCTGCTTGTCACCGCTGATGACGAAGCGGCCGAGCGCCGCCTCCGCCTGAGACAGGTTTTCCCCCAGCGAGCGGGCGAGGATCATAACCTCGAAACTGTGCGAGCGGCGCTCGATCGCGCGGTCGCGGGCGGTGTTGGCGTCGACGACGGTGCGCACCAGCGCGAACGTCACCGCCATGCCGAGCACGAGGATCAGCGCGACCGCCCAGCCGCGCCAGTCGTCGTGCAGCCAGCGCGGGCGGCGGAGCCTTTCGTTCACGCCGCCCCCGCAGGTCAGCCGATCACGCCGACGGCGCGTCCGGCTTCGGCGAACATCGCGCTGATCGCCTCGATCTGCTCGGGCCGGTGCTCGGCACAGAGCGAGCAGCGAAGGAGGAAGGTGCCGGCCGGCGTCGCGGGCGGGCGGGCCATGTTGACGTAGAGGCCTGCCTCCAGAAGTGCCTGCCACATCATTACCGCCTGTTGCTGGTCGGTGAGGATGACGGCGATGATCGCGCTGTCGGCGTCCTCGGTGCCGAGCTTGAACCCGAGTGCCTTGAGGTTTGCGTGCAGCGTGCGGGCGTTGGTCCAAAGCCGCTCGCGCTTTTCCGTCGCGGTCATCAGCTTGGTGATGGAGGTCGCGGCGGTCGCGACCACCGACGGCGGCAGCGATGCGGTGAAGATGTACGGGCGGCAGGCGAGGCGCATCACCTCGAACTTGGGATGGTTCGAGACGCAGAAGCCGCCGACGGTGCCGACCGACTTGGAAAAGGTGCCGATGACGAAATCGATGTCGCGGCCGAGTTCCAGCCCCTGCGCCTCATAGACGCCGCGGCCATGCTCGCCGAAGAAGCCCATCGAGTGCGCCTCGTCGGAGAGCGTCATCGCGCCGTGCTTGCGCGCGACCGCGACCATCTGGTCGAGGGGGGCGATGTCGCCGAGCATCGAATAGACGCCCTCCAGCACGACGAGCTTGCCCGCTTCCTTGGGCAGGCGCCCGAGCCGCTTGTCGAGGTCCTCGACCGAATTGTGGCGGAAGCGGACGACCTCTGCATTGCCGAGCGCGCAGCCGTCGTAGATCGAGGCATGACTGTCGGCGTCGAGGATGATGTAGTCGCCCTTACCGGCGATGGTCGAAATGATGCCGAGATTGGCCTGGTAGCCGGTCGAGAACACCATCGCATGGTCGGCGCCGTAGAAGGCGCGCAGCGCGTCCTCAGCGGCGATATGGTCGCGGAAGGTGCCGTTGAGCATCCGGCTGCCGTTGGTACCGGATCCGAACGCGTCGAGCGCCGCCTTGCCCGCGGCGATCACGTCCGCATCGAAGGTCATGCCCATGTAATTGTAGGTGCCGGCGAGGATCGTTTCCTTGCCGCGGATCACCGCCTCGGTCGGCGAATGCACCTCGTCCATCACGATCGCGAACGGGTCGCGCACGCCGGTGGCGAGCAGCGCCTCACGCTCGGCGATCAGCGCGTCGAACTTGGAAAAGAGGTCGCGTTCGGCCGGGGCGGCTGGCGCTTCGGCGGGGAGTTCGTGGGCGGTGGCGGCGGCTTCGGTCATCGGTCTGCTTTCAACAATTCCGTTCGTGCTGAGTAGCCGCTGAGCCTGTCGAAGCGGCGTATCGAAGCATCCTTCGATACGGGCCTTCGCCTCCGCTCAGTCCCTACTCAGGACGAACGGTCTTTGGCTTAGTCCTGCTTCAGCTTCTGCACCGCGTCGACGAGCTGGCCGACGGTCTCGATCTCGGCCTGCATGTTCATGGTGATGAGGATGTCGAACTCGTCCTCGATCGCGGCGACGAAATCCATGACGGTTAGGCTGTCCCATTCGAGATCGCCGGCAAAGGTCGTCGCCTCGGTGAGCGCCACGCCCTTCTTGTTGAAGGGCTCGATCTGGGCGGCGACGGTGTCGAAAACGGCCTGGCGGTCGGACATTCGGGCTCTTTCTCAAGTCTCAGAGGCCGCATGTGACAGGGCAATGCGGCGGCTTTTCGGCGGGGCTTATAGCAAGCCGGCGGCGCGATACCACTCGGCGGTGGCGGCAAGGCCGGGCTCGGTCGCGATCGACGGGCGCCACAGCGCGGGCGGGGGGCGGCGATCGGCGCGGACGACCCAGTCGGGATGGCTGAAATAGGCGGCGCGGTCGGGGGTGAGCTTCGCCCGGTCACCCTGCACCGCGCGGGCGATGGACGCGGAGAGCATCAACAGCGCGCGCGGTGTCGAGAGCGGCAGGACGCGGCGCCCGACCGCGCGGCCGAGCGCGCGGGCAAAGTCGACATGCGACCAGCCCATCGGCGCCTCGTCATCCACCTCGAACACGCCCGCGGCGTCGCTGCCGGCGAGCGCGAGGAGCAGGTCGGCGAGGTCGTCGACATGAATCGTCGAGAAGCGGCCGGGCGGGGGGAGGGGAACGACGCCCTTCTTTGCCAGCCGGAACAGCTCCAGCATCTCGAGGTCGCCGGGGCCGTAGATGGCGGGCGGCCGCACGATCGCGGCGTTCGGCAGCGCCGCGGCGACGCGCGCCTCGCCCTCCGCCTTCGACCAGCCATAGGTGGAGAGCGCGGGCTCCCGCGCCGAGAGCGAGGAGACGTGGACGAAGCGGGGCGTGCCGGCGGCTTGCGCGGCGGCGATCACCGCCTCTGTGCCGGTGACGTTGCCGGCGACGAAGCCGGCGCGGTCGGGCGCGTTGACGACGCCGGCGACGTGGATGACAACGTCCGCGCCTTCGACGAGCGATGCGAGCGCCGCCGGCTTGTCGAGCGCTCCGGCGATCCAGGTGACGCCTTCGCGGTCCGGCTGGTTGCGGCGGGTGAGAGCGCGGATGGTGTGGCCCACCCCGAGCGCGCGATCGATCAGGCGCTTGCCGACGAACCCCGTGCCGCCGGTAATTGCGATTACGCTCAAAGCAGCGCCATGTGGTTGCGATGGACAAGCGCGGAGCGCGGCGCATAGCCGAGCAACGCCTCATGCTCGTCGCTGCGCCGACCGACGATCAGCGCGGCATCGGCATCGCCATATTCGGCGAGGCCGCGCGCGACGGGGCGGCCATCGGGGCCGGACAGCACGACGAGATCGCCGCGCGCAAAACGCCCTTCGACCCGCGTGGCGCCTGCCGCCAGCAGGCTGCGCCCCGACCGGAGCGCGTCGCAGGCGCCGGCATCGACCTGGATCGTGCCGCGCGCCGTCAGCCCGCCGCGCAGCCATGCTTTGCGCGCCGGCGCGCCGCTCGGGGCCACGAACAGCGTGCCGCGACCGCTCTCGGCGAAGCGGGCGAGCGCGTGGTCGCCATGCCCGCTGGCGATGGCGAGGTGGGCGCCCGCCGCGACGGCGATCCGCGCCGCCTCGACCTTGGCGACCATGCCGCCCGATCCCATGCCGGAGGCAGAGTGGCGATCAGCCATGTGCTCGACCGAGGCGACGTGCTCGACGCGCGGGATCAGCGTCGCCGCGGGATCGGTCGCGGGATTGGCGGTATAGAGCCCGTCGACATCGGACAGCAGGATCACCCCCTGCGCCATCGCCGCCCCCGCGACGCGCGCGGCAAGGCGGTCGTTGTCGCCGAAGCGGATCTCTTCGGTCGCGACCGAGTCATTCTCGTTGATGATCGGCACGACGCCCAGCTTGAGCAACCGGTCGAGCGTCGCCGCGGCGTTGAGATAGCGCCGCCGCTCCTCCAGATCGTCGAGCGTCAGCAGCATCTGCGCCGCGGTCAGACCATGATCGTGGAGCAGCCCCGCCCAGACGCCCGCGAGCGCGATCTGCCCGGTCGCCGCTGCCGCCTGTGCGTCCTCGAGACTTGCCCGCCCACCCTTGGCCAGGCCCAGTCGCCGCGCACCGAGCGCGATCGCGCCGGACGAGACGACCGCGACCTGCTGTCCCGCCGTCACCCGTGCGGCAATGTCCGCGACCAGGCTCGCCAGCCAGTCGCGCCGCACCGCGCCCGCGGGATCGACGAGCAGTGCCGAGCCGACCTTGACCACCAACCGCGGACAGGCGGCGGGGGCGAACGGAGCGGCGGCGTCGGCGGAAGCGGTCAGATCGGCGACCATTCCTTCGGCTCCCCGGGCTCGGCCTCTTCATCCTCGCGCATCTCGGCGTAGGTCGTGACTTCGGCCGGGCCGATCGTCTCGATCAGCCGATCGAGCACCGCCTCGACACCGACGCCGGTCGCGCCCGACATGGGGAGGACGAGCGCACCGCCCGACGCTTCCTCGAGCTCCGCCGAGATCGCGGCGATCAGCTCCTCGTCCAGCAGGTCGCACTTGTTGAGCGCGATCACCTCGGGCTTGTCCTCCAGCCCGCCGCCATAGGCCTCGATCTCCTCACGGACGATGCGGTACGCCTCCGCCACATCCTCGCCATTGGCGTCGATCAGGTGGAGGAGCACGCGGCACCGCTCGATATGGCCGAGGAAGCGGTCGCCGATGCCGGCGCCTTCCGCCGCGCCCTCAATCAGGCCGGGGATGTCGGCGAGCACGAACTCGCGGTTCTTGTGGCTGACGACGCCGAGCTGCGGCCGCGTGGTCGTGAAGGCATATTCGCCGACCTTGGCCGTCGCGTTGGTCACGGTGTTGAGGAAGGTCGACTTGCCCGCATTGGGCAGGCCGAGCAGCCCTGCATCGGCCAGCAGCTTCAGCCGCAGCCACACATAGGCCTCGGCACCCGGCCAGCCGGTGCCGTGCTGGCGCGGCGTGCGGTTGGTCGACGTCTTGTAGCTGGCATTGCCGCGCCCGCCGTCCCCGCCGCGTAGGAACATGACGCGCTGACCGACATAGGTGAGATCGGCGAGCAGCGTGCGCTCCTCGTCGTCGGCCAGCACCTGCGTGCCCACCGGCACCTTGATGACCAGGTCCTGGCCGCCCGCGCCGGTGCGGTTCGAACCCGCGCCGCCCTTGCCGCGCTCCGCCCGGAAATGCTGGGTGTAGCGGAAGTCGATCAGCGTGTTGAGGCCGGCAACCGCCTCGAAGATGATGTCGCCGCCCTTGCCGCCGTCGCCGCCATCGGGGCCGCCATATTCGACATATTTCTCGCGCCGGAACCCGACGGCGCCGCCGCCGCCATGCCCGGAGCGGACATAGATCTTGGCCTGGTCTAGGAAATGCATGGCCGCCCGTTAGCGCAAAGGGGGCGGGGCGTCACCCTTTCGCGAGCCCGGGGTTGTCCAACCGGGCCAAAGGGGCCATGTTGTGGGTGCTATAGTCGCAAATCGACGGTTCTCGCTTTGCGGCGCTTTCCTTCTTTCCCTGCTGACCGGCAACCGGTCCCGCGACACGCGCGGGCGAACAGAAAGGAAATCCACATGGCCATCACCGGCACCGTCAAGTTCTTCAACATGGACAAGGGCTATGGCTTCATTGCGCCCGACAATGGCGGCAACGACGCCTTCGTCCACATCAGCGCGGTCGAGCGGTCGGGCATGGTGACGCTGCAGCAGGACCAGCGCGTCACCTATGAGCTCGAAGAGGATCGCCGCGGCAAGATGGCGGCGGTCAACCTGAACGCGGCCGACTGACCTAATCCTCGCGTGCGGCGGCGATCGTCGCCGCACGCGCCCCATACCGATAGGAGGCACCATGGCCGACGACGCCACGACTTTTCGCGATCGCGCGACCCAGGCTCGCGCCGATGCCGCCAACACCAGCCTCCAGAACGTCCGCGAACGCTGCGAGCGGTCCGCCGCGACGTGGGAAGCGATGGCGGTCCGCGCCGAACGCGTCGCGCACGAGCGGGCGATGAAGGTGGCGGCCCAGTCCTGACGCGCTGAGCCGCATCCGGCTTCTACCGTCTTCGTCATCCCGGACTTGATCCGGGATGACGCTTCTTCCTTTTACGATTGCCAAGAAAGCGGGACCCCGGATCAAGTCCGGGGCGACGAGAACGCTTGACCTCTGTCCGTTCAGCCCTGCGACCGCACCAGCGCCCCGAGGGCCAGCCGGCGCGCCGTGTCGCGCGGCAGGCCCAGCGCCCGCGTCATCGACCCGCCCAGCAGCGCATCGCCGAGCGCCAGCAGCACCAGGTGCAGCGTGTCGGCATGGATCGGCTTGTCCGGCCGTGCGACGTCGGCGAGTTCGTCGACCAGCCGGTGAATCGCTTCCAAGATCGGGTCGAGTGCATCCTCGTTGCCGGTCAGGATCATCCAGCTCGCCAGCGCGCCCGCGCCCTCGATATCGAAGGCGTCGAAGGTGAGGTCGACGACCTCGCGCGGCTCCTGTTCGCCCGCGCGCGCGCGGAGCGCCGCTTCGCCGATCTTGGCGGTGATGGCGTCGGCCATGCTGCCTGCCAGCGCCTTTTGCAGCCCGGATGCCGAGCCGAAATGATGGAGCAGGTTGGCGTGGGTACGGCCGATTCGCGTCGCCACTGCCTTCAGCGTCACCGCCTGCGGCCCCGCCTCGATCAAAAGGTCGCGCGCGGCCTGGAGCGCGGTATCGCGTGAGGCTTCGGGGGACAGGCGGCGGCGGGCGACTATTGACATTGGTGTAAGTAAACTCCAGCTTCGCGGCAATCTGGAGGATAATGATGGCGAACGCAAAGACCCCCGCCGACCTCACCATCACGCCGCGGGATCGCCGCTTCGGGCGCGAGCGGCGGCCCGACCGCTGGTGGCTGAACGGCGACCCGATCGCCACCGCCTTCTACAACGCGCTTTCGGTCACATTTCCGAAGGGCGAGGCCTTCTTCGTCGACAGCGTGCGCAAGTTCCGCGACGGCACCCCGCCGCGCCTTGCCGCCGAGATCCAGGCGTTCGTGAAGCAGGAGGTCATCCACACGCGCGAGCATGTCGCGTTCAACCGGCACGTGATCGACCAGGGATACGACACCTCGCGCCTCGAAAAGCGCGTCGATGACGAGATCGCGCTGACCCGCGACAAGCCGCCGATCGGCTCACTCGCGGCGACGATGTGCCTCGAGCATTTCACCGCGATCCTCGCGCACGAGCTCGTCGCCAATCCGCGTCACCTGGCGGGCGGGGATGGCGAGGCGGCCGCGCTGTGGCGCTGGCACGCGATCGAGGAGATCGAGCACAAGGGCGTCGCGTACGACACCTGGCTCCACGCGACGCGCGACTGGCCGCGGTTCCGACGCTGGTGGATCAAGACGCTCGTGATGCTGACCGTCACGCGCAAGTTCCTGGTCGGCCGGTGGATCGGGATGCTCGACCTGCTCGAACAGGACGGGCTGACCGGCTGGCGCGTGAAGGTGCGGGTGCTCCGCTATGCGCTGGGGCGGCCGGGGATGGCGCGCAAGGTGATGGGGGCGTGGCTCGCCTTCTTCTTGCCGGGCTTCCACCCCTGGAACCATGACGACCGCGAGCTGATCGGCGTGGTCGACAGCGAGTTCGCGATGGCGCGGGTGGCGTAAACCTTCTCCCCCTGAGGGAGAAGGATACCGCAGCTTGGTCGCGAAGCGACTTAGCGGAGGTTGGATGAGGGGTGGCGAGCCGAAGGCTCGCGTGGCCGCAAGTGCGACCACTTACCCCTCACCCAGCTACGACTAGGCCCGCGCGAAGTGCGCGGACCAAGTCTCCGCAACCCTCTCCGCCAGCGGGGGAGAGGGAGGTGGTTAAAGCTTTCCGCTGTGCAGATTTTCGAGATGCTTCAGATGCTCGGTGATCTGGCCCTTCGCCAGCATCGCGACGTGGCGCATGTCCGGGTTGCGGCCCGACGCCAGGTAGCGCTCCTGCACCTGGAGGAGCTTGCGGTGGCCGTCGGTTTGCGCCGCGATGTACGCCGTCTCGAACGCGCGGCCGGTGGCGGCGTTGAGGCGGGCCATGATCGCGCGCGCCTCGGCATCGGGCGGGGGCGGGGCCATGCCGGTCGCCTCGCGAAGGATCTGCGCGATCGTCGTCTGCTCGGCGACCTCGAACGTCGCGAAGTCGCGCACGGGGCCGTTCGCCTTGCGCTGCGCAAGCTCGCTCGACTGAAGCGCGAGGCTGCCGATGCGCAGCGTCTCCATCGCATGCTCGCGCTCCGGCCCGCCGGCCGGTGCCTGTGCAAAGGCGAGGGCCGGCATGCTCGCCACGCAGACCGCGCCCATCACCAATGTCTGTGCCAATTGCCGCCTGTTCATCGCATCGCTCCTGACAGCCGCCCCGCACCGCCCAACGATACTTAGTGACTGTAGTTGCGACGTTTTTTCCGTTACGCGGCGAGCGCTCTGGGTTGCTGCCGCAGGTCAATGACATGCATCAGGCAATCGACCTCTTGGCCGCGTGCGACCGAGTAACGACGGCGGATTTCTCCGGTCGGACGAAAGCCGATCCGCTCGAGCACGCGCCCCGAGGCGGCATTGCCGACATAATGGCCGGACACCAGCGACTCGATGCCAAAGCTGGCCGACAGCGACGCGACAAAGGCGCTGGCCGCCTCGCGCATCAGGCCGCGGCCCCAGGCGGCGGGGGTCAGCCAATAGCCGAGCTCGCGCGCGCCATGTTCGTCGCGGTGCACGCCGATGCCGCCGATCACCGGCGCACCTTCAGCCCGCCGGTCGACGATCAGGAGCCGCGGCTCGTCGATCACCTCGGGCAGCGAGAGGACGCCGCGCGCATCGTCGATGGTGTAGGGCCAGGGCGCGCGCGCGAGCATGGCCACGACACGCTCATGCGCGATCGCATGGGCAAGGGCGGGCGCATCCTCGGCCCAGCCGGGACGCAGCGTCAGCCGTTCGGTCAGCACGAACATGGGTCAGCTCTCCTCGTGTCGCGCGCACCGGGCGGGTGCGGGCGGGGGCGAGGGGAGCAAGAAAAAAGGGAGCCGGGGCGGACCCGTCTCCCTTCCTCTGGCTGGTTCCGAAACCGGAACCCGGGTCTGCCCGCGTTGGGCAACCCGGCCGGTTACCCGATTATTCGGCGGCTTCCGCCATCGGCTGGACCGCACAGAAGGTGCGGCCGAGGCGACCACGCGAAAACGCGACCTGACCCTCGGTCAGCGCGAACAGCGTGTGGTCCTTGCCGATGCCGACGTTCGGCCCCGGATAGTATTTCGTGCCGCGCTGGCGGATGATGATGTTGCCCGGAATGACGTGCTCGCCACCGAACTTCTTCACGCCAAGGCGCTTGCTCTCCGAATCGCGGCCGTTGCGCGACGAGCCGCCAGCTTTCTTATGTGCCATTGTCTGGGTCTCCTTCCGCTACGAATCAGGCCGCGTCGCCGATCGACACGATCTTCAGGATCGTGTGATTCTGGCGGTGGCCGTTCTTGCGGCGATAATTGTGACGGCGGCGCTTCTTGAAGACGATGACCTTCTCGCCCTTCGCCTGCGCGACGATCTCGGCAGCGACGGTCAGGCCGGCGACCGACTTGAGGTCGGCGCCTTCGCCCGCGAGCAGGACGTCGTCCAGCGTGACCGAATCACCGGCCTCGCCGCCGAGCTTCTCGACGACGATCTTGTCTCCAGCGGCAACGCGATACTGCTTGCCGCCCGTGCGCACGACTGCGAACATGGCCCTAAATCTCTTCCAGCAATACGATATCCCGCACCGACACCATGGCCGTGCGAGAGGGAAGGCGTCCGTTATGCGGGTGAGGTGATTCTGTCAACTGGTGTTGGGGTCATCGCCGACGCGACAAACTCAGTGCCGGTGGACGGGCTTCAGCCTGTAGCGGTTGCCGGCGACATGGTCGAACAGGCCATCGATCGCGGGATGCTCGACCGGCTCCTCGCTCTCGTCCTCGATCAGGTTCTGCTGGCTGACATAGGCGACATAGCTCGATTCGCCGTTCTCCGCGAGCAGGTGGTAGAAGGGCTGGTCCTTGCGCGGGCGCACCGCCTCCGGGATCGCTTCGTACCATTCCTCGCTGTTGGCGAAGACGGGATCGATGTCGAACACCACGCCGCGAAAATCGAACAGCCGGTGCCGCACCACGTCGCCCACGTTGAAGCGCGCATGCGCGACCGCGGGAAGGGCGACATCGGGGTCGAGAGGCAGGGTATTCGTATCGAGGCGATCCATCCCCCAAACTTAATGTCGTTTCGCGCCTGCACAAGCTGGGGCTTGCGGACCTCTTCGCATTGAGCTAACCGCCCCGCCTCCGACCGACAGGCCGTTCGCGGCCACAGGGGACCTCTGCGGAGAGGTGGCAGAGTTGGTCGATTGTACCGCACTCGAAATGCGGCGTACCCGCGAGGGTACCGTGGGTTCGAATCCCACCCTCTCCGCCACCCCGCCGCTGGCAATCCGGCCGCGGCCCGACTAACGGACCGACATGAGCGAGACGATTTCGACGGGCGCCGCGCGCCTGGAGCGGCGCATGGCGCGCGGATGCGAGTTTCTGGGGTCGGAGGTCGCGATCCTGTGCGGCGCGATGTCATGGGTGAGCGAGCGCAACCTGGTCGCCGCGATCTCGAACGCGGGCGGGTTCGGCGTGATCGCGTGCGGCGCGATGAGCCCCGAACTGCTCGACAAGGAAATCGCCGCCACGCGGGAGCGGACCGAGCGGCCGTTCGGCGTCAACCTCATCACCATGCACCCGCAATTGTTCGAGCTGATCGAGGTGTGCGGGCGCCACCGCGTCGGCCATGTCGTACTTGCCGGCGGGCTGCCGCCCAAGGGCGCGCTGGAGGCGATCAAGGCGACGGGGGCAAAGGTCGTGGCGTTCGCACCGGCGCTCAGCCTGGCCAAGAAGCTCGTCCGATCGGGCGTGGATGCGCTGGTGATCGAGGGGATGGAGGCCGGCGGTCACATCGGCCCGGTGTCGACCAGCGTGCTCGCGCAGGAGATCCTGCCCGAGGTCGCCAGCGACGTGCCGGTGTTCGTCGCGGGCGGCATCGGCCGCGGCGAGGCGATCGCCGGCTATCTCGACATGGGCGCGGCGGGCGTCCAGCTCGGCACGCGCTTCGTCTGCGCCACCGAATCGATCGCGCACCCCAATTTCAAGCGCGCCTTCATCCGCGCCTCGGCGCGCGACGCGGTGGCGAGCGTGCAGGTGGATGCACGGCTTCCGGTCATTCCCGTCCGCGCGCTCAAGAATTCGGGGACCGAGCTCTTCACCGCCAAGCAGCGGGAGGTCGCCGCCAGCCTGGATGGCGGCGCGGTCGAGATGGCGGAGGCGCAGCTCCAGATCGAGCATTATTGGGCCGGCGCGCTGCGCCGTGCGGTGATCGACGGCGATGTCGAGCATGGCAGCCTGATGGCCGGCCAGTCGGTCGGCATGGTGACCAAGGAAGAGCCCGTCGCCGACATCATCGCCGCGCTGATGGGCGAGGCGGCGGCGGCGCTGGAGAAGCGCGCCGCCTGACGCCTCAGCTCGGGTCGCCCTCGCGGATCGCGTCGATGAAGGCGCGGAGCGTCGCGGGGACGTGGCGGTGGCTGGCGTAATAGAGGCACCCGCCCGGAAACGGCGGTGACCAGTCCTCCAGCAGCAGCACGAGCCGCCCGGCATCGAGCGGTTCGCGGGCATAGGCCTCGGGAACGAAGGCGATGCCGAGGCCCTGTTCCGCCGCCTCGACCATCAAGGCGCTGTTGTCGAGGATGAGCGTGCCGGGCACCTCGAGCGCGATCTCGCGCCCGGCACGCTCGAACTCCCAGCGATAGGGACGGCCGCTCGGCAGGCGCTGGCGGATGCAGGGATGGTCGGCGAGGTCGGCGGGCGCCCGCGGCCGGCCGTATCGCTCGACATGCGCAGGCGCGGCGACGGCGAGGAAGCGCGTCGTCCCGCCGAACGGCACTGCGATCATGTCCTGCGGCACCGCCTCCAGCAGGCGCACGCCCGCATCGAACCCTTCGGCGACGATGTCGACCAGCCGTCCTTCGGTGACGAGATCGAGCGTGACGCGCGGGTGGCGCGCGGCGAAGATTGGCACCGCGTGGCGCAGCAGCCAGCGGGCGCCGCCCTCATTGGCATTGATGCGGAGCGTCCCGGTGAGTTCGCCTGCGGGCCGGCCGGCTTCGGCGAGCGCCGCATCGAGATCGCCGAGCAGCGGCGCGATCCGCGCGAGCAGCGCCTCGCCCGCCTCGGTCGGCGCGACGCTGCGCGTGGTGCGGTGGAGCAGGCGGATGTCCAGCCGCCGTTCGAGCGAACGCAGCGCATGGCTGAGCGCCGAGCGCGAGGTGCCGATCTCCTCGGCCGCGCGGCGGAAGCTGCGATATTGTGCCACCGCGGCGAAGGCGCGCAGGTCAGACAGGCTGACGTCGTTCATTGGTGAGCAGTCCTCACGGGCTCATGCCGATTGCGCCGGATTATCACATCAGTCCGAACCGCTAAATGGAGCGTCGAGGGAGACGCAGCATGAAGACCTGGTTCATCACCGGCGCATCATCGGGCCTGGGCCTGACAATGACCCGAAAGCTTCTGGAACGCGGCGACCGTGTGATCGCGAGCGCGCGGCGGTTGCAGCCGCTGGAGGTGCTGGCCGCCGAGCATGGCGAACGGCTGATGCTCGCCAGCTTCGACGTGACCGACACGGCGGCGATGCGGCGGGAGGTCGAACGCGTGTTCGCGGCGGCCGGGCGGATCGACGTGGTCGTCAGCAATGCCGGCTACGGGCTGTTCGGCGCGGTCGAGGAAGTGAGCGACGCACAAATCGACCGCCAGATCGCGACCAACCTGACCGCCTCGATCCAGCTGATCCGTGCGGTGATCCCACATCTTCGCGAGCAGGGTGGCGGCCGCATCCTCCAGGTGTCGTCCGAAGGCGGGCAGATCGCCTATCCCAATTTCGGCCTCTACCATGCGAGCAAATGGGGCATCGAAGGCTTTGTCGAAACGGCGGCGCAGGAGGTCGCGCCGTTCGGGATCAGCATGACCCTGATCGAACCCGGCCCGACCGCCACAGCCTTTGCCGAGGGCCTCGACCGCGCGCCGGAAAATCCCGTCTATGACGCGACACCCGCGGGCGCGGTGCGACAGGCGCTGGCGGCGGGCGCGTTCGCGATCCGCGGCGACGCCGATCGCACCGTCGACGCGATGATCGCGGCGGGCGACGCGGCAGAGCCGGCACTCCGCGTCGCGCTCGGCAGCACGGCGTACGAGCATATCGAGGCGGCGTTGGAGGGGCGGCTGGCCGAGCTCAGGGCGCAGCGGGACGTCGCCTATTCGGCCGATGCTGACTGAATGGTCTGGCTGCTTCGCCGTCGGAGGGCTAGACTGAAGCCTGGCCTCCTTCGACGGCATCGGAGCCATGATGGACCTGCTTGCATTGACGATGTTGATCGCTGGCGTCTCACCGGCTCAGGACTTCGACGCGGTGACGGCGGCACCCGCCAGTCACCGTGTCCTGCTGGAGGACGCGAAGGTTCGCGTGTTG
The DNA here is from genome assembly GCF_032391395.1 of Sphingomonas sp. Y38-1Y. NCBI lineage: Bacteria > Pseudomonadati > Pseudomonadota > Alphaproteobacteria > Sphingomonadales > Sphingomonadaceae > Sphingomonas > Sphingomonas sp. Y38-1Y. Next base: position 1,036,503 of record NZ_CP135916.1, read on the forward strand.
CGGGTCGAGGTGGCGCCGGGCGCGACCGAGCCCGTTCACGATCACCGCTGGCCGAGCATCATGATCTTCGAGCAGCCCCAGCCGATCACCTATATCGAATACAGGCTGGTCGACGGCCGCCTCGTGGAGACCCGGCGCGTCGATGCGCCTGCGCTCAAGGCCGATCAGACCGTGCGCGGGGAGGCCGAAGGGCTTCATGCAGTGCTGAACCGAGGATCTGCCCCCTTCGTCGCGCGATCCGCGTCGAGTTCAAGGATGTGGGTCGCTAGAGGTCGGCCCCACCTCTTAACCTCATCTTAGCCATATCGGGCGACTCTCTCCCCGCCTCGTCCAGGGAGTCGACCGATGCTGCGTACCCGCTTCGCCCTTGCCCTGCTGCCACTTGCGCTTGCCGGTTGCGGCAAGTCGAAGACTGCGGTGGTCGCCGCGCCGCCCCCTGCACCGGTTGCGGTGGTCGAGCGGCCGATGCCGCGCCCGCCGATGGGCGCTGCCGCGAACCTGACGCTGCCGATCGCGGGGCCGGACGGCGCGTTCGCCACGCCCAACCGCAACCTGTCGGCGATCGCCGCGCAATGGCATCTGCGCGCCGCGCTCAACGTCGCGGTGCTCCAGTGCGTCCGCGCGGGCGACCCGATGGAGGCGCAGTATAACGGCTTCCTCGCGACGCATAAGAAGGCGATGACGCGCGCGCATGACGGGCTGAAGGCCGAATATCGCACGCGCTTCGGAGCCGAGTGGCAGGACCGCTTCGACGACGACATGACGCGGCTCTACAATTTCTATGCGCAGCCGCCCGCACGCGCCGCCTTCTGCGCCGCCGCCCAGCCGCTGATCGCCGCCGCCGCCGCGACGCCGGCCGGGGCGCTCGACGAGTTCGCCGCGACCGCGCTCCAGTCGCTCGATGTGCCCTTCACCGATTTCTATCGCGCCTATGCCGACTATCGCGCCGATCTGGCCGCCTGGCAGACCGACCGGACGCAGCCGGCGCCAGGCCAGATTGCGCCCGTCCAGATCGCGGCGGTGCAGCCGGTGCCGCTCACCCGCGCGCCGGTGCTGACGGTCGCGCGCGACCTGTTGATGGCCGACACCGGCGTGACCGGCGGCGATTGAGCGGCGCGGGCGCTTTAGCCCGCCCGCGCGATCTGTTACCCGGGGGGTCATGCCGACCTCTGCCGCCGCTGCCGCCCGCGAGATCCTCGTCCGCCTTCACGAGGTGATGGCCGCGCGATCGGGCGCCCAGGCCAAGCTCAACGCCGTCGTCAACATCATCGGCGAGGCGCTGGATAGCGAGGTCTGCTCGATCTACCTGCTGCGCGAAGGCGTGCTGGAGCTCTTCGCGACCCGCGGCCTGGATGAGCGCGCGGTGCACGTCACCAAGCTGGCGCCGGGCGAGGGCCTGGTCGGCACGATCGCCAAGAATGTCGAGACGCTGAACCTGGATGAGGCGGCGACGCATCCCGACTTCGCCTATCGCCCCGAAACCGGCGAGGACCGCTTTCACAGCTTCGCCGGCGTGCCGATCATCCGGCGCGAGCGCGCGGTGGGCGTGCTGGCGGTCCAGCATGTCGATCCGCGCCGCTATGCCGATGTCGAGATCGAGGCGCTTCAGACCGTCGCGATGGTGCTGTCGGAACTGATCGCCAATGCCGGGCTGATCGACACCGCCGGCGCCTCCTCCGCCCGCCCGCAGCCGACGACGACGCAACGGATCGAGGGCTTTCGCCTGGTCGACGGCATGGCGAGCGGCGTCGCGGTCTTTCACCAGCCGCGCGTCGTCATCGAGCATGTCGTCGCCGAGGATGTGGAGGCCGAGCGCCACCGCGTCTATGCCGCGTTCGACAAGATGCGCGACCAGATCGAGCGCTTTGCCAGCCAGGCCGAATTCGGCGTCGGCGGCGAGCATGACGAGGTGCTCGAGACGTACAAGATGTTCGCCTATGACGAGGGCTGGGCACGGCGCATCAACGAGGCGATCGACAGCGGCCTGACCGCGGAGGCGGCGATCGAGCGCGTGCAGCAGCGCACGCGGATGCGGATGCGCGAGATCGACGATCCGCTGCTGCGCGACCGCATGCACGATCTGGAGGACCTGTCGAACCGGCTGCTGCGGATCGTCGCGGGGCAGCTCGGTACCGCGGCGCAGATGGGGCTTCGTCAGGACACGATCCTGATCGCTCGCAACCTGGGGCCGGCCGAGCTTCTCGAATATGACCGTCGCCGGTTGAAGGGCGTGGTGCTGGAGGAAGGGTCGCTGACTGCGCACGTCACGATCGTCGCGCGGGCGATGGGCGTGCCGGTGCTGGGCCGCGTGCGCGACGTGAAGCGATTTATTGGGGAGGGCGACCGCCTGCTCCTGGACGTGACGTCGGAGGCGGTGCTCGCGCGTCCCACGGCGGCGATCGAGGAGGCGTTCGAGGCCAAGCTCGCCGCCAGCCAGAAACGCCGCGCGGCGTTCGCGGCGCTCAAGACCGAGCCGCCAGTGACCAGGGACGGGCATCGGGTCACGCTGATGGTCAATGCCGGGCTGCGCGACGACGTCGCCGCGCTCGACCTGACCGGCGCAGACGGCATCGGCCTGTTCCGCACCGAGTTCCAGTTCCTCGTGTCCGCGACCCTGCCCGCGCGCGAGCGCCAGCAGCGGCTCTATCGCGACGTGCTGGAGGCGGCGGGCGACCGGCCGGTCGTGTTCCGCACCGTCGATATCGGCGGGGACAAGGCGCTTCCCTATCTCGACCATGACGAGGATCATCTCGAGGAGAACCCCGCGATGGGCTGGCGCGCGCTGCGGTTGGCGCTGGAGCGGGAGGGGTTGATGAAGGCGCAGGCGCGCGCGCTGCTGGAGGCGGCGTCGGGGCGCACGCTCAACGTCATGTTCCCGATGGTCAGCGAGCCCTGGGAATTCGATGCCGCACAGGCCCTGTTCGAGGCGCAGCGCAGCTGGCTCGCCTCGCGCGGGCGCAAGCTGCCGAACGAGGTTCGCTACGGCGCGATGCTGGAGGTGCCGGCGCTGGCCGAGGTGCTCGACCTGCTGCTCCCCAAGCTCGACTTCCTGTCGATTGGCACCAACGACCTGACGCAGTTCCTGTTTGCCGCCGACCGCGCCCACCCCAAGCTGGCGATGCGATACGACTGGCTGTCGGTGCCGATCCTGCGCTTCCTTCGCCGCGTCGTCGTGCCGGCGCGCGCCGCGAACAAGCCCGTCGCGGTCTGCGGCGAGATGGGCGGGCGCCCGCTGGAGGCGATGGCGCTGCTCGGGCTCGGCATCGAGCGGCTGTCGATCACCCCGGCCGCAGTCGGCCCGGTCAAGGCGATGGTGCGAACCCTCGATCTCGCCAGGCTGCGGGACGACATCGCCGCGATGCTCGACACGCCATCGGAACCGCTGCGTCCGAAGCTCGAAGCCTGGGCGGCGGTGAACGGCGTCGAGCTCGCCTGACTTTTTTCAAGCGGTTCGCCGCGCCGCACTCGATTGATCTAAATTGTCGGGTTAAAGGCTGACGCGACGCGAAAAATCTGGGTCGTCACCATGCGTCGGAGAGAATGATGGTCGATGAAGCCGCCGGTTCCCCTGCTCCTCAGGGCCGTGAGCGCGTAGGCGATCGCCTTCGCGCCGCGCGCGAGGCGGCCGGGCTGACGCTGGCGGACGTCGGCCAGCGCACGCGCATCCCGCTTCGCCACCTGGAGGCAATCGAGACCTCGACCTATGGCTCGCTGCCGTCGATCACCTATGCGATGGGGTTCGTCCGCGCCTATGCCCGCACGGTGGGTGCCGACGAGGTATCGCTTGCCGGCGACCTGCGCGGCGAGCTGTCGACCACCTGGGCGCCCAAGGCGCGGCACGAGCCCTATGCGCTGGCCGAGCCCGCGCGGCTGCCCCCTCGTGGACTGGCGCTGGCGGGCGTATTCGTCGCGGTGCTGATCCTGGCGGGCGTGGCGCTGTGGTACGGCACCTCGATCTTCCGCGGTGAGGAAGCGCCGCAGGTCGCCGCGGTGCCCGTCGATGCATCGCCCGTGCAGCCCGCCGCCGTGCCGCAGCCGGCGCCGACACCCACCGGCGGCCAGGTCCGCCTGACTGCGACGGATGAGGTGTGGGTCCGCGTCTATGACGCCGCCAACGACACGCTCCTTATCAAGACGATGCAGAAGGGCGAGACGTTCGACGTGCCCGCGAACGCCAACCGTCCGCAGATCAACGTCGGCCGCCCCGACAAGCTGGCGATCACCATCGATGGTCAGGCGGTGCCCGCGCTCGGCACCGGCGAGCGGCCGATCAAGGATGTCGGCATCAGCGCCGACGCGCTGCGCGCAAGGGCTGCGCCTGCAGGCGCTTAAGGGTGGCGACAGCTTGGCGGGTTCATTAAGGATATCGCCGAAACCGTCACCGGGGGGTGCGAGAAGCCGATGATCCGTCCGTTCCTGATCCTGTTGTCCTGCGGCGCCGCCGCGATTTCCGCATCCGCCGCTGCGCAGGATGGCGTGACCCAGCGCGTCGATCGGCTGGAGCGCGAGATGCGCGCCGTCCAGCGCAAGGTCTTTCCCGGTGGCAATGGCCAGCTGATCGAGCCGCAGATCACCGCGCCGCAATCGCAGGCCGCCACGCCCGGCGTGCCCGCGACCAGCGCGGTCGCCGACCTGACCGCGCGCGTCAGCTCGCTCGAATCGCAGCTGTCCAGCCTGACCGGCCAGATCGAGCAGAATCAGTACCAGCTCCGCCAGCTGCAGCAGGCGTTCGAGGCGTATCGCAAGTCGACCGATGCCAAGCTGGCCGCCGGCGTCGCCCCGCCGCCGGTCATCTCCGATGCGGCGCCGCCGCCGCGCGACGTCGCGGCCGCGGGCGACACGCGCGACGCCCCGCCGCCGCGCATCACCGTGCCCGCCACCGGCGGCAACCGCGCCGCCCAGGTCGCGGCTGTGGCGAAGCCGTCGAGCGGGGATGCGGGCGAGGATGCCTATACCTATGGCTATCGCCTGTGGCAGGCGAAGCTCTATCCGGAGGCGGCGACGGCGCTGAAGAAGATGGTCGCCGACTATCCGCAGCATCGCCGCGCGAGCTTTGCGCAGAACCTCCTCGGCCGCGCCTATCTGGACGATGGCAAGCCGAGTCTCGCGTCGATCGCCTTCTACGACAACTACAAGAAAATGCCCGACGGCGAGCGGGCGCCCGACAGCCTCCTCTATCTCGGCCAGTCGCTCGTCCAGCTCAAGAAGCCGGCCGATGCGTGCAAGGTCTATGACGAGCTTGGCGAGGTTTACGGCGACCGCATCTCCGCGGCGATGAAGGCCGACGTGGCCAGGGCGCGTACCGCTGCCAAGTGCAAGTGACGCGCTGAACCCGGCATGGGTCGAGCGGTTTCGCGCCGACCTGTCGCAATTGATCGATGTCGAGCGTGACACGCTGCTGGTCGCCGTCTCCGGCGGCGGCGACAGCCTGGCGCTGATGCTGCTCGCGCAGGCGCTGCTGGGGAAGCGCTGCGTCGCGGCGACGGTCGATCATGGGCTCCGGCCCGAAGCCGCAGGCGAGGCGGCGTTCGTCGCGGGGATCGCGGCGGAGCGCGGCATCGCGCACGCGACGCTGACCGGCGAGCTGCCGGCGAGGGCGGGGCGCACGGCCAACGTGTCGGCTCGGGCGCGGGCGCTGCGATATGCGCTGCTCGAGGCGGAGCGGGCGCGGGTGGGCGCGGCGGCGATCGCGACGGCACACCATGCCGACGATCAGGTCGAGACGATGGTGATGCGGCTCAATCGCGGGTCAGGTCTGGCGGGGCTTGCCGGGATTCGCGCGCGCACCGGGCACATCGTCCGGCCGTTGCTCGGTTGGCGGCGAGCCGAGCTGGCAGCCGTGGTCGCTGCGCTGGGAATCGCGCCGGTCGCGGACCCCTCCAACACCGACGATCGCTTCGATCGCGCGCGGCTGCGCAAGGAACTCGCGGTGATGCCCTCGCTCGATCCCGGCGGCTGGCAGGCGAGCGCCAAGGCGCTGGGCGATGTCGAGGAAGCGCTCGCCTTCGCCGCCGAGCGGCTCATTGCCGAGCAGGTGACGACCGAGGCGGGCGGCGTTCGCCTGGCAGCGCGGGACCTGCCGTTCGAACTTGGGCGCCGACTCGTCCTGCTGTGCCTTCAGCGCATCGATCCGGCGATCGAGCCGCGCGGCGGCGAGGTGGCGGCGATGGTGAGTTCCTTGTCCGGGGGACGCCCGGCGACGCTCGGCGATGTACTCGTGCGGGTCGGCCGCGACGGTTCCTGGGTGTTTTCGAAGGCACCGCCCCGGCGATCATCCTGATCGTCCCCATTCCGCCGACCGATCACACTGATCGGCGCTGTTCCATTGCCATTAACCTGGCTTCGCCTATCTTGTCGGGTGAGAAGAGGTGACTCCATTCCATGAACGATAACGACAAGCAGCAGGACCCGGGCAACGGCGGCGGCGGCAATCCGTGGATGCGCAGCCTGATGATCTGGGTCGGCATCCTTCTGGCGCTGGCGCTGTTCGTGCAGATGTTCGGCGAACGCTCGGGTCAGGCGGCGGGGAACAGCATTCCCTATTCGACCTTCCTCGATCGGGTCGAGGAGGGCCAGGTCCGCCAGGTCAACGTCGCGCCCGACACGATCACGGGCGAGCTGACCAACAGCGAGCGGTTCCGGACGAACACGCCCAACGATCCGCAGCTGATTCAGCGCCTGCGCGACCGCGGCGTCATCATCAATGCGCGGCCCCAGGAAGGGCCGAACATTTGGATGGTGCTGCTCTACAACTCGCTACCGTTTCTGCTCTTCCTCGGGATCGCCTTCTTCGTCCTGCGCCAGATGCAGAAGGGTGGCGGCGGTGGCGGCGCGATGGGCTTCGGCAAGTCGCGCGCCAAGCTGCTGACGCAGAAGGAAGGCAAGGTCACCTTCGACGACGTCGCCGGCATCGACGAGGCACGCGAGGAGCTGGAGGAAGTCGTCGAGTTCCTGAAGGATCCGACCAAGTTCGCGCGGCTGGGCGGCAAGATCCCGAAGGGCGCGCTGCTGGTCGGTTCGCCCGGTACCGGCAAGACGCTGCTCGCCCGCGCGATCGCGGGTGAGGCGGGCGTGCCGTTCTTCACCATCTCGGGTTCGGACTTCGTCGAGATGTTCGTCGGCGTCGGCGCCAGCCGCGTGCGCGACATGTTCGAGCAGGCCAAGAAGTCGGCGCCGTGCATCGTCTTCATCGACGAGATCGACGCGGTCGGCCGCCATCGCGGTGCGGGTTTGGGCAACGGCAACGACGAGCGCGAGCAGACGCTCAACCAGCTGCTGGTCGAGATGGACGGGTTCGAGGCCAACGAGGGCATCATCATCGTCGCGGCGACCAACCGCCCCGACGTGCTCGATCCCGCGCTGCTGCGTCCGGGCCGCTTCGACCGCCAGGTCGTGGTGCCGCGCCCCGACATCGAGGGCCGGATCAAGATCCTTCAGGTCCACATGAAGAAGGTGCCGCTGGCGCCCGACGTCGATGCGCGGGTGATCGCGCGCGGCACGCCGGGCTTCTCGGGCGCCGACCTTGCCAACCTGGTCAACGAAGCCGCGCTGATGGCGGCGCGCAAGGCCAAGCGCCTGGTCGCCATGCAGGAATTCGAGGAAGCCAAGGACAAGGTCATGATGGGCGCCGAGCGCCGGTCGATGGTCATGACCGACGACGAGAAGCGCATGACCGCCTATCACGAGGCGGGCCACGCGATCGTCAGCATCCACGAGCCGGCGTCCGACCCGATCCACAAGGCGACGATCATCCCGCGCGGCCGTGCGCTGGGCATGGTGATGCGCCTGCCGGAGCGGGACAGCTACTCGTACCATCGCGACAAGATGTACGCGAACCTGGCGGTGGCGATGGGCGGCCGCGTCGCCGAGGAGATCATCTTCGGCTATGACAAGGTCTCGTCGGGCGCGTCGGGGGACATCCAGTACGCGACGGGGCTTGCCCGCGACATGATCACCAAATGGGGCATGTCGGACAAGGTCGGCCCGGTCGAATATGCGCAGCCCGAGGGCGAGAGCTTCCTCGGCTATTCGGCGGCGCAGCCGCGGCACATGTCGAACGAGACCGCGCAGCTGATCGACGCGGAGATCCGTTCGACCGTTGAGGGCGGGCTGAGCAAGGCGCGTCAGGTGCTGACCGACCATATCGACCAGCTCCACACGCTGGCGGGCGCGCTGCTCGAGTATGAGACGCTATCGGGCGACGAGATCAAGCGTCTGATCGCCGGCGAGGACCTCGATCGTCCCGATCCGGGTGCGGGCCTGAAGCCGGTGGCCGCGGCGGGAACGTCGATCCCCAAGACGCGCCGGCCCAAGGGTCCGTTCGGGTCGCCGCAACCGGCCTGAGGCGCTCAACTCTGAATACCGAAACCCCGTCGCAGCGATGCGGCGGGGTTTTTGGTTTGGAGGGGGCGGCTCTCGGCTCTCGCCTTCGTGGGACCGCGTATGTGAGCCCGTCCGATGCTTTCTCCTCCTTGTTCCCCGGCGAAGGCCGGGGTCCAGCTGGGAACGCCGTCGTGGTTGAGCACAGCGCGTCACTGAGCCGCCTCCCAACTGGACCCCGGCCTTCGCCGGGGAACAGCAGAAGGAGCGGCGTGCGATCGTCGGAGGGCCAAGTCGCGCCCTCCACTCGGCGCAACCGCTTCAAACCAAAGGAACCTTGCGGCTGCGTAACGGTTTCTGCGCGATGCGCACCCTGCTCCTGGCCACTGCCGCCCTCGTCGCCGCCCCCGCCATCGCGCAGGAGGCGCCAGACGACCGGCCGCGGCGAACGCGGGTCGGGCTGGGGCCGCAGCTGGTGCCGAGCTTTCCGGGCAGCGACAGCCACCGCATCCGCCCCTTCGTCGACGTGTCGCGCGCACGCGGCAACGACGAGTTCGCGTTCGAAGCCCCCGACGAGAGCGCCGGCTTCCCGCTGCTGCGCGGCGAGCGTTACGCGTTCGGCCCGTCGATCGGCATCGAGGGCAAGCGCCGGAGCCGCGACGTCGGCGGTGTGTTGTCCGAAGTCGGCTTCACCGTCGAGGTCGGCGGGTTCGCACAGGTCCAGCTGACCGACGCTGTCCGGCTGAGGATCGAGGGGCGAAAGGGCTTGGGCGGGCATCGCGGCTGGATCGGCATGGTCGGCGCCGACTATGTGCTGCGCGACGGCGATCGCTGGCTGGTGTCGCTCGGACCGCGTGTTACGCTTGCCGACAACCGGTACATGGACGCCTATTTCGCGGTGACGCCGGACGATGCCGTGCGCTCCGGCCTCCCGGTCTTCGATGCCGGCGGCGGCGTGCAAGCGGTGGGTGCGACCGCGGGGGTGCTGCGCCAGCTGAGCGACCGCTGGGGTATCGCCGGCTATGCCAAGTACGACCGGCTGACTGCGGACGCGTCGGACTCGCCCGTCGTTGCGGCGTTCGGCGATCGCAACCAGGTTTCGGGCGGGATCGCGCTCAGCTACACCTTCGATTGACCGGCATGGGCGGCAGGTCCTAACGCCCGAGGCATGACGATCCATATCCTTCTGACCGGCGCGAGCCGCGGCATCGGCGCGGCGATCGCCGGCGTATTGGCTGGGGACGATGTCCGGCTCGCCCGCCAGTCGACGCGCGAGCATCTTGCCGCCGACTTCGCCGACCCTGCCGCGCCCGCCGACCTGTGGCAGCGCGCGCTCGACCAGCTGGACGGCCGCATCGACGTGCTCGTCAACAATGCCGGCGTGTTCGAAGCCTCGCCGCTCGATGCCGGGCATGACGAATGGGTCGCCGCCTGGGAGCGGACGATGCGCATCAACCTGACCGCCAGTGCCGAGCTGTGCCGGCTTGCGGTGCGCCACTGGCAGGAACGCGGCGCGGGCGGGCGCATCGTCAACGTTGCCAGCCGCGCCGCCTATCGCGGCGACAGCCCGGCGCACTGGCATTATGCCGCGTCGAAGGCGGGCATGGTCGGCATGACCAAGTCGATCGCGCGCGGCTATGCCAAGGACGGCGTCCTCGCCTTTGCGATCTGTCCCGGCTTCACGATGACGGGCATGGCCGAGGATTATCTGGAGAGCCGCGGCGGCGACAAGCTGCTCGCCGACATTCCGCTCGGCCGCGTCGCCGATCCGGCGGAAGTGGCGGCGATCGCGCGTTTCTGCGCGCTTGAGGCGCCCGCCTCGATGACCGGCGCGGTGCTGGACGTCAACGGCGCGAGTTACGTGCGATGAGCGACAGCTGGAAAGTGACCCTGCCCTGCACGCGCGCGGAGGCCGAGGCGATCGATCCCGAGGGCGCGGCCTTCGCAGAAATGGCCGCGCCGCCCGTCCTCATGACCCGCGAACTCACTGAGGACGATGTCGAGGACTGGGTGCTCGACGCCTATTTCCAGGACGAGCCCGGCGCGCGCGAGATCGACATGCTGCGCGCGATGGTGCCGAGCGCGGGCGACCTGGCGGTGGCGCCCGAGCGGATCGCCGAGCAGGACTGGGTGACGCTCAGCCAGTCGGGGCTGGAGCCCGTGGCGACGCGCCGCTTCTATGTCCACACCAGCGCCAACAAGGGCGAGGTGCCGGATGGCGCGCGCGCCTTTCATATCGAGGCGGGGCTCGCCTTTGGCACCGGGCATCATGAGACGACCACCGGCTGCCTGATGACGCTGGAGGCGATGCGCGCCGCGGGGACGGTGGTGCGCAACCATATCGATGTGGGCACGGGCACCGGCCTGCTCGCCTTTGCCGCGATGCATCTGTGGCCGCGCGCGCGGGCGACGGCGTCCGACATCGATCCGATCTCGATCGACGTGACGCGCGGCAATGCCGCGGCGAACGACGTGAAGCTGGGCGAGGGGCCGGGCCGCCTGGCGCTCGCGGTCGCGCCGGGGATGGCGCATCGGCTGATCGAGCGGCGCGCGCCTTATGACCTGGTGCTCGCCAACATCCTCGCCGCGCCGCTGATCGAGCTGGCGCCGGTGATCGCCGCGGCGACGGCGCCCGGCGGGACGGCGGTGCTGGCGGGGCTGCTCGACCGACAGGCGGAGGCGGTGTTGGCCGCGTATCGGCGGGCCGGGTTCCGGCTGGCCGGACGGGTGCAACTCGGCGACTGGCCGAGCCTCAGGCTGGTGAGGCGCGCGATCCGCTGAGGTCGGCCGCCGATAGCGCTAGATCCGCCGTTCGATCGCGGCGCGGGTCGCGGCGGCTGCCGCCAGCAGTTCGGGCACCAGGGGCGATAGCGTCGCGCCGGCTTCGCAGGCGGTTTCGATGCGGCGCGCGACCTCGGCAATACGGTCCGCCCCCACGTTGAGCGCGGCCCCCTTCAACGCATGCGCCTCCGCCGCCGCGGCGACGCGCGCGTCGGTTTCGATCAGTCGCGCGATGCCTTCCGGCCGCGCGGCGACTTCGTCCCGCATCATCGCCAGCAATCGCCTGGCATTGTCCTCGCCGATCGTCGCGCGAAGCGCGTCGAGCTTGGCGGCATTGAGGATCGGACGCTCGTCGCGCGGCGCCGCGTCGGCGAGCTGGCGCAGGCGGTCTAGCAATGCGGCGCTGTCTATTGGTTTGGTGAGCAGGTCGGTGAGGCCCGCATCGGTATAGAGCGACCGCCGCTCCAGCGCGGCATCGGCGGTGAGCGCGAAGATCGGCGTGTCGGCATTGGGACCGCCGCCGCTGCGGATGACGCGGGTCGCCGACAGCCCGTCGAGCTCCGGCATCTGCATGTCCATCAGGATCGCGTCATAGCGGCGCACCGACGCCGCCTCGACCGCAAGCCTGCCGTTCTCGACGCTGTCGATCGCATGGCCGTCGCGGCGGATCAGCGCCTCCACAAGGGTGCGGTTGATCGCATTGTCCTCGGCGAGCAGCAGCGACAGCGGCCGGGTGGGCGCGGCGGTCGGTGCGCTGCTCGCGGGCAGCGTGTCCATGGGCGCGGCGAGGCGGAGTTCGAAGTGGAAGCAGGCGCCCTTGCCGGGCTCGCTCTCGACCCGGATCTCGCCGCCCATCGCCTCGACCAGCCGGCGGGTGATGGCGAGGCCCAGGCCCGTGCCGCCGAAGCGCCGCGTGGTCGACGGATCGGCCTGGACAAAGGGTTGGAACAGCCGCGCCTGTGCGTCGGCGGCGATGCCGATGCCGGTGTCGCGCACACGCCCGCGCAGGAGCGGCGCCGATGCCGCGCCGGTCAGCGACAGCGACAGCTCAACGCTGCCCGTCGGCGTGAACTTGACCGCGTTGCTGATGAGGTTGGCGATCACCTGTCGCAAGCGCACGGGATCGCCGCGGACGTGCAGGTCGCGGCCGACCGGCAGCGACAGGCTGAGTGCCAGGCCCTTGTTGGCGGCGGCGTGGCTGAACAGGTCGATCGTGCTGCGCGCAAGCTCGCCAAGGTCGAAGTCGACTGCTTCCAGCGCCAGCGCGCCGCTCTCGATCTTGGAGAAGTCGAGCACGTCGTCGAGGACGGTCATCAGGAGCGACGCCGACTGCTCCAGATTGTCGAGATAGCGCGTGCGGTCATCGTCGGCCGGGCTGCCGCGCAGCAACTCGATCATGCCGAGCACCCCGGTCATCGGCGTGCGGATCTCGTGGCTGACGGTTGCGACGAAGTCGCTGCGCGCGTCCGCCAGCGCATGCGCCTCGTCCCGAGCGGCGATCAGCGCCTGCTCGATCGCGACCTGGTCGGTGACGTCGCGAAAGACGCCGACGATGCCGACGATCTGGCCGTCGAACGATCGTTCGGGCTGACCGTGCGATTCGACGTCGCGCATTTCGCCGTCCTGCCGGCGGATGCGGGCGCGGAAGGTCCAGGGTTCGCCCGCTTCGATCCCGCGCGCGATCAGCGCCTCGACGCGCGCGCGGTCTTCGGCCGGATAGGCCTGCATGCCTTCGTCCAGCGTGGGCGTGTCGCCGATCTCGCGGCCGTGAATGCGGTACACTTCGTCCGACCAGATCAGGCGATTGTCGATGAGATCGTACCGCCAGTGGCCGATACCCGCCATCCGCTCCGCCATGGTCAGCAGTCGATAGCTCTCCTCCCGCTGCGCGGCGGCGCGCGCGGCCTCGATCTCCGCCTCCCGTCGCCGGCCGATGTCGCGGACGCTGGAGATGAACTCGACCGGCTCGCCGCTTGCGTCGCGAACGAGGCTGTAGGTCGCCTCTAGCCAGACATAGCGGCCGTCGGCATGACGCTGGCGGTAGGTGGCAGAGGGGTGCTCGACGCCCTCGAACAGCGACCGGCAGGCACGCTCGACACGCGCGCGATCCTCGGCATGGATCGTGGTCAGCGGGCTTTCGCCGATCAGCGCGGCGGGTGGATAGCCCAGGATCGCCTGCGATGCGGGCGAAGCATAGCGGCGGATGCCATCCAGGCCGACGCGGACGATCATGTCGCCGCTGTGCCGCGCGAGCAGGCGATAGCTGCGCTCGCTCTCGCGCAGCCGGTCGGTCAGGCGGCGGCGCTCGACCAGCGTGGCGGCGACGGGAAGCGTCGACATGACGGTGACCGCGATGAACGTCTGAAGGTAGAGGACGCGCTCGCCGACCGAGTCGAGGAGGCCGGAGATGGGGCCGTGCCCCGACATCGTCTGGATTGAGGCGATGACCGCGACGATCGGTATCGTCAGCAGGACGCCCACGAACCGCAGGCGGAACGCGGCGAGCGTCAGGCCGGGCAGGATGATGAACAACGCGGGATATCGCGTCTGGTCGAACACCAGCACCGTGAGAAGGGCGGTGGCGAGCGCGGTTGCCGCCGCCTCGATCAATCGACCCTGCCGCAGCAGCGCGCGGCTGTCCGAATGGAAGGCGACGAGGATGATTGGGCCGACGACCAGCATGCCGAGCGCGTCGGCAGCAAACCAGTGGAGCACGACGAGCGAGAAGATGTTGTTGCCGCTCGCATGGACGACTGCGGCGCCCACCAGCGCCCCGATCAGCGACGCGACAAGCCCGGCGAACAGCATGAACTGGGCGAGATAGCGCGACGAATGGACCGGCAACCGTCCGAAGCGGCGGAGCAGGCATAGCGCCGTCGCGATCTCGATCATGTTGGCGAGCGCGAGCCCGACCGCCGCGATCGACAGCATGTCGGCAAGGACGTAGGCGCTGAACAGCCCCGCCGCGAACCCGGTCAGAATGAGGCGGAGTGGTAGCGACGGAAAGCGCAGCAGCAGCGCCACGACGACCGCGTTGGAAAGCCAGAGCGGCGCGATCCCCGGCTGCGACTTGGCGAGCAGGAGCCCGGGTACCGACAGCAGCGTGCTCAGCAGCCATGTGAGCGCTACCGTCGCCAATCGCGATCCGAAGGGATGCGCGGCACTCATGCGCTCGGTGTGCGCCTGGATCCTGGATCGCGCGCGCGCCCACCGCGGAGCGGCGTCGCCGTCGGTACGAACATCGACCGTCCCCCTGTCGTCGGTCGCTCGCGTGGCAGAGGCCGGCGAAGGGGGAGCCCTTCTCGATCCGACCGTCGATCCGCGTGCGTGTGGCGGGTCGCCATCGATGCCGGTCGGCATCACGGCGGGCCTAGGGCTATGACGGGGGGTAGAAACGTACCATCACCCTATAGGATCACGCACGGCGTCGTGGAGGAGCAGCACCGCCTGAGTGCGGTTGACGACGCCCAATTTGCGCAGGATCGCCTTGACGTGCTGCTTGACGGTGATCTCCGAGAGGTTGAGTTCCCAGGCGATCTGCTTGTTGAGCCCGCCGCCGCGCATCGCGCGAAGCACCCGCGCCTCGGCCGGGCTGAGCGAGGCGAGACGCGCATCGGCGTCGTCGGGGGCGTGCGGTTCCAGGCCAGGCGTGAAATGCGTGCCGCCCTCGCTCACCGTGCGGATCGCGGCGGCGAGTTGATCGAGGGGGGCCGCCTTGCCGACGAACCCGGCGGCGCCATTGGCGGCGGCACGAACCTCGGTATCGGGTCGCTCGTCGCCGCTCATCACCAGGATCGGCGTGGTCGGGCGCGCGCGCGCGACCTCGATCAGGCTGGCGATGCCGCGGCTGTCGGCAAGGCCGAGATCGAGGATGACGAGGTCGGCATTATCCTCGTCGGCGAGCACGTCGCCGAGCGATGCGGCCTGTATGGCCTCCGCCGAAGGCGCGACGATCTGAAGCGCCAAGCGTGCCGCTTCCCGGCACATCGGATGGTCATCGGCGATGATCGCGCGCTTGATCATAATTTGCACCCCTGACTCAGCACTTTAAACTCAATTCCTGTGCCAAGTCAGCGGGAAAATCATCCAAGCTTGCCGAAGATCGCTTCATAGCCCGCCCGGTCGTTGTCGGCGAGCAGCCGCGCCTGTTCGTGCCAGCGGTCGCGGCCCATTCGCCCGGCGAACGGTCCGAGCTCTGCATCGAGCGCCGCGGCCTGTTCGGGAGAGAGGGCTGCGAGTTCGGCGATGCTGGCGATTCCGCGCTCTGCCAGCAGCGCGGCGGCCTTCGGCCCCAGGCCCTTCAGCTTCGTCAGGTCGGTCGCGATCGCGCTCGGCTGTGCGGGTGTCGCGGGCAGCGTGTCGGCAAGCGGCGGCGGTGCGGGCGAGACGGGCGGCGGTGGCGCCGGGGTGACCGGCGCAGGCGCGGCGGGTTCGATCGGCACCGCGGGTTCGGCCGCGGGCTGGACGACATGGGCAAGCCCGGCGTCGTTGGCGCCGGCATCGGCATCGCCGCCGGTATCCTGGACCGGTGCCTCGGCACCCACCTCGACCGTCGAGCCGCTTTCCTCGAGCGCGCGTTCGCCCGCGCGCCGCTGGCGCCAGCGACGTTGCCCCCAGACGATCATCAGGACGGTGAGGACGATCGCGATCGCGATCAGGACGAGATGGGTGATGGTGATCGGCATCATCGCGTCGGCGGCGCCGGCGGGCGTCGTCGAGGTGATCGTATCGGTCGGCGCGGGATTCGAACTGGCCATGTCGATCCTTTCGGGGGTCGGCAGATATCGGGACGAATCAAGCGCCTTCGCGTTCCACCTCGCGCCAGCCGATATCGCGCCGGCAAAAGCCGCCAGGGAAATCAATGGCATCGACACCGCGATAGGCAGCCGCCTGCGCCGCGGTCACGGTCGCGCCGGTGGCGGTGACCGCCAGCACGCGCCCGCCCGCCGCGACGAGCTTCCCGTCGTGATCTCGCGTGCCTGCCTGGAACACCGTCGCACCCGCCGCCTCGGCGCGGTCGAGCCCGGCGATCGCGCCGCCGCGCTCGGGCGTGCCGGGATAGCCGTTCGCCGCCATGACGACGGTCAGCGCGGTCAGGTCGGCAAAGGCGGGGGCGGGCGCCTGTGCCAGCCGCCCTTCCGCCACCGCATGAAGCAGCGCGAGCAGGTCGCCCTCGTACCGCGCCATCAGCACCTGGCATTCGGGATCGCCGAAGCGGCAATTATATTCGATCAGCTTCGGCCCGGTGTTGGTCAGCATCAGCCCGGCATAGAGCACGCCCGAATAGGGCATGCCCTCGGCTGCGAGCGTCTCGATCGTCGGGCGGACGATCTCGTCGATCGCGCGTTGCTCCAGCGCGGGCGTGAGGACGGGGGCTGGGGAATAGGCGCCCATGCCGCCGGTGTTGGGACCGGTGTCGCCGTCGCCGACACGCTTGTGGTCCTGAGCCGACCCAAAAGCGACATGCGCGGTGCCGTCGGTCAGCACGAACAGGCTGGCTTCCTCGCCGGACAGGAACTCCTCGATCACCGCCTCGCCGCCCGGTTCGGCGAAGAGGGCGGCGAGCGCCGCCTCAGCCTCGTCCGGGGTCATCGCGATCGTCACGCCCTTGCCGGCGGCAAGTCCATCCGCCTTGATGACGACGGGCAGGCCGAAGGGGCTGAGCGCGGCGCGCGCCTCATCCAGCGACGTGACGTGCGCATAGCCGGCGGTGGGGATGTTCGCGCGGGTGCACAGCGCCTTGGTGAAGCCCTTCGACCCTTCGAGCTGCGCGGCTGCCTTTGACGGGCCGAACACCGCGATCCCGGCGGCGCGCAGGTCGTCGGCAAGGCCGGCGACGAGCGGCGCTTCGGGGCCGACAACGACCAGACCGATGGAATTGGCGCGGCAGAAATCGAGCACCGCGGCGTGATCCTCGACGGTCAGGCCGATGCACTCGGCATGCGCCGCGATGCCCGGATTGCCCGGCGCGGCGAACAGCGTAGAGAGGCCCGGCGATTGCGCGAGCTTCCATGCGAGCGCATGTTCACGCCCTCCCGATCCGATCAGCAGGACGTTCATGCCCGATCCCTTTTCCATGTCCGACGACGACAGGCCCGCGCTGTTAGCCGAGGCCCGCCCCGGCGACAACGCCGCGCCGATGAGCGTGGCTGAGCTGTCGGGACGGCTGAAGCGGATGGTCGAGGGCGAGTTCGGCCATGTCCGCCTGCGCGGCGAGATTTCGGGCTACAAGCGCGCGGCGTCGGGCCATGCCTATCTGTGCCTGAAGGACGAGTCCGCGGTGATCGACGGGGTGATGTGGCGCGGCGCGGCGGGCAGCCTCGCCTTCTCGCCCGCCGACGGGATCGAGGTGGTCGCGACCGGCAAGCTCACCACCTATCCGGGCCGATCCAAATACCAGATCGTCATCGAGCGGATGGAGCTGGCGGGCGAGGGCGCGCTGATGGCGCTGCTCGAACGCAACAAGGCGCGGTTCGAGGCGGAAGGGCTGTTCGCCAAGTCGCGCGCGCGGGCACCGCTGCCGTTCATGCCGAGGGTGATCGGCGTCGTCACCTCGCCCACCGGCGCGGTGATCCGCGACATCCTCCACCGGCTGGAGGATCGCTGCCCGACCCATGTGCTCGTCTGGCCAGTGAAGGTGCAGGGCGACGGGTCGGCGAACGAGGTGGCGGCGGCGGTGCGCGGCTTCGATGCGATCGCCCCCGGCGGGCCGTTGCCGCGTCCCGACCTGGTCATCGTCGCGCGTGGCGGTGGGCCGATCGAGGATCTTTGGGCCTTCAACGAGGAAGCGGTGGTGCGCGCGGTCGCGGGGTGCTCGATCCCGATCATCTCGGCAGTGGGGCATGAGACCGACACGACATTGTGCGACTATGCCGCCGACCTGCGCGCGCCGACGCCGACCGCGGCGGCGGAGATCGCGGTGCCCGTCCGTGCCGACCTGATCGAGCAGGTGGCGATGATGGGGCTGCGCACCGACCGCTGCGTGCGGCGATATCATGAGCGCGGCGGCGAGAAGCTGACGGCGCTCGCACGGCTGATGCCGAAGCGCGACGCGCTGCTCGGGCCCCAACGCCAGCGCGCGGACGACGCCGGGGCGCGGCTGGTGCGCGGGCTGGAGCGGCGGCTGACGGTGTCGCGCGGTCAGCTCGACCGTGCGGGGGCGGTGCTGCGGCCGGCGCTGCTCCACCGGCGGATCGAGCGGGCGGGGGCGGCGCTCGCCTCCGGCGCCCGCGCGCTCGCGGCGAACGATCCGGCGCGGCCGCTGGAGCGCGGCTATGCCTATGTCGAGGGGCGTGTGAGCGGGCGCGTGGTGGCCGACACGGGCGCGGCGCGGGCGGCGGGGGCGCTTCGCCTCCACTTCAAGGACGGCACCGTCGACGCGCGGGTTGAGCGCGGGGCCGGGCGTGCCTACACTGGTGAGACGCCCGAACAGCCCGATCTATTCTGAAGGAGCCCCGGCGACGGGGATGCGACGCTCATGCTGATGTCGAACACCGCCCGTCCCGCGCGCCTCCACTACATGGCCAACGGCTTTCGCGTGCTGACGCCGGGCGATCATGTCGTGTGCGCGGTGACGGGTGAGCGGATCGCGCTCGACACGCTGAAATACTGGAGCGTGGGGCGGCAGGAAGCCTATGCCAATGCCGAGGTCGCGACGAAGGCTCTGGCCGGCGCGTGATCGCGCGGCGAGGGGTACTGGCAGGGGCGGGCGCGGCGCTGATCGCCGGGCGCGCCGCGGCGCAGGGTGACGGCTTCGCGCTGTCGGGCATGCCGCAGCAGGGGGCGCTGGTGCTCGGCACCGTGCCCCGGGGAACCACGGCGCTGACGCTGGATGGCTTGGCCGTCGAGGTGGCGCGCGATGGACGCTTCGCGATCGCCTTCGACCGGGATGCGGGGCCGAGCGCGCGGCTGGTCGCGCGCGGATCTGGCGTGCTGCTCGACCGCACGCTGACCGTCGCGCCGCGGGCGTGGCGGATCGAGCGGCTGCCGACGCTGCCGCGCGTGTCACAGCCGAGCGCCGAGTTCCAGCGCCGCCGCCCGCCCGAACTCGCCCGCATCGCGGCGGCGCGCGCGAAGCAGACCGGCGCGGAGGGTTGGCGCCAACGCTTTGCCTGGCCGGTAACGGGGCGCATCTCGGGGCTGTTCGGATCGCAGCGTATCTATGCGGGGGAGCCGGGCGCCTATCATGGCGGCGTAGACGTCGCGAGGCCGACGGGCACGCCGGTCGCGGCACCCGCCGATGGCGTCGTCATCCTGGCGGCCGACGCGCCGTTCACGATGGAGGGCAACCTGCTGATGATCGATCACGGCATGGGGCTGAACAGCGCGTTCCTGCATCTGTCGCGCATCGATGTGCGCGAGGGCGATGCGGTGCGACAGGGGCAGCCGGTCGGCGCGATCGGCGCGACGGGGCGGGCAACCGGACCGCATCTCCACTGGGGCATGAAGTGGCGCGACGCGCGGATCGACCCGCTGCTGATCGCGGGGCCGATGCCCTAAGCGGTACGGATCGCGCGAGGGCCAAGGATGATCCACGACCTCAGCCAGCCGATCCGTCGTTCACCAGTCACGGCAATGCCGCAAGCAGCCGTGCTCCCGCGCAGGCGGGAGCCCAGAGCCAAGCAGGGCCTCGCTCGTGGCCCTGGGCTCCCGCCTGCGCGGGAGCACGGTAGGGAACGGGAAGGCAATCCCTAACCCCGTTCGTGCTGAGCTTGTCGAAGCACGTGTTCGGGGCGAGCGACGCTCGCGACACGTCCTTCGACAGGCTCAGGACGAACGGGGAGAGTGGTCAGCTGCGGCTGGCCCGCCGGGCGTCAACCAGCGCGATCGCCTTTTGCACCGCGGCTTCGATCGAGAGGAAGCTCGTGTCCAGCGCCGCGGCGTCGGCGGCCTGGCGGAGCGGGGCTTCGCTGCGGCGGCTGTCGCGGTCGTCGCGGGCGCGAATGTCGGCGAGGACGCGGTCGAGGCTGACGTCGATGCCGTGGCGCCGCAGTTCCTCGTGCCGGCGGCGGGCGCGGATCGTCGGCGTCGCCTTGACGAACAGCTTGGCGTCGGCCTCCGGCGCGATGACCGTGCCGATGTCGCGCCCGTCGAGCACGGCGCCGCCCGGCTGCTGCGCGAAGCGGCGCTGGCGCTGGAGCAAAGCGGAGCGGACCAGCGGGTGCGCGGACACGACCGACGCGGTCTTGCCGACGTGGTCGCTGCGCAGGTCGGGCGAGGCGAGCAGCGCTTCGTCGAAGTCGCACATCGCGACGACGTCGGCCTCGCGCGTCGGATCGAGCCCTTCGGCCAGCACCCGGGCGGCAACCGCGCGATAAAGGAGCCCGGTGTCGAGGTGCGGCAGGCCGTAGTGCTTCGCCAGCGCCCGCGCGATCGTGCCCTTGCCCGATGCGGCGGGTCCGTCGACGGCGATGATCATGCGTCGAGCCAGGTCGGCTGCGCGCCGAGCTTCTGCGCGGTCGCGACGAAATCGGGATAGCTGGTGGCGATCGGTGCGGCATCGTCGATCGCGATTGGCTGCGCGGCATTCATGCCCGCAACCGCCATCGCCATCGCGATGCGATGGTCGAGCAGCGACGCGACGCGCTCGCCGCCGGTCCCCGCCAGCGGCTCGCCGTCGCGGCCCTCGACCGTCAGCCCGTCCTCATGCTCCTCGACGCGCACGCCCGACAGGCCGAGCGCCGCCGCCATCGCGGCGATGCGGTCCGATTCCTTGACGCGCAGCTCGTGCGCGCCGCGCGCGATCGTGCGCCCCTTGGCGAACGTGGCGGCGACGAACAGCACGGGATATTCGTCGATCATGCTGGGCGCGAGATCGGGCGGAACCTCGATCGCCGACAGCGGAGCGTGGCGGACGCGCAAATCGGCGACGTCCTCGCCGCTGATCGTGCGCGCGTTCAGCCGCTCGATCGACGCGCCCATCATCGTCAGCGCCTGGATCAGGCCGGTGCGGGTCGGGTTCATCAGCACGTTGCGGATGACGATGTCGGAGCCCGGCACGATCGAGGCGGCGACCATCCAGAAGCCCGCGGACGACGGATCGCCCGGCACGTCGATGTCCTGCGGGCGGAGCTCGGCCTCGCCGCGGATCGAGACGATTTCGCCCTCGACGGTCAGTTCGGCGCCGAAGCCGCGCAGCATCCGCTCGCTATGATCGCGCGTCGGCACGCTCTCGATCACGCGGGTGATGCCGGGGGTGTTGAGCCCGGCGAGCAGCACCGCCGACTTCACCTGGGCCGAGGCGACGGGCAGGCGGTATTCGATCGGCACCGCGGGGCACAGGCCGCGCATGGTGAGCGGCAGGCGGTCGCCGGGACTCGACGTGAACTCGGCGCCCATCCGCGACAGGGGCTCGGTCACGCGCGCCATCGGGCGGCGCGAAAGGCTGGCGTCGCCGGTGAAGGTCGCGGTGATCGGATGGCTGGCGACGATGCCCATCAGGAGCCGCGTCGAAGTGCCCGAATTGCCCATCTCGAGCGCGGTCTGCGGCTGGAGCAGCCCGCCGACGCCGACACCCGACACGCGCCACTCGCCATCCTCGCGCCGCTCGACCGAGGCGCCCATCGCGCGCATTGCCGCGGCGGTGGCGAGCACGTCCTCGCCCTCCAGCAGCCCGCGGATGCGGCTTTCCCCAACGGCGAGACCCGAGAACATCAGTGATCGGTGGCTGATCGACTTGTCGCCGGGCACCGTCACCTCGCCCGTCAGCGGGCCGGCGGCGGCGATGGCGAGCGGGCGGGGGGCGACGTCGGCATGCATGGGCGCGGGCTTTTGACAGGGGGCTTGCACTATGGCAAGGCGCCCGCCACTTCGCGGGGCTCTTCCAAGACCCGGAAATCTCATCATCCGAAAGGCGATACACGGCATGGTCAAGCCGGAATGGGGCACGAAGCGGTCGTGCCCGAAATGCGGAACCCGCTTCTACGACCTTACCAAGGACGAGCCGGTCACCTGCATCAACTGCGGTTATGCGTGGGAGCCCGAGCCCATCCTGAAGTCCAAGCAGCCGCTGCCGTTCGAGGCGGTCAAGGCCGCGCCGGTCAAGGACAAGGAAGCCGATTCGGACCTGGGTGACGATCTCGACATCGACACCGAGGACGACGACACCCCCGCCGACGACGATGTCGATCTGGGCGGCGACGACGACCTGGGCGTCGAGGCGCCCGACAACGACGACGAAAATTAAGGGTCGCGGTCCGGGCAGCGTGGCTGTCCGGGCCGACCCGGCAAGGCTCGCGAAAAGCGCGCTTGCCAAAGCCCAGAAGCGCCTCTAAGGGGCGCCTTCCCGGAACGATGGGGCCGTAGCTCAGCTGGGAGAGCGTCGCAATGGCATTGCGAAGGTCAGGGGTTCGATCCCCCTCGGCTCCACCATCGGTTCCGCGCTGCCGCTTGCGGCATTCCTGACATCATCGAGGTTTACGTCGGCCGGGCTAGTCGGTTCGATTAGATACATGCGCCTGCGCTTGTGGGACCAAGGGTCGTCGCCAAGCGCAAGGAGTCGGACGACATGGTCGGCGCGGTATCGAACTCGGCAGAAGCCAACACCCGTCTGGAGGCGAACAACGCGCCGCCGCCCGAACCCGGCGGCAGCCACCGCGTGCGCGCGGGCGAGACGCTGTCGGGGATCGCGGCGCGATACGGCACCGACGTCGGCACGCTGGCGCAGCTCAACGACATCCGCAATCCGAACCTGATCCATCCGGGCCAGCAGCTTTCGCTGCCGCAGGGCGCCACCCAGTCGCACCTGATCGAGCATGGCGACACGATCGGCGGCATCGCGCGGGCGAACGGCGTCAGCACGCAGGCGCTGCTCGCCGCCAATCCGCAGGTCGCCAATCCGGACCGCATCTATCCCGGCGATACGCTGACCATTCCCGCCGCCGATGCGCGGGTGCAGGGCCAAGCGGTGACTGGCAACGACAATCGCGTCGCCGCGGTCGAGGGTCCGACGCGGGTCGAGAACGGCACGCTGCGCCTGAGCGAGACCGATGTCGTCAACCTGAAGAAGACGCTCCAGACCGAATGGGTGCAGACGGCGGGCGAGGGGCAGGCGCACGGGATCATCGACACGATCCTCAACCGCACCGCGTCGGGCCATTGGGGCGACAGCGTTTCGGATGTCGTCAACGCGTACAACCAGTTCAGCGACATCAATGGGCCGATCGCGCGCCGCGACGGTCGCAACGCGGTCGAGGATTTGCCCGCAAGCAGCATCAGCACGCGCGTCGACACCCTCGTCGACAGCTATCTCGCCGAGCGGGCAGGGGGGCGCGCTTCGTCGATCGGGTCGCACCTCAACTACGCCAATCCGAACTATTCGAGCGCCAACAATCTCGGCTGGATCAATGCGCTGGACGGCCCGGTGCTGGGCCGGGGCGATGCCGTCCATCACCACGGCACGACGCCCGAATTGCAGCGGCACCGGCCAGGCGACTTCGCGGTCGCGCTGCCGGGGAGTGCAGAGGCGCCGGCGCTGGCGCCCGCGGCCGCGCAGCAGGGCGGCAGCGTCGACGGCAATGCCGCCGCGGCGGCGAACGACGTCGCGATCAAGGGATCGACGGTGCGGATCGGCCAGCTCGACACGTCGATGGAGCCCGCGATCCGCGCGGCGGCACAGGCCGCCGACCGGCTCGGCCTGCCGCAGCCGGTCATCACCTCGGGCAACGACAGCCGCCATTCGAACGGATCGCTGCATTACGAGAATCGCGCGCTCGACTTCCGCGGCAACAACATCAGCGTCGAGCAGGGCCGCGCCTTCCAGAACGAGATGCGGCGGCTTTTAGGGCCCAATTACGACGTGGTGTTTGAAACCTTTGCCAATCGCAGCAACAATCACCTGCATGTGGAATACGACCCCCGCTGATCGGATGCGCCGCTCGCTCGCCGCGCTCGGCCTGATCCTCGCCGCCGCCTGCTCGCCCGCGAGCGAGGCGCAGCCGCCCGCGCCGGAGCCGACGCGGGCGGCGCCGGCGGTGGTGGAGGCTTCGCCGACGCCCTCGCCGACACCGAGCGAGGGAGCGTCGCGGGTTATCGGCAAGACCGACATGACGCTGCGCGGCAAGCCGGCGTGCCGAGTCGCCTTCGCCTATGCCGGACGGCCCGATGAGGACCTGTTCTGGGAAGAGCCGTGCGCCAACGTCACCGCCAAGCTGATGACGCAGGCAGATCTCGAGTCGCTCGGCAAATGGGACCGCCTCGACGAATTCGCGCGCAAGTTCATCGCGGCGCGGCCGGACGGCAAGGTGCTCTATGTCGAGGGCAGCTTCTCCGCCTCCGTTTATCCGATCGGCACGACCGGGGAGACCTACGAGGTTTCGGTCACCGACTGAGTACTTGACTCATAACTCTACATATGTTGGATGTGGGGGATGGGAAGGACTCGACGCCCCTCGCCGCAAATGCTCTCGCTTGTCGCCGCGCTCGCCGCGGCGGCGCCGCAGCGGCTGCATGGTTATGACCTGATGAAGGCGACGGGGCTCGCCTCCGGCACGCTCTATCCGCTGATGATGCGGATGACCGAGCAAGGGCTGGTCGAGGCCGAATGGCAGGCGCCGGCGCAGCCCGGCCGCCCGCCGCGCCACGCCTATCGACTGACCGCCACCGGGCTGGAGCTCGCGCGCTCGATCGAGGACGAGGGCCGCGCGCCCGGTGGGGCGCTGCCGGCATGAGCGCCGCGCGCTGGATCGTCGCGCTCGCGGCGCTCAGCCTGGGCCAGAGCCGCCGCGCCTGGGGCGAGGCGATGATGGCCGAGTTCGAAGCCGCGGAGGAAGACGGCCAGCCGCTTCGCTTCGCGGTCGGATGCCTGATCGGCGCGTGGCGGACGATGCCCACGAACGAGGAGGGACGCTTTCGGCTGGCGAGCTATGTCCTCGCGATCGGGTTGATGGTCCCGGTCGGCACCGCGCTCCTGATCGCGGCGGCGCTCGGCTTTCCTTTTGTCGAGACGCGGGGCGGCGTCGCCGA
The DNA here is from genome assembly GCF_032391395.1 of Sphingomonas sp. Y38-1Y. Lineage (NCBI taxonomy): Bacteria > Pseudomonadati > Pseudomonadota > Alphaproteobacteria > Sphingomonadales > Sphingomonadaceae > Sphingomonas > Sphingomonas sp. Y38-1Y. The sequence goes on from NZ_CP135916.1 coordinate 1,061,565, forward strand.
TTTCCTGGCGGGCGGATCGCATCCGTCGCTGCTCAACGTCGGCAACTTCACGATCGCGCCGTCGCTGTGCGCGGTGATGCTGGCGCTGGCGCTCTGCCATCTGCCGCTCGCCTGGTGGACGCTGGACGGCAATTGGCGCGGCGTCGCGGCGATGACGCGGTTCGGGGCGGCGGCGATCACCACGCTGGCGATCGTGACGACGCTGGTCGCGCTCAATCCGCTGCCGCTCCTGATGCCGCTGGCCGCGCTGGGCGTCGAACTGGCCGGGATCGCGGTGCTGATCGGCTGGCAGGCGACGCTGACGGGGGAGGCAATCGGCACGGCATAGCGACCGCGCCATTACGGAGAGGGCTGGAGCATGGACGGCACGAGGGTTCGGGCGCCGAGGGACGGCGCGCGCGCGGCGATGATGGGCTTGCTGCTGGCATTCGGCGGCGGAAGCGCGTGGGCGCAGACGCGCGAGGAAGTGCGGATCGCCTCCGCGCCCGGCGTCACGCTGGCGGGAACGCTGCACCTGCCGGCGCGTGGGTCGCGGCATCCGCTCGTGGTCGTGGTCCAGGGAAACGGGCGCAATGCGCGCGGCGGTTATGGCGAGATCATCAAGCGGCTGAACGCCGACGGCATCGCCGCGCTGGAATATGACAAGCGCGGCGTGGGACAGTCGACCGGCACCTATGAGGAGGACGTACCCAAGCTCGTCGCCGATTGCGCCGCAGCGGTGGCGGCGATGCGCGCGCGCGGCGACATCGACGGCAGCCGCATCGCGCTGTTCGGGCACAGTCAGGGCGGCGTCGTCACGCCGGCCGTCGCGGTCGGCGATCCGCGCATCGCGGCGGTGGTGATGGCGGGCGGCTCGGTCGGCGACGGGCTCCCGTATCTGAAGCGCGCGATCCGCAACCAGATGCTCGCGGCCGGTCGTCCGGCGCCCATGGTCGGGCCTGCGGTCGAGGCGGTCGGCGCGCTGCTCCAGGCGCGGATCGACAAGCGGGAAGATGCCGCGATCGTGCCGCTGCGCGCGGCGGTGGTCGAGCGGTTCCTGGCCGCCGGTTTCACGCAGGCGGAGGCGAACGGCGGGCTGGCGATGATCGACACGCCGCAGGCCTGGCAGATCGACAAGCTGCGCGCGGGCAGCGACCTCAAGGCGCTGCGCATTCCCGTGCTCGCCATCTTCGGCAGCAGGGATCCGCTGGTCGTCGCCTCCGACGAGGCACCGGCGGCGACCGCGGCGCTGGCGGGCAATCCGCGGGCGCGCGTCGTCGTGCTTCAGGGCCTGAGCCACTGGTTTCAGGAAGGCGCGGTGACCGGCAATGCCGAGGAAGTCGAGCGGCTCGGCCCCAACATGGGTTCGCCGCGGGTCGTGACGCTGGTCGGCGACTTCGTTCGCGACGCGGTCAGTCCGATGCGTGCCGCGAGCCGATGACGACCCCTGCGACGACGAGGATCGCGGCGAGGATGACCGCACTCGCGATCGCCGCCGATTCCTGCCCGCCCGCCGCATAGATCGCGGCGAGCGCCCAGAGAAACACCCCGGCATACGGCAGGTTGCCGCGACCCCGCAGCAACGCGGCGAGCGCGATTCCACCGGCGACGAGGATCACCGCGCCGCCGATCACGCCCGCTGCATCGCCACCCTCGACCCCGTAGAAGCGCAGGCTCGCGGCGATGTTGACCGTGGTGGCGACGGTCAGCCAGGCGGCGAGCGCGCTGAGCGGCAGATAGGCGAACCAGCGCTCGCCCGTGGTCAGACGCGCATCGGACAACGCGCTATAGGCGACGAGCAGGCAGCCGAGCGTCCAGGCGATGATGACCACCGACACGGCGCCGAGGCCATAGACCTGCGTGTAGGCAGCCCACAGCGCGTTGCCGAGAAAGGCGCCCGCGGCGGGCATCCGCACGCTCGCCGCCACCGCGTTGCCGCGCTGCGCGGGCAATGCCTGCCAGATCGCGAACAGGAGCGAGCCCGTGTAGAGCGCGCCCCAGATCGAGAACGCCCAGCCTGCGGGCGTGATGAGCGTCCGCACCGCATCCGATTGCGACCCGATCGGCTCACCCAGGCCGAGCAGCGGCAGCGTGGGCGTGACGATCTGGAGCACGGCGCAGAGCAGGACAAGAAGCTGCGGCGTGCCGAAAGCGGGCGCGGGGGCGGATTGGAAGCGGGTGGCCATGATCGGCCAACGCGCATACTGCAGGCTTGTTGCAGCATGCCGCGCCGAGCCCGTCAGTCGGCGATCGCCGAATAGAGGAGGGTGGGGATGCCGATCAGCGCGATATAGCGCCAGATGCCCCAGTCGCCGCCCGACGCGGCTTCAGGGCGCGCCTCATGGTCGACGCAAAGGTCGAAGCGGCTCGAGAAGAAATGGCGCGGGCGGTTTTCGAGCACGCCGCGGCTGTCATGGTCGGGATGCTCGAGCATGATCGGCTCGGACCGACGATCGCCGGCATCGGGGGGCAGATTGGTCATGGGGCAAGGTCCGCTTGTTCAGGGTGCGCGAGGCCGCGCACTGCGGCTCGTGCATCAGGGCGAAGGATCCCGAACCCGCGCGATCCGCCGGGTCCGGGCTAGACGCGTGCGGCGAGTTGCCCGGCATGGGCGCGAAAACGCTCGAAAAGGGCGGTCGCGGACATGGGCCAAGTGTGGCCGGCGCAACGCCACTTTGCAAGCCGCAACGGCCCGTTATGGTGCGCAGCAATCAAGGAGAGGGGGCGGGATGTCGGACATGGCGAGGGAGGCGGAACAGGGCCGCGCGGCACGGATCGCGGCGGACCCGCGCTATCGCGATCTGGTGCGGCGGCGGAACCGCTTTGGCTTCGTCCTCACCGCGATCGTGCTCGTCGTCTATTTCGGCTTCATCCTGCTCGTCGCGTTCGACAAACCGCTGCTGGCGGCGCCGATCGCGGGCGGGGCGACGTCGCTGGGCATCCCGATCGGGATCGGCATCATCCTGCTCTCGGTCGTGCTGACGGGCGTCTATGTCCGCCGCGCCAACACCGATTATGACGCGGCGCTCGCCGCCATCGTCGCGGAGCATGGCGCGTGAGGGCGACCCGGCTCGTCGCCATGCTGGCCTTGCTGGGGCTGCCGGCGGCGGCGCTGGCCGACACGATCGGTGCATCGGAGCAGCAGGCGACCAACTGGACCGCGATCGGCATGTTCGGCGCGTTCGTGCTCGCGACGCTCGGCCTCACGCGCTGGGCGGCGGGACGGACCAAGACCGCGGCCGATTTCTATACGGCGGGCGGGGGGATCACCGGGTTCCAGAACGGGCTGGCGATTGCGGGCGACTTCATGTCGGCGGCGTCGTTCCTCGGCATCTCGGCGCAGATCTTCGCCGATGGCTATGACGGGCTGATCTACTCGATCGGGTTTCTGGTCGGCTGGCCGATCCTCCTTTTCCTGATGGCGGAGCGGTTGCGCAATCTGGGTCGCTTCACCTTTGCTGATGTCGCGAGCTTCCGCTTCGCGCAGGGGCCGGTGCGCGGCTTCGCCGCCACGTCGACGCTGCTCGTCGTGCTCTTCTACCTGATTGCGCAGATGGTGGGGGCGGGGCAGCTCATCAAATTGCTGTTCGGCCTGCCATACCCTTACGCGGTCGGCATCGTCGGCGTGCTGATGACCTTCTACGTGCTGTTCGGCGGCATGACCGCGACGACCTGGGTCCAGATCGTCAAGGCGGCGCTCCTGCTGGGTGCCGCGAGCTTCATCGCGATCGCGGTGCTGTGGCGCTACGGCTTCTCGCCCGAGGCGCTGTTCGCCGATGCGGTCGCGGTCAAGGGGACGCGCGCGATCATGGGGCCGGGCGGGTTCATCAAGGATCCAGTGAGCGCGATCTCGCTCGGCATCGCCCTGATGTTCGGCACCGCGGGGTTGCCGCACATCCTGATGCGCTTCTTCACCGTCCCCGATGCCAAGGCGGCGCGGACGTCGGTGCTGTGGGCGACGGGGTGGATCGGCTATTTCTATTGCCTGACCTTCATCATCGGCTTCGGCGCGATCGTGCTGGTGGGGACGGACCCGAGCTTCCTCGATGTCGAGGGCGGCCTGCGCGGCGGCCGCAACATGGCGGCGATCCATCTGGCGCAGGCGGTCGGCGGCAATCTGTTCCTGGGCTTCATCTCCGCCGTCGCCTTCGCGACGATTCTCGCGGTGGTCGCCGGGCTGACGCTGTCGGGCGCGTCGGCGGTCAGCCACGACCTCTATGCCAGCGTGTTCCGGCGCGGACGCGCGGACAGCGCGGCCGAGCTTCGCGTGTCGCGGATCACCGTGCTCGTGCTAGCGGTGGTCGCGATCCTGCTGGGCATTGCGTTCGAGAAGCAGAATGTCGCGTTCATGGTCAGCCTCGCCTTTGCGCTGGCGGCCTCGAGCAACTTTCCGGTGCTGCTGCTGTCGCTGTTCTGGAGCGGATGCACGACGCGAGGCGTGGTCGCGGGCGGGCTGACAGGGGCGCTCAGCGCGTTCGGGCTGACGATCCTGTCACCGGCCGTGTGGGTGACGGCGCTGGGCAATGCGGCGCCGATCTTCCCCTATGATAGCCCGGCGATCTTCTCGATGCCGCTTGCCTTCTTCGTCATCTGGCTGGTGTCGGTGACGGACCGCAGCGGCCGGGCGGCGGTCGATCGCAGCGGCTTCCTGGCGCAGCAGGTGCGTGCGGAGACGGGAATCGGCGCGGCGGCGGCGAGCAGCCACTAGCGGGAGACTATACGCGCTGAGTCCTTGGTCGGACTGGTGTCGAACAGGCGGGAGCGCTTTCCCCTGACGACCTCCCCGGCGAAGGCCGGGGTCCAGTTGAGGGACGCAGATGATCGGCGTTGCGCGTCGTCACTACGGCCTTCCCACCTGGACCCCGGCCTTCGCCGGGGGAGCAAAAGTTGGAAAGGACTGAGAACCCGCAAACCCCCGCCGCATCGCTGCGGCGGGGATTCGGATCAGGCCTTCATCTGCTTGAACGCGTGGTCGGCGGCGCGGGCGGTCATCGCCATGAAGGTCAGCGACGGGTTGACGCACGACACCGACGCCATCTGCGCACCATCGGTGACGTAGAGGTTGGACGCGTCGTGCGCCTGGCTCCAGCCGTTCAGCACCGATGCGCGCGGATCGGACCCCATGCGGGCGCCGCCCATCTCGTGAATCGCGTCGCCGGGGACATGCTCGCCCTCATAGCTCGACACGTTGAGCAGGCCAGCACCCTTCAGCATCGCCTCGCCCTGCACGCGGGCATCGGCCATCATCTTGAGCTCGTTCTCGCGGAACGTGACGTCGAACTTCATCTGCGGCACGCCGAAACGATCGACCTTGGTCGGGTGCAGCGAGACGCGATTGTCCTTATAGGGCAGGCATTCGCCGAACGCGGTCATGCCGAACTTCCACGGGCCATAGCGGCGCATCGCGTGCTTCATCGACGCGCCGAAGCCGACCGGGCCGGCAGGGCTGCGTTGCGCGGAGCCCTGATAGCCATAGCCACGGCGGAAGCCCACGCCCTCCTCGCGGCCGATGTTGCGGAAGCGGGGGATATAGACCCCGCCTGGCCGCCGGCCATATTCGATGAGGTCGGTCATGCCCGGGATCTCACCGTCGATGCTGACGCGGAAGATGTGGTCCATGACGTAGCGGCCCAAAGTCCCGCTATTGTCGAAATGGCTCCGCTCGCCGCCCGGCGCGCGCGAGTTCATCAGGATCTGCACCGATCCCATCGCCGAAGCGCACAGGAAGACGAGATCGGCGTTCACCGTCTCCGCCTGGCCGGTCTTGGCATCGATGTAGCGGACGCCGGTCACGCGCTTGGCGCGCGGATCATATTCGAGGTTGGTGACGACGGCGTCGGCCTGAAGCGTCAGCCGCCCGGTCGCCCGCGCGGCGGGCAGGGTAACCGCCTGAGTTGAGAAATAGGCGCCGAACGAGCAGCCATTGCCGCACTGGTTGCGGTGCTGGCACTTGGTGCGGTTCTGCTCCGGCTTGTCCTCGGTGATGTTGGACAGGCGCGTGTTGATGAGCTTGCGGCCGGGGAACTTGCCCTCCAGCTGCGTCTTCAGCCACTTCTCCGCGACGTTCATCGGCATTGGCGGCATGAATTCGCTGTCGGGCAGATAGGGCAGGTTCTCACGCGAGCCCGACACGCCGATATACTTCTCGACCTGGCTGTACCAGGGGACGAGGTCGTCGTAGCCGATCGGCCAGATGCCATCCACGCCTTCGCGCTTGTTCGCCTCGAAATCCTCGGGCGCCCAGCGGAAGCTCCAGCGACCCCAGATCAGCGACTTGCCGCCGACCGCGCCGGGACGGATCCAGTAGAACTTGCTCCCGTCCTCATAGGCATAGGGGTTGAGCCGGTCGTCATTGTAGAACTGGCGGTTGCTCGGCGCGACATAGCCATAGCGCGCGATCGAATAGTCGCTGTCGCGCAGCGGCTTGGGCATGATGTTGCGCGCCGGCACCTCGAAGGCGGGCTTGCCCTCATAGGTATAGTCGTCGCTGTGCTCGACCATCTTGCCGCGATCGAGCATCAGGACGCGCAGGCCCTTTTCGGTCAGTTCCTTGGCGGCATATCCGCCGCTGACTCCCGATCCGATGACGATCGCATCGAAGCGGTTGGTGGAAGCAGTCTGCATGGAAATCCCCTCCCGGAACGCGCTCAGTACCGCAGCGCGCGGAGCGTCTTGAAGCTGGTGGTGATATCGGGAAGATAGGGCGCGGGCGCCTGGTCGTTCTCGACATAGAAGTGGCGCACGCCTGCGCTCGACGGGCGGCGGAACAGGGCGGCGAAGTCGATCGTGCCCGCGCCGACCGCGGTCATCGACTTGTCCGCGCGCATGTCCTTGACGTGATAGGCGTAGAGACGCGGGCTGAGCCTGTCGATCAGCGCGCCGGCATCCTCGCCCGCACGGATCGCCCAGAACAGGTCGAGCTCCACCTTGACGAGCTTGGGATCGGTCGCGGTGAGAAAGCGGTCGTAGAGGCTGACGCCGTCGGGCTTCGTCGTGAACTCGAAGTCGTGATTGTGATAGGCGAAGCCGAGGCCCGCATTCGCCAGTCCCTCGGCAAAGCGGGTGAAGTTGGGAAGCGCCGCGGTCCAGCCCGCTTCGGTACGATACTGCTCGGTCATGTAGGGGAGGACGACGGTGTCGGCGCCGAGCGTCTTGGCGCGCGCGATCGTCCCGGCCATGTCGCCGAGCAGCAGGTCGTAGCCGACATGGATCGACGGGCAGCGAAGGCCGAGCCGGTCCATCGTCCGGCGCAGCATCGCGGCGTCCATCTTGTCATAGCCGCCGCCGCCATATTCGACTTCCTTGTAGCCGATGCGCGCGACCTTCCCGAGCGTGCCGGCCGGATCCTTCTCGAAGATGTCGCGGACGGTGTAGAGCTGGAGGCCGATCCGCGCGATCGACTTGGCGGCGGCGAGGCGCGGGAGCGCACCGATGGCGAGCGTGGCGCCGGCGGCACCCATGAGCGTGCGGCGATCGATCACGAGCTGTAGACCTTGTTCACATTCGCATAGGGGAAGGCGCCGTTATATTCGCCGGGCACCGGGAGATATTCGCGCTCCACGGTGATGCCGATCTCCGACGTGTAATAGCCGGTGATGACGAGCTGTCGGAACCCGTCGAAGAAGGTCTTTCCGCCCGGCAGCTGGTCGTTCATCGCCAGCGTCAGCAGCGCGTCCTGCTGCGCCGGCTTCGCCTTCGCGCCCGTCACCTTGTAGTCGCGCATCGACCGCGCCTCGATCAGGTCGAGCCCTTCCAGGATCGGCTTGCGCTCGTCCGGGTAGGACCAGTCGGCGAGCAGCTTTTCGATATAGGCGGGGACGCCCGCGGCGATCGCGCCCGGCGTGTCGGTCGTGGGGATCACCCGCTCGGACAGCGCGGTCATCAGTGCGCGCTGCGCGGGCGTGAAGACCTGAACCGTCGCCGGTCCTTCGCTGATGACGGGCGGCGCGCCCTTCACCTGCGCGGCGGCGGCGGCGCGCGCGATCGGGGCGAACGCCCCGGCGCCGAACATGGCGACCACGCCGGCGAGCGCGGTTCTACGGTCGATCACTTGGCCACTCCTTCAAGGTCCTGCGCGATCGCCGCTTCCGGCAGCGGGCGCACCCAGATGTTTCGGAACGATACGGGCGAGTCGTGATCCTGAAGCTGAATGGGGAGCGCATCAGGATGCGGCTTGTAGCTGGAAACGGTGCGCCAGATTGTCGTGCCCAGCATCGCCTGATGGTTCTGGACGAGCACGCCGTTCAGGAACGCGGTGATGTAGGCGGGGCGAAGCAGCTTGCCCGACGCATCGAAGCGCGGCCGCTCGAATACCACGTCATAAGTCTGCCACTCGCCGGGCTTGCGCGAGGCGTTCACCAGCGGCGGCTTCCAGCCATAGATCGCGCCGACCGTGCCGTCGGCATAGGTCGGGTTCTGGTACCCGTCGAGGATCTGGATCTCGTACCGCTCCATGAACCAGATGCCGCTGTTGCCGCGATCCTGCGAGGTCCGGGTCGGCGGATTGGGGCTCATGAATTCCAGGTGGAGCTGGACGTCGCCGAAGCTCTGCTTGGTGGTGAGATTGCCCGCACCCTTGGGGATCGTCATCGCGCCGTTCGCGACCGTCCAGGGCGCCTTGCTGGGCGTCCAGGCGTCGAGCGAGCGGCCGTCGAACAGCACCACCGCGTCGGCGGGCGGGGCGCCGGGCTGGGCCGCAGGCGTGGTGACGGTGGGATAAGGGCGGTCGGCGTCGTGGACTCGCCACTTGCCGCCGGGCAGCACCGGCGTGTCCGTGAACCCCGGCTTGTCCTGTGCCGCGGCGGGGCCCGCCACCAGCACCGCCGCCAGCGCGGCCGCTCGCATCATCATCGTTCCTGCTCCTTCAGGCCGCGTCGATCGCGCGATAGGCGGCGACCAGCCGATCCTCGCCCGCGCGGCCCTTTGCCGAATTGCCATGTTCCATGCCGATTACGCCCGAATAGCGGCGCCCGCGCAGCCATTTGACGATATTGGCATAGTTGATCTCGCCCGATCCCGGCTCCTTGCGGCCGGGATTGTCGCCGAACTGGATATAGCCGATCTCCGACCAGCATTCCGTCATCGCGGGGATCAGGTTCCCCGACTGGATCTGCTCGTGATAGAGGTCGGCGAGGATCTTGACCGAGGGGCGATCGACGCCGCGCGCGACGGCGTAACCCTGCGCGATCGTCTGCATATAGACGCCCGGATGATCGGTGCGCGTGTTGAGCGGCTCCATCACCAGCACCAGGCCCGAGGCCTCGACGAGGTCGGCGGCGCGGCGCATCGTGTCGACGACGCGCGCGGTCTGGACGTCGAGCGGGATACGCGGGTCCATGAAGCCGGTGACGACGGTCGCGTGGCGCGCGTTCAGCCGCTTGGCGACGTCGAGCGACGCCTTGATCCCGGCAAGATAGCTTTCGCGATCGGCATCGTCGTTGCCGCCCAGGCGCGGGCGCATCTCGCTCCAGCGCGGCATGCCGGCGACGAACACGCCCATCGTCATGCCGCGATCCGCCAGCATCTTGGCCATGCGCGTCTGCTCGGCGACGGGGCGCTTGGCCGCCTCGTTATCCTCCCAGGCGGTGAAGCCCTGGTCGGCGGCATAGGCGATCTGTTCGAACAGCCCGCCGCGACTGGCGAAGCTGCCCTCGTGCGGGGCATAGCCCAGCGAGAAGCGTGCAGCGTTCGACCGCGGCGCCTGCGCACAGGCGGCGGCGAGCGGCGCGGCGACCGCGGCGGCGCCGATCAGGGCCCGGCGCGACAGCGTCATGCGACCATCCGGCCGCTTGTGTCGTCGCGGAAGGTGAACTGGAAGAGGAGCGCGATGACCGCGGCGGCGATCGCCGGATACCACCACATCGCCTGCCAGTCGGCGATCGTCGGGCTGGCGGGAAGCTGCGCATACAGAAGCCCGCCGATCTGCGAGCCCAGCAGCATGCCGAGGCCATAGGTGAACAGCGTCAGCATCCCCTGCGCCTGTGCATTGACGCCCTTCGGCTGGGCGATCGTCTGCGTATAGATCGCGCCGGCGACGAAGAAGAAGTCGTAGCAGACGCCGTGGAGCGCGACGCCCAGATACACCGCCCACAGCCCCGAGCCGCCATCGCCGATCGCGAACAGCGCATAGCGCAGCGCCCAAGCGGCCATGCCGACCAGCAGCAGCGGCTTCACGCCGAAGCGGCGATAGAGGAACGGCATCGAGAACATGAAGACGAGTTCGGACATCTGCCCGATCGCCAGCGTCCCGCCGACATTCTCGATCCCCGCCGCGCCGACATAGGGCGAGGCATAGGCATAATACATGGCGAGCGGGATCGAGATCAGCGTCGCGCAGGCGACGAACACCAGGTACGAGCGCTGGCGCATCAGCCCGAACGCCTCGACACAGAGCACCTGGCGCACCAGGCTCTCGTCGCTCGGCTTGTCGGGGGCCACGTTGGGGAGGGTGATGCAATAGAGGCCGAGCGCGACCGAGACGACCGCGGCGATCGTGAAGATCTGCGGGCTGGCCGACAGCCCGGCCCAGCCGATGATGAGGCCCGAGGCGATCCAGCCGATCGTCCCGAATGCGCGCACGAACGGAAAGCGGTCGACACGCTCGCCGAAGCTCTTGAGCGCGATCGTGTTCGCCAGGCCCACGGTCGGCATGTAGAGGATCATGTAGCAGAGCAGCAGCAGGACGAAGGTGCTGCCCCCCTCCGGCGTGATGAAGCGCGGCAGCACGAACAGCAGCGCGCCGCCGACCAGATGCAGGATCACCATCAGCGACTTGGGGCTGAAGAAGCGCGACGCGGCCATGCCGAGCAGGAAGGAGCCGACGATCGAGGCGATCGGCCCGACCGAGAACGCGTTGGCGATGAGGTTGCCGATGCCCACCGTCTGCATGACCAGGCCGAGCGTCACCGCGCCCGCGCCCCAGACGAAGAATTGCATGAACATCAAGGCGCTGAGACGCAGCGTCAGCGCCCCCGAGCCCGGACGCGCGAGCCCGTCCATCGTCCCTTCCGCAGCGGTCATCCCGTCCTCCCCGTGGGTGCGGTCGCGCCGCCCATCGAATCGAAGCCTATTGGCGATGATCCGCGATGTAAAGGATTACACGGGAGGGATCGACACGCCCCGCCGCACGCCGCATGAAGTGGCCATGACGACGATCATCGAGGTCGCGGCGGTCGCGGGGGTTTCCACCGCCACGGTCTCGCGTGTGCTGACGCGGCCCGATCGGGTGGCCGAGCCGACGCGGCTTCGCGTGCTCGAAGTCGTCGAGACGCTGGGTTACCAGCCCAACATGGCGGCGCGGAGCCTGCGCACGCTGCGCGCGGCGCGGATCCTGCTGACCGTGCCCGACATCTCGAACCCGTTCTTCGCGAGCGTCATTCGCGGTGCGGAGGAAGCGGCGCGCGACGCAGGCTATGCCGTGGTGCTGGGCGACACGCGCCACGATGTCGAGGTCGAGGACCAATATGCCGACATGTTGCTGCGGCGAGAGGTCGACGGGCTGGTCTTCCTGGGCCATCGGCTGCCCGAGCGGCTGGCGGCTTTGGTCGGGCAGGGCGAGGGGCGGGCGCCGATCGTCAACGGGTGCGAATATTCGCCCGATATCGGCGTGCCGAGCGTGCATATCGACAATGCGGCGGCGGCGGCGGATGCGATGGAGCACCTGATCGCGCTTGGCCACCGCTCGATCGGGATCGTCACCGGACCGACGATCAGCCCGATCACGCGCGATCGCCTTGCCGGGGCGATGGCGGCGGCGGCGCGCGTGGGGATCGAGCCCGAGGTGCGGACCGGCGACTATTCGGCCAACTCCGCCTTTGCCGCGGCGCGCGAGCTGATCGCGGGCGGCGTGACGGCGATCTTCTGCTTCAGCGACGAGATGGCGCTGGGCGCGATCGGTGCGGTGGGGCAGGCGGGGCTGTCCTGCCCCGGCGACGTGTCGGTGGTGGGGTTCGACGACCTGCCGCTCGCCCGCTTCTGTCACCCGGCGCTGACGAGCGTCGCCCAGCCCAAGGGCGCGATCGGGCGGCAGGCGATCGAGTTGCTGGTCGAGATCCTGCGCGGCGGCGCGCCGGCGGCCGCGGCGGTGACGCTGGCGCACGAGCTGGTGGTGCGCGGGAGTACGGCGCCGCCGCGGGCTTGAGCTCTCTTCGTCACCCCGGACTTGTTCCGGGGTCCACTCGTCCGCGCGTGCGGAGGCAAATTGGTGGGCGTGACGAATCCACTGAGGGCAAGGCCTGCGGCCCGGTGGACCCCGGAACAAGTCCGGGGTGACGAGTTATTCTTCCGTTCGTCCTGAGCTTGTCGAAGGACGTGCCAAGCACGAACCGCTAGCCCAGCGCCTTCGCCAGCGCGCAGAATTCCGCGACGCTCACCGTCTCCGCGCGACGGGTCAGCTCGATGCCGATCCTCTCAGCTGCCTCGACCGCGCCGGGCACGCCCTTGAGGCTGGTGCGCAGCATCTTGCGTCGCTGGCCGAACGCGGCGGCGGTCAGGCGCTCAAGCGTCGGGAGCCGCACGCCCTCCGGCGCGTCGGCGGGCACGACATGGACGACCGCGGACATCACCTTGGGCGGGGGGGTGAAGGCCGAGCGGTGGACGGGCATCGCAATGCGCGGGATCGAGCGCCACTGCGCCAGCACCGCCAGCCGGCCATAGGCGTCGCTGCCCGCGGGCGCGACGATGCGGTCAGCGACCTCGCGCTGAAACATGAGCGTCAGGCTCTGCCACCAGGGCCGCCATTCGGTGCTGAGCCAGCCGACGAACAACTCGGTTCCGACATTATAGGGGAGGTTGGCGACGATGTGCGGCGCGCCGGCGAACAGCGTGCGGTGGTCGATCGCCAGCGCGTCGCCCTCGATCACGCGCAGGCGATCTGGATAGGCTTCGCCCAGTTCGGCGAGGGCGGGAATGCAGCGGCGGTCGCGCTCGATCGCGGTGACGCGGGCCCCCGCGCCGAGCAGCGCGCGGGTGAGGCCGCCGGGGCCGGGCCCGATCTCCAGCACCTCGGTGCCGTCGAGATTGCCGGGCACCCGCGCGATGCGGTCGAGCAACTGGCCGTCGAACAGGAAGTTCTGGCCGAGCGCCTTGCTGGCGGTCAGGCCGTGCCTGGCGATGACCTCGCGAAGCGGCGGCAAGTCGGGGCGGGTCACGCGGCGTCGTAGATTCGGCGGCGCTCGGCCGCCTGCGCCGCCATGCGGATCGCGGCGATCATCGCGCCCGGCTCGGCGGTGTTGGTGCCCGCGATCGCAAAGGCGGTGCCGTGATCGGGCGAGGTGCGGACGATGGGCAGCCCGAGGGTCAGGTTGACGCCCTCGTCGAAATGCAACGTCTTCAACGGGATCAGCGCCTGGTCGTGATAGCAGCAGAGCGCGGCGTCATAGGTGGCGCGCGCGCGGGCGTGGAACATCGTGTCGGCGGCGAGCGGCCCGATCGCGTCGACGCCCTCGTCGCGCAGGATCGCGATCGCGGGCTCGAGCACCGCAATCTCCTCGTCGCCCAGCGCGCCGCCTTCGCCCGCATGCGGGTTGAGCCCGGCAAAGGCGAGGCGCGGCCGCTCGATCCCGAAATTGCGGGTCAGGCCGCGCACGGTCGCGCGCGCCTTGGCAAGGACGAGGTCGACGGTCAGCAGCCCGCGCACCGCGGACAGCGGCACATGGGTGGTGATCGGCACGACGCGAAGGGTCGGACCGGCGAGCATCATCACCGCATTGGCATGGGCGATCCCGCACCGCTCCGACACGAACTCGGTCTGGCCCGGATAGTGGAAACCGATCGAATAGAGCTGCGACTTGGAAACCGGCCCGGTGACGAGCGCGCAGGCGGCACCCGCCTGGGTCAGGCCCATCGCGAGCTCGAGGCTCTGCAGCGCACAGCGGGCGCCGTCGACATCGGGGCGGCCGGGCACGACGTCGCCGGCATCGGCCACGTTCATCACCGGCAGCGCGTCGCCAAACGTCGCGGCGGCCTGCTGCGGCGTGTCGATCCGAGCCAGCGGACCGCGCCACACGCGCTCGATCGCGCGCGCGTCGCCGACCGCGAAGAAGGGGTCGAGCGCGTGGACGTCGCGCGCCGCCCAGGCCTTGGCGACGATTTCCGGCCCGATCCCCGCCGGGTCGCCCATCGAAACGGCGATCGGGCGGGAGGGAGCGCCGCCCGCGCCCACCTCAGCGATACTCGACGATCGCGTCGCGGCGAAGATCGCGCAGCATGCGCTGGGCGCGCAGATTGACGCGCTCCTGCTCCAGGCCCTGCTGGATCTGCGCGGCCGACGGCTGGGCGGCGACACGCGGATCGTCGCGGCCGCAGAGCACCAGCACGCGGACGCCATCCTCGGGCGAACCGAAGGGCGGCGTCGCCTGGCCGACCTGAAGCTTCAGCATGATGTCCTGCAGCTGGGGCGGCAGGTCGCGGATGCGGATCGCGTCGTTGTCGACGACCTCGGCACCGATCGTCTGCGCCACCTTGCTGACGTTGCCGCAGCCCTGGATCGCCTGCGTCGCCTTGGCGAAATCGGCGGCGCGCGCCTGAAGCTGGGCCTGGTTGAGACCGGCGGGGAACTTGAGCGCGAGCTGGCGCAGGCTCAGCTTGGCATCGCGCGGGTCGGCGCCGAGCACGGTGCGCTTGTCGACGAGGTAAAGGAGCGAATAGCCGCCCGGCACCTCGATCGGGCCGGCGATCTGGCCGACTTGCATGCTCGAGGCGGCGGCGGCGAGCTGCGGCGGGATCATCGCCGGGCGCACCCAGCCAAGGTCGCCGCCGACCGACTTGGTCGTCGCTTCGGAGAAGTTGGTGGCGAAATACTCGAACGGCGCGCCTTCGCGCATCTTGGCGACCATGGTCTTCATCGCCTCGCCCACTTCGGCCGCGCGCTCGGGCGGGGCGGAGAGATAGACTTCGCGGAGGTTGTATTCCTCGGTGCCCTTGGCCTGTTCGAGGCGGTCGATGATCGCCTTGACCTCTTCGTCGCCGACGCTGATGAACGGCTCGACCCGGCGGCGCAGCAGGCGCTGCCACGCGAGCTCGCCCTCGATCTGGCGCTTCAGCGACCGCTCCGACGAGCCGATCTGCGTCAGGTACGCGCGCATCTGCTCCGGATTGCGCTCGAAATTGCGCGAGACGCGGGTGAAGCTCTGCTCGATCTCCTGCGGGGAGACGGTGATCTCGTTGTTCTTGGCTTCCTGGATCTGGAGCGTCTCGTCGATCAGCTGGCGCAGCACCTGAAGCCGGAGCTGGTCGCGCTCCTCCTCACGGACCTGAATGCCACGAAGACCGGTGATCATGCTCATCCGCTGATCGACGTCGGTGCCGGTGATGACCGCGTCGTTGACGATCGCGGTGGGCTTGCGGATGTTCGGATCGGCCTTGCCGAAGATCTGGAGATTCTGGGGCAGGTTGAGGCCCGCCTGCGGCGTCTGCGCCTGATCGCCCACGGTCTGCGCCGCGCCAATGCCCGCCGCCCCGGCGAGCAGCAGGCCCGCCACCATCTTCAACGTCGTTGCCAAGTCGATACCCTCATGCCGCGCACGCGCGCCCACTTCGCGGGTCACTAATCCCCCCACGATGAACGCTGCCTTTAGCGGCCCAGGTTCGTGAACGCCAGCGTCAGCAGGAAGCTGTTGCCGGCGCGCGCATCGCCATTGTCCTGATAGTCGCGGCGCCAGGTGAGGCCGAGGCGGACACAATCGTCCTCATACTGGACGCCCAGGCGGTGGCGGATCGGCTCGAACCCGTCGGACACCGACAGCGGATCCTCCTCGCGGTCGGTCAGGTCGACGGTGGCGGAGCCGAACGCCGACCAGAAACGCGCAAAGGCGACGCGGCCGCCGACGCGAAGCTCCTCACGGTCGCGAAGATCCTCCAGCTCCTGGTTGTTGTTGCGGTTGAGGCGGAGATAGCCGACCAGCGCATAGGTCTTGCGCGAGCCGATCGTCGCATCGACCTCGTTCCGGCGGATCGCCAGCCCGTCCTTGTCCAGGCGATAGCGGTGGGTGAAGCCGACGAACTGGCCGACGCGCACTTCGGTCCGGCCGACGAAATCCGACCAGCGATCGGTGAGGCCGGTGCCCTCGGGGAAGATCGACGGGCGCTGGCTCAGGCGATAGCTTTGGCCGACATTGGCGTTGATCGCCACGCCGGGCAGGTCGAGTGCGTAGTCGACACCGTAAGTGAAGCGCGTCGAATCCTCGAACCGGTCGTAGCCGGGGAAGCGGTTGAGCGCGAAGAGGTTCGAATCCTCCAGATCGACGGCGCGCGCATCCTCGTTGGGGATCGAGAGATTCTCGATCCGCGGCGCGGCCACGACCTGGACGCGGGGCGTGATGCGCTGGTCGCCGCCGAACGCCTCGCCGATGAAGGGCCATTTGACGTCGACAGCGACGGCGCCGATGCCGCGCGCATGAAAGCCGTCCTCGCCGCGATAGAGCGGCGTCGCGGTCAGCGCCGACCCTTCGGTGTTGTAGAGGTCGCCGCGGGCATAGGCGCTGAACGTCACCTCCTGGCCCCAGTCGGTGATCCGCCGAAGCTCCCACAATGCCGACGCAAAGGCGCGCTGCGTGTCCTGTCCGCCGTTGCGCGATATGGCGAGGCTGTTGAGCTGGAGCGTCACCCGCCCGCCGAGCCAAGGATCGGTCAGGCGGTGGCGAAAATCGATCTCGGGCAGCGCGACCGGCTGGATCTGGCCGGCATCGTCCAGGCGGAGCGACTGCACCGCCCAGCCCTGGATCGAGAAATAGCTGTTCTCGCTGATCCGCTGGACGCCGATGTTGCTGCGCAGCCGGTCGTCGCGCGAAATGTCGTAGCGGCGCAGGAACGTCTTGTCGGTCGCGACCCGGATCGATCCGAACGCGCTCCAATTAGGATCGAACTGCGCGCGGCCGACCGCATCGATATAGCCGCGGAACGCATTCTGCGTCTCGGGCGCGACGCCCGTCTCGGTGATGAGGTCGTCGCTGCGGCTGGAATAGGTGCCATAGGCGGTGACGTTGAACGCGCCGAGCGAGGTATATTGCCGGTAATTGCCCTCGATCATCGGCAGCGCGCCGGTGAAGACGTGCGGCGTGATCGTCAGGTCGCGATTGGGGCCGATGTCGAAGTGATAGGGCAGCGCGAACTCGAGCCCGTTCACGCGGCTGATGCGGATCTGCGGCGCGAGCAGGCCGGGCGCGCTTCCCTCGCCGATGACGTGGCTGAAGGCGGGAAGCGGCAACGACAGGCCGAACAGCGTGATGCGCGCGCCCTTGTAGCGGATGCGCCGCTTGTCGGGATTATAGGTGACCTCGGCCGCGGTGATCTTCCAGCTCGGCTCCTTGGGACAGCCGTCGCTCGTCTCGACCGCGCAGGGGGTATAGGCCGCCTTGGTCACGCGCAGCACGCCGCCATTTTCGCGCACGCCGCGCTCGGCGGCGATTCGGCCACCCTGTTCCAGGACGACGAGCATGTTGTTGACGACGCCGTCCCTGAGCGTGTCGGTCAGCTCGATGCGGTCGCCGTAAGCGACGTCGCCCTCCGGATTGGTGACCGCGATGTTGCCCTCGGCCACCACTTGCCCGGTCTTGCGGTTCCAAGTGACCTTGTCGGCGCGCAGCCGCTCCCCCTGGCGGAACAGGCGCACGTCGCCGGTCGCGTTCACCAGCTCGGCGTCGAAGTCGTATTCGAGCTGGTCGGCGGTGAAGTCGATCTGGTTGTCCGACCGCGGCGTCGCGGTCTCGATCGGCGGCGGCAGCGCGGCACCCTCGGGCGTCTGGAGGTCCTGCGCCGCGGCGATCGCGGGCAGGGTCAGCCACAGACAGGCGGGCAGCGCGGCGGTACGCAACAGGGCCAGGCGCATGCGAATCGGTCTTGTCCCCTTTGAGCCCGCGGGCCGCTTCGCTCCCCGGACAGGCCGCTCCCTATCGCATCGCACAACGCGTCGCGCAATCGAGCGGGTTTTGCCGAAGGCCAAGGGTCCCTAGATGGGCATAATGACTCGTGCGACGCTTGGTTGCACGAGCGCAACGACGCCGAACGAAAGGTGCGCCCGCGCATGAAGATCGAGTTCCAGTCCGACCTGCCCGACCTCCAAGACATCGCGATCGCGGTGCCCAAGGGCGCGGTGCCCGGCCTCGACCGGCTCGACGCGGCGGCGCGCACGCTGGTCGAGGGCGCGGTCAAGGCGGCGAAGTTCGAGGGTGAGGCGGGATCGGTCGCCGAGATCTTCGTGCCCAAGGGAGATGGCGTCGGCCGCGTCATCCTGATCGGCACGGGCTCGGGCGCCGGTGCGGACCTCGAAAAGGCGGGCGGCGCGCTCGCCGGACGATATGAGACCGCGGGCATCGAGGCGATCGGCGTCGACCTGTCGGCGGCGGGCGTCGATGCGGCGGGCGCGGCGCGGTTCGCGGGCGCGGCGGCGCAGCGCGCGTGGCGCTTCGACATCTATCGCACGACGCTGACCGAGAAGCAGAAGCCGACGATCCAGCGGCTGGTGATCGCGGGCGCGGACGACGTCGAGGATGCGTGGCGAGAGGCGGATGCGCTGACGCAGGGTCTGGAGCTCACGCGCACGCTCGTCGCCGAGCCGCCGAACATCCTTTATCCCGAGACCTTCGTCGAGCGTTGCCGGCACCTGGAGGAACTGGGCGTCACGCTGACCATCCTGGACGAGGCGGCGATGGGCGAGCTCGGCATGGGCGCGCTGCTCGGCGTCAGCCAGGGGTCGGCGCGTGAAGCGCGGCTGCTGGCGATGCACTGGAACGGCACCGGCACCGACGGCGATCCGACGATCGCGCTGGTCGGCAAGGGCGTGACCTTCGACACCGGCGGCATCAGCCTCAAGCCCGGGCCGGGCATGGAGGACATGAAGTGGGACATGGGCGGCGCGGGCGCCGTTGCGGGTGCGATGAAGGCGCTGGCGATGCGCAAGGCCAAGGCCAACGTCATCGGCGTCGTCGGCCTGGTCGAGAACATGCCCGACGGCAATGCGCAGCGGCCGGGCGACGTCGTCAAGTCGATGTCGGGGCAGACGATCGAGATCCTCAATACCGATGCCGAGGGGCGGCTGGTGCTGTGCGACGTACTGACCTGGGTCCAGCGCAACCACCGGCCCAAGACGATCGTCGACCTCGCCACGCTGACCGGCGCGATGATCATCGCGCTCGGCAACGAGCATGGTGGGCTTTTCTCGAACGACGACGCGCTGGCGGACGCGCTGCTTTCGGCGGGGCGCGAGACGGGCGACAAGCTCTGGCGCTTCCCGCTGTCGCCGGCCTATGACAAGCTGATCGACAGCCCGATCGCCGACGTGAAGAACGTCGGCCCGCGCGGCGCCGGATCGATCACCGCGGCGCAGTTCCTCCAGCGCTTCGTCGAGACGGGTACCGCCTGGGCGCATCTCGACATCGCCGGCATGGTCTGGGCGGACAAGCCGAGTGCGACCTATGACAAGGGCGCGACGGGCTATGGCGTGCGGCTGCTCGACCGGCTGGTCCGCGACCTGGCCGAAGGCTGAGCGGTAAAGGGGCGGGCGCGGTGCAGGTCGACTTCTATCACCTGACGCTACGCCCGCTGGGTCGCGCGCTGCCGCAGATCGCCGAGAAGGTGCTGGCGGGCGGGGCGCGGCTGCTGGTCGTGAGCGGGGACGAGGGGCAGCGAGCAACGCTCGACCGGCTGCTCTGGACCTATTCGCCCGACAGCTTCCTCCCTCACGGCCTGGCGGGCGAGGACGGGGAGGGCATCCAGCCCGTGCTGATCGCGCCCGAGCCGGTGGCGGCGAACGGCGCGCGCATGGTTGCGATCGTCGACGGCACGTGGCGCGAGGCGGCGCTCGGCTTCGACCGGGCGTTCCACTTCTTCGACGACGACAGCGTGGGCGCAGCGCGCGCGGCGTGGCGGGGACTGGCCGATCGCGACGGCGTGGAACGGCGATACTGGAAGCAGACCGAGCGCGGCTGGGAACAGGCCGCCTGACACGCTTGCACGGGCGCGGCGCGGGCACTAAGGCGCGCGCCATTCACTCCCACGACAAACAAGGAAGTCGACCGTCATGGCCGTCACGCGCACCTTTTCGATCATCAAGCCCGACGCCACGCGCCGCAACCTGACCGGCGCCGTCACCAAGATGCTCGAGGAAGCCGGCCTTCGCGTCGTCGCCTCCAAGCGCATTCAGATGACGCGCGAGCAGGCCGAGGGCTTCTACGGCGTTCACCGCGAGCGCCCCTTCTTCAACGACCTGGTCGAGTTCATGATCTCGGGCCCCGTCGTCGTCCAGGTGCTCGAGGGCGAGGACGCGGTGACGCGCAACCGCGACATCATGGGCGCGACCAACCCCGCCAATGCGGAGCCCGGCACGATCCGCAAGGAACTGGCCGAATCGATCGAGGCGAACACGGTCCACGGGTCGGACTCGGAAGAGAATGCCAAGATCGAGATCGACTTCTTCTTCAAGGGCGACGAGCTCGTCGGCTGATCAAAGCGGTTCTTCGCTGATCCGGACCGGGTCGGAGGGATGCCTCCGGCCCGGTTTTGTTTTGGGCAACGATTGCCCCACACCCACCCGTCACCCCGGACTTGTTCCGGGGTCCACCGGTCCGCGAACCAGCGGCCGCTTGGCTGGCGGCATGATGGACCCCGGACCAAGTCCGGGGTGACGACGGGGACGGGGCTGTCCCGGACCGCAAGCACGAAAAAGGGGCGCCCGGGTCGGGACGCCCCTTTCTCTATTCGAGTTCCTGACGGCGGCGCCGGAGCGCCGCCGACGCGATTACATCGCGTTGGTCAGGTTCGCCTCGCCGATGTCGTCGGCGTTGTCGGCAGCCGCCTCGAGGTTGTCGGCAGCGTTCTCGAGCGCAGCGGCCTCGGCCTCGTTGCTCGTCGCGTCAGCGGCGGCCTCGAAGTTGTCGGCCTCGGCCTCGAGGTTCGCCGCCAGCGCGTCGCCGGCGTTCTCGGCGGGGGTGCCCTGGTTGCACGCGGCCAGAGACATCAGGCCGGCGGCAGCAGCGACAAACACGATCTTCTTCATGCGTTTGCTCCCAAGCAAATCCGTTTCGTGGCCGGCCCGAATGCCGTCACGAAGCTGCCGCATTAGCGCCCGTTTCGGGAGCGTCAACGCTTAATTCTACTCAAACCATAGGAAAGCGCGCTCAGTTCGTCGCAGAAATCGGCTCCTGCGCGTCGGCGACCACGGCCAGCATCGCCGTCCACGCTGCCACATTCTGCCTCAATTGAACGGGATCGACCTTGTCGAGCGTATCGTCGGGCGTGTGGTGCAGGTCGAAGTAGCGGGTGCCGTCCTGTTGCAGATCGACGCCGGCGACGCCAGCCGAAATCAGCGCCGCGACGTCCGCGCCGCCGCCGGCGTGCTGCTTGCTCGCGGCAATGCCGAGCGGCGCGAGCGCGGCGGCGAGGCGATCGGCCAGTGGCTGGTTGGCGGGCGCGAACTTCGTATCGACGCGCCAGATGCGGTCGGCGCCGAAGTCGGATTCGGCGGCAAGCACGTGGTTGTCGCCCTTGTGCGCCTCGAAATAGGCGCGGCCGCCGAACACCCCCACTTCCTCGGACCCCGCCCACAGCACGCGGATGGTGCGGCGCGGGCGGCCCGCGTCCATGATCCGCTTGGCCGCGGCGGCGACGATGCCGCAGCCCGCCGCATCGTCGATCGCCCCGGTGCCGAGGTCCCAGCTGTCGAGGTGGCACGCGACGACGACGATCCCCGCAGCCGGATCGCGGCCCGGCACCTCGGCGATGACGTTGCCCGACTGGCGCGTGCCGAGGATGCGCGGGGTCAGCGTCAGCTTGAGCCGCACCGGCGCACCGCGACCGATCAGCCGCTCGAGCTGTTCGGCGTCGGGCACGGCAAGCGCGGCGGCCGGGATCGCGGTCGTGCCGGCGGGGAAGACGGTGCTGCCCGCATGCGGCATCCGGTGGCTGTCGGTGCCGACCGAGCGGATCAGGATCGCGGCCGCCCCCTTCTGCGCGGCGATCGCCGGACCCGTGCGGCGGACGGGGCCGTAATAGCCATATTGGCTGCCGTCCTGCGTGCGCGTCATCGCGTGGCTGACGAACGCGATCTTGCCGGCGAGCGAGCCGTCGGGCGCGTCCTTGAGATCGTCGAGCGAGGGAAAGAAGACGACCTCGCCCTCCAGGCCCGTCTCGGGGGTGGCGCCCGAATTGCCGAGCGCGGTGAGCACCAGCGGCTGCGAGCTGTCGCCCAGCACCTCCGCCCGCTCCGCACCACGCACCCAGGTCTGGAGCGGGAAGGGCTCGTCGCGGACGTTCTTGAAGCCCATCTTGCTAAGCGTGCTGACCGCCCATTTGCGCGCCCGCGCTTCCTCCGGCGTCCCCGCCAGCCGCGGCCCCAGTTCGGTCGTGATCGCCTCCGTGATCGCATAGGCGTAATCGTCGTCGAGCGCGGCGTCGCGCAGCGCCGCGACGCGGTCCTCGGGCGAGTCCTGAACGGGGGCGGGATGGGCGAGCGCGGCGACCGCGGGCAGGATCAGGCTGAGCATCCCGCCTTGGTACCCGCTGGCGCTCGCGCGTAAAGGCCCCCTCGTTGCCAACCGGCGGCGCCATCGCTATCTCGCTCGCCGACTTTCCATCCCTGCCGAACCCCTTTGCCGGAGACCCGCCGTGGCCGCCCAGTACGCCTTCGTCATGAAGGACATGACCAAGACCTTCCCCGGCGCGCCCAAGCCGGTGCTGTCGAACATCAACCTGCAATTCTATCAGGGTGCCAAGATCGGCATCGTCGGCCCCAACGGCGCCGGCAAGTCGACGCTCATCAAGATCATGGCCGGCATCGACACCGATTATTCGGGCGAGGCGTGGCCGGGCGAGAACATCACCGTCGGCTATCTGGAGCAGGAGCCGCAGCTCGATCCGTCGAAGACGGTGCTGGAGAACGTCAAGGACGGCGCGCGCGACACCGCCAACCTGGTCGATCGCTTCAACGCGATCTCCGACGAGATGGGCGACCCCAAGGACGACACCGACTTCGACGCGCTGATGGAGGAGATGGGCGAGCTTCAGGCCAAGATCGACGCGGTCGACGGCTGGAGCCTCGATAATCAGCTCGAGATCGCGATGGAGGCCCTTCGCTGCCCGCCGGGCGACTGGTCGGTCAACAATCTGTCGGGCGGTGAGAAGCGCCGCGTGGCGCTGACGCGCCTCCTGATCCAGAAGCCGTCGATCCTGCTGCTCGACGAGCCCACCAACCATCTCGACGCCGAAAGCGTGAAGTGGCTGGAGAATCACCTCAAGGAATATGCCGGCGCCGTGCTGATGATTACGCACGATCGCTACTTCCTCGACAATGTCGTCAACTGGATCCTCGAGCTCGATCGCGGCAAGTACTTCCCGTACGAGGGCAATTACTCGACCTATCTCGAGAAGAAGGCCAAGCGCCTGGAGCAGGAGGACCGCGAGGCGACCGGTCGCCAGAAGGCGATCAAGGACGAGCTCGAATGGATCCGGGCGGGCGTCAAGGGCCGCCAGACCAAGTCGAAGGCGCGTATCGCCAAGTTCGAGCAGCTCGTCGAGAGCCAGCAGAACCGCAGCCCCGGCAAGGCCCAGATCGTCATCCAGGTGCCCGAGCGCCTGGGTGGCAAGGTGATCGAGGTAGAGAACGTCTCCAAGGCGTATGGCGACAAGCTGTTGTTCGAGAACCTGTCGTTCACGCTGCCCGCGGGCGGCATCGTCGGCGTGATCGGGCCGAACGGCGCGGGCAAGTCGACGCTGTTCAAGCTCATCACCGGCCAGGAACAGCCCGACACCGGCAAGATCGAGCTGGGGACGACCGTCCGCCTGGGCTATGTCGACCAGAGCCGCGATCACCTCGATCCGTCGAAGAACGTCTGGGAGGAGATCTCCGACGGGCTCGATTACATGAAGGTCAACGGCCACGACGCCTCGACCCGCGCCTATGTCGGCGCGTTCAACTTCAAGGGTCAGGACCAGCAGAAGAACGTCGGCAAGCTGTCGGGCGGTGAGCGCAACCGCGTCAACATCGCCAAGATGCTGAAGCGCGGCGGCAACGTGCTGCTGCTCGACGAGCCGACCAACGACCTCGATGTCGAGACGCTGGGCGCGCTGGAGGAAGCGATCGAGAATTTCGCGGGCTGCGCCGTGGTCATCAGCCACGATCGCTTCTTCCTGGACCGTCTGGCCACGCACATCCTCGCGTTCGAGGGCGACAGCCATGTCGAGTGGTTCGAGGGCAATTTCGAAGCCTATGAGGAGGACAAGCGCCGCCGCCTGGGCGACGCGGCCGATCGTCCGACGCGGCTTGCCTACAAGAAGCTGACGCGCTGATCGCACGCATGGCGGTGGTCGAGGACGCACAGGGCGACATGGCCCCGCCGGGCGGCGATGCGATCGCCTATCGGCTGGGTCAGCAGCGCATCCTTGCCGAGTTCGGCATGGCGGCGCTGCGGTCGCGCGACATCGGCGAATTGCTTCAGCGCGCGACCGAGCTGTGCGCGCGCGGCATGTCGGCGCGCTTCGCCAAGTTCCTGGCGGCGCCCGATGCCGAGGAGCGGATGCGTGTCGAGGCGGGCGTTGGCTGGGCCGAGGGCGTGGTGGGCGTGGCGAGCCTGGGCGGCGACGCCGGGTCGCCTGCCGGCTATGCCTTCATGACCGGCGAGCCCGTCATCTCGAACCATCTGGAGGCCGAGGAGCGGTTCCGGACGCCCGAGCTGATGGCGGAGCACGGCATCCGCCGCGCGATCAACGTGCTGGTCGAGGCGGACGGCAAGCGGTTCGGCGTGCTCGAGGTCGACAGCCCGGAAGAGGGGATCTTCGACGCTGACGACCTCGCCTTCATGCAGGGCTTTGCCAATCTGATCGGCGTCGCGATCGAGCGGCAGCAGGCGGAGGCGCGGCTCGCCGCGTCGGTCGAGCATCAGGAACTGCTGGTCCGCGAGGCGAGCCACCGCGTCAAGAACAGCCTGGCGCTCGTGTCGGCGATGCTGACGCTTCAGATGCAGGCCGACGACGATCCGCGCGTCACCCGCCTGTTGGGCGACGCACAGGCGCGAATCACCGCGATCGCGCAGACGCACGACCAGTTGTGGCGCGGGGCGCGGGTGGGCATCGTCGCGCTCGACGACCTGGCTTGCGGGCTCGCCAACGCGCTGGCCGAGCAGGCGCCGCTCCACCGCATCGACTGTCATGCCGAGCCGATCGAGCTGAGCGCCGACACCGCAATCCCGCTGGGGCTGATCCTCACCGAGCTCGTCACCAACGCGATCAAATACGCCTATCCCGAGGGCGAGGGCGGGCCGATCGCAATCCGCATCGCCCGCGCCGGGGACTCGATCGAGACGGTGGTCGAGGACGAAGGGGCGGGGTTGCCCGCGGACTTCGACCTCAAGGCGCAGTCGCGCCGAAGCCTGGGCACGCGGATGATCGCCAGCCTGACGCGGCAATTGGATGGCGAGATCGAGCTAGGCGCGCGCGCCGGGCGCTCCGGCACGCGCGCGGTGCTGGTGTTTCCGGCGCCGTAAAAAGGAAAGCGCCCACTCCGTTCGTCCTGAGCTTGTCGAAGGACGTGTCACGAGCGGTAGCGTTCGAAACATGTGCTTCGACAAGCTCAGCACGAACGGAGAAATGGATGCTCACCGCCGGCCAAGCACGAACGGCCGGCTAGAAGATCAACAGGTCGACGGGGTCTCGCCGGCCACTGCCACCACGCCGTTGGTGCCCGCATCGAGCGCCCGGCGGTCGCGGACCATCATCGAGGCGGTTTCGGTCATGTCGAGCGACGGCGCCCAGGCGGTCTTCACCAGCGGCTGATAGGTGTAGAAGACCTCCACCCACATCGTCGCGCCATCGGGCGGCGCGATCACCTGGCGACCCGCGGGGCCGACACCGGTCAGGTTGGTCTTGGTCGCGTCATAGGGCGACGTATAGGGCTTGTCGCCGCGGCAGCGCTGCCAGCGGATGCGATAGCGGCCAGAATTGGCGGGATCGTTCTCGACGCTCGACACCTTTACCCGCCCGCGCTCGTAGAGCTTGAGCTCGCCCGCCTGGAGGCCGGCACCGGTCAACAGGTCGTTGATATCCGTCTCGTTGATCGTCTTCTGCTGAAGCTGCGTGCCAGTGCCGATCCGCGCCGAATTGTCGGCCAGATGCAGCGCGATCTGGCTGATCCGCATTCGCGTGATGATGTAATTGGTGATCTCCGCGCCCGTCAGCCCGATCAGCAACAGGATCGGCAGGTAGAAGGCGTATTCGATAATGATGACGCCCTCACGCGCGGGCGCGAGGCGGCGGAGCGTGGTGAGGAGCCGCGTCATGCCGGGCAATTCCGCCAGACGGGCGCGGTATAGCTGCCCTGGTCTGAATAGGGCTGGTTCTTGAGCACCGTCGTTGCGACGATCTTTGCATTGGCCGTATCGTCGCCGAACAGCTTCAGCAGCGGCGTCATCCGCGGATAGGTGACGGTCACGGTCACGACCGTCGCATCCTTTGCCCCGCCCTGACCGTCATTACCGCCGTCGGCATCCCAGACACCGTTGTTGTTCGCGTCTTCATAGGGCTCGCCCTTGTCGCAGCGCCCGTTCCGGTTGGTGTCGGTCCAGTCCTCCGCCCTCGCGGCGGCCGCGTCGGAGAAGGTGCGGTAGTAGCGCCGCTTGATGTCCAGCGTGGCATTGTTCGCCAGCGCTTTCACATGGCTACGTACCCGCGTGTCGAGGATCGCCTGCTGCCCCTCGGTCGTGTTGCTCTCCAGCGTCGCGTCGCGCGCGACCTTTTGCAGCACGCCCTGGAGCGCACCGCGCATGTAGAGCGTGTGTCCGAAGTCGAAGATGCCCAGCAGCACCATGCAGAAGGTCGGCGCGATGAAGGCGAATTCGACCGCGGACACGCCGCGCCGGTCGCGGGCGAGGGGACGAAGACCGGCGATCATTGCGTGAGCCTCAACGCGGAGATCTGGTCGGCGATCGAACGGAAGGTCTGCTGGAGCTGCGTCGAATTACGCGCGGAGAAGAAGCGCCCTTCCGAGGCACATGACCTCATGCGGCCCTCGATGGAGGTGTTCTTGTCGCCGAACCAGATCACCCAAAGCGTAATGTTCAGATTCTTGGTCGCTTCGCAGAGTGCCGCAGTGCGCGCATTGACCTGCTGCGTCAGGGTGCCGCTCGTTCCACAGCCCTCGGTCGGCGCCGCACCAGGGTCTGTCTGGCGCCGGTCGAACCATGCGATGCCGTAGGCTTGGTAATTGTCGGCATCGGTACAGGTATCGCCGTCCGTCATGAAGATGAGATGCCGCTCGATCTCGCCGCCCTGTGGCGTGAATTCGTTGTCGGTACGGAACAGTCCGGTCGGCGAGAGAAGACGCGCGCCCCAAAGCAGGCCGATGTCGTGGTAGGTGTTTCCACCCGGAGTCAGCGAGTCGACGTAGCTGCCGAAGTTGCCGGGGTCCCAGTCCTGAAGGCGACGAGCCGGGGTCGGGCATGAATAGGCACGACCGGTGAAGTTCGTGAAGGTCGTGATCTCTGCCTGGTTGTAGGCGGAGCTATTGCTGTAGGTCGACCGGCGTACATAGGTCGCGCCGCCGATCGCCGGTGCCCACAGCGTGTCGGCGTCGCCCGAACTGGGCACCTCGTTGATCTGAAGGTCGTGTGCCGCGGCGGGAATCGGCTGATAGTTCGACTGGCGAACGGTCGCGCGCTCCTCGATGCAGCCATCCCAGCGAATTGTAGAATTTACATATCCGTTGCCGATCGGCAGATCGATCGAGTCGTTCCAGCTCGTCCCACTCTTGAGCGGGCCGACGTCGATGCGGACGGGCTTGTAGCGCCAGGCGGGGGTCGGGATTGCGTTCTTGCTGCCTTGCACTGCGCGGGTCAGATAGCTTCGGCGATAGACGGTCCGTTCGCGCTCCTGCAGCTGACAGACTTTCCCAGAGCTGTTGTACACGCCCTGATAATCGCGCTGCGTGAACGGTACGTCGGCAACGAACCATGCATCGTTTTCGAGTTGGCCGTTGATCGCGCCGCCGTCCGCCTGTTCATAATCGTCGGCTGGCGGGTTTGAGCAGCTCGTACCGTTCGACTGGAAATAACCGGCTCCGCGGTTCTTCCACGCACTCCAACTGCTTGCAGGTCCACGAAGCGTGTTGTCGTAAAAGGAATTCCAGACACCCCAGATCGCGCTGATCTCACGCGACTGATACGTCCACTCGTCCGCCATCCATGCTGGCTGTAGCAGGCGCCCGACATTGGCGTTGGTCGCATACGGAACGAAGCCGAACCGCACCTGCACGGCGCTGCCAACCCCTCCGCTTGGAGCGTCGCCATCGCAAGCCGCATCGGTGTCGAGCTTGGCAACGATCTCGTAGAAGCACTTCACCGCCACGCGTAGACCATCGATCTTCGGTCGGCTGTCACCCGACAGCGTTTCGCCCATCGAACCGGTCGTATCGAGGACAAACATGACGTCGGTGTTGGGAAGCCGCATCTCGGTCTCGCACGTGACCTCAAGCTTTTCGGTCGTCTTGCCGAGGACGCGCATCAGCGTCATCGGCAAGATCGCGGACGCATTGCCCGTCACCTTGCCCGCGCTTTCGCTGAAGCTTCGCGTGATCGTGTTCGAGCCATAGGCGTCGGTGCGGATGTTGGCGTCGAAGAAGCGCTCGGCCATCGACCGCGGCATGTAGCTCGACTGCGCCCAGGTGCCGCCGCCCATCGCCTTCCGCCCCGCCAGCGCGCCGGCGTCGCAGGCGTGCTGAAGCCGCGTCTTGACGATGTACATGCGCGACAGGTCGAAGCCGCCGCCGATCATGCCGCACAGCGGGATCATCGCCGCGGCGACGATCGCGATCGTGTTGGCGCGCGTGTCATGGACAAGCCGCGCGAGGAACCCGCCGCTTGCCCAAGCCTTTAAGCCGTTCAACCCCATGCCCCGCGCCCACGCCCCGTATTTGACAACTCAGTCCGATCCGGCGCTATGCGCGCGCAAGCGATAAGCCGGATTGAAGCGACATGGTTAACGCCGCCGAAACCGCCGCAGCCGGCGTGGAAGCTCGCGCGGCGGAGCGGCGGCTGATCCTTTCCTACGCGCCTGTGGACGGCCGCGCGCGGCTGGCGGCGCTGCTCGATCTGGACGCGACGCTCGCCGAGGTGATGCGCCAGATGCGCGAACCGATGATCGCGCAGATGCGGCTGACCTGGTGGCACGATGCCGTCGCGCGGCTCGACACCGCGCCGCCGCCCGCGCAGCCGGTCTTGGTGGCGCTCGCCGCCGCGCTGCCCGACAGCGGGGTCGCGGGGAGGGAAGTCGCGCTGCTCGTCGAAGGCTGGGAAGCGCTGCTGGAGGGCGATCCGCGCGAGGCCGAGGTGCGCGCTGCCTTTGCCACGGGGCGGGGCGCGCGCCTGTTCGCGCTGGCGGCGCGCGGGGCTTCGGTTGACGGCGTGGAGGATGCGGGCCGGGGCTGGGCGCTCGCCGACTTGTCGCGATCGCTGACCGATGCGGGCGCAGCATTGGCGGCGCGCGAGGAGGCGGCGGCGTTGCTCGCCCCCCCGCTGTCGCGGCGGTGGCCGCGGCGCCTACGTGCGTTGGGGGCGCTCGCGCATCAGGCGGCGATGGACCTGCGCGCCGATCCCGCCGCGCCGCTGCCCGCGGCGACTCCGGGGCGGATCGCGCGGCTTGGCTGGCACCGGCTGACGGGACGCTGAGGATCGGCTAGGATCGCGACCGCAACGATTCCAGGGGGATGGGGCGATGTGGCGATACTGGGTGGGTGCACTGGCGGCGCTGCTGCTGGCGGGGGCAGGCCTGTTTCTCTTCCGGTCGAGTGCGACGGCGGACGTGATCCTGCCACCCGCGCCGCCCCCGCTCGCCGTGCAGACGAGCGCCGACGCCGACGCACCGGTGGCCGCGGTGCCGGAGGCGGCGCCCAAGACGCGGGAGGAGAAGCGCTTCAACCGCTACGACAAGGACCGCGACGACCGCATCACCCGCGAGGAATATCTGGCGAGTCGGCGAAAGGCGTTCGCCCGGCTCGACGCCAATGGCGACGGGCGGCTGAGCTTCGAGGAATGGGCGGTGAAGACCACCGACCGCTTCGCCGACGCGGACAAGGACAAGTCGGCGACGTTGGACCGCACCGAGTTCGCGACGACGGCACCCAAGCGAAAGGCGCCGCGACGGCGAGTGGATTGCCCGCCCGCCAGGGCGGAGGCGGAGGACTGACGCGTCAGGCCGCCACCATCTCCAACCCGGCCGTCCACTCGCGAAAGGCGGCGCGGGCGCGGGAGGTGTACATGAGCTTGCGGTCCGCCTTCTTCGTCCGGCCCTCGATCGGCGGGAACAGGCCGAAATTGACGTTCATCGGCTGATAGTCTTCCGCCCCGTCCGCGCCGGTGATGTGCGACAGGAGCGCGCCGAGGGCCGTCTCCACCGGCGGTGCCGCCAACCGCTGCCCCGTCAGTTCGGCGATCGCGAAGCGCGCGGCGATCAGCCCGATCGCGGTGCTCTCAACATAGCCCTCGCAGCCGGTGATCTGGCCCGCGAAGCGCAGGTTCGGCCGCGCCTTCAGCCTCAGCTCGCCGTCGAGCAGGTCGGGCGAGCGGATGAAGGTATTGCGGTGGAGGCCGCCCAGCCGCGCGAACTCCGCGCCTTCGAGGCCCGGGATGGTGCGAAAGATGCGCAGTTGCTCGCCATGCTTCAGCTTGGTCTGGAAGCCGACCATGTTCCACAGCGTGCCCGAGGCATTGTCCTGGCGAAGCTGCACGCAGGCATAAGGCCAGCGGCCCGTGCGCGGATCGTCGAGGCCGACGCCCTTCATCGGGCCGTAGCGCAGCGTCTCGACCCCGCGCTCGGCCATCACCTCGATCGGCATGCAGCCTTCGAAATAGGGGACATGCTCCCATTCCTTGAACGCGGCCTTCTCGCCCGCGATCAGCTCGGCATGGAAGGCGGCATATTGATCGCGATCGAGCGGGCAGTTGATATAGTCCTTGCCGTCGCCTGCCGGCCCCGCCTTGTCCCAGCGCGACTGCTTCCAGGCGACGCTCATGTCGATCGAGTCGGCGTGCACGATCGGCGCGATCGCGTCGAAAAAGGCGAGCGCGTCGGCGCCGGTCGACTGGCCGATCGCCTCCGCCAGCGACGGCGCGGTCAGCGGCCCGGTGGCGACGATCGCGGGCGTGTCGGTCGGGAGCGTGTCGACGCGCTCGCGCACGATGGTGATGTTGGGATGCTCGGCCAGCGTGCGCGTCACCTGGTCGGAAAAACGGTCGCGATCGACGGCGAGCGCCGAGCCGGCGGGAAGCTGATGCGCGTCCGCGGCGGTCATGACGAGCGAACCCAGGTCGCGCATCTCGGCATGCAAAAGCCCGACGGCATTGCGCTCGGCATCGTCGGAGCGGAAGCTGTTCGAACAGACGAGCTCGGCAAAGCCGTCGGTCTGGTGCGCCGGCGTCGTGTCGCCGCCGCCGCGCATTTCGGAAAGCTTCACGCGAAGTCCGGCCTTCGCGAGCTGCCAGGCAGCTTCCGAACCGGCGAGCCCGCCGCCGATGACGTGGATGTCGTGCTGTGTCATTCGGGGCAGATAGGCCACTCCGCCAGCGTTGGACAGGGGTCAGGCGGCGGCGAGCTGGCGCAGCAACGTCCGGCGCGCGACCAGCGCGCAGAGCGCACCGGTGGCGGCAAGGGCAAAGGTCTCGGGTGCGCCGACGTCGGTCAGGAAGGCGAGCGGGGCGATCGGCGCCGCACCGGCGATCGTCCAGACCGGCGCAAGGCGGCCGACTCCCGATCGAGCGAGCGGCGTCAGCACCATCGCCGCGACCAGGCAGGGCAGGATCGTGATCGCGAACCCGAACGGGATCGACATCGCCATGATGCCGACGACAACGCCGATGGCGTCCGGCTCGATCGCCATCGGCGGGCCGCTCGCCGCGGCGATCCCCATTGCCAGCAGGAAGCTGGCGATGAAGATCGGCCCGGCGGCCAGCGCTGCCATGACCGCTGCCCTGCCGCCGCGTGGGCCGGGATGGTCGACACAGGGCATCGCTCAGGCGCCCGGCTGGACGGCGGGGCGGGCGGCGAACCAGCCTTCGACGGTGCGGCCGAAATGCGCGATCGCGCCCATGTTGAAGAAGTGCATCACACCGACGACGATGACCGCAAGGCCGACCTTGGCGCTGAGGAAGCGGATCGCGCCGGCGAGCGTGGTGGGTTCCTGACCCAGGCTGAGCGTCAGTGCGATGAAGCCGATGTTGACGAGATAGAAGCCGACGACGAGCAGGTGGTTGGTGGAGCGGGCGAGTTCCGCATTGTGGCCGAAGCACTGGATCAGGAACACCTCTCCGTTGCGGGACAGCGTTCGCGCGACCCAGACGGTGATCGCCAGCGTGATCGCGAGATAGAGCGCGTAGGCGGTTTCGACGAGCATCGATCTTCTCCTTTCATCGGTATTTTCGGTAAGAACAGAAACTGCAACGCAAATAAAGGCGGCTTACGGCTCCGGCTTGCTGCCCTTGAACGGGGTGACGAAGCGGGCGACCTTGCCGCCCAGCTTCATCAGCGCGATCAGGGTCGGCTTGGGCAGGCGGCGGACCTGTTCGTACCAGTTGCCGAGCGTCGAGATGAACTCGTGCATCCGCACGATCCGCTCACGCACCATCGGCGGGGCGGTCTTGTCGTCGCGGAGCCGCTCCGCCAGCTCGCCGAGCAGCGCGATCGTCGGGTCGATCTCGCGCCGCTTGCGCTCGGCGGCGATGCGCAGAAGCATTTCCCACTGGTCGCTTTCGGCGACGAAATGGTCGCGGCGGTCGCCCTCGACATGGACGCGGCGGACGATCGAATAGCCGAGCAGCTCCTTGAGCGCGGTCGACACGTTGGATCGGGCAAGGCCCAGCGCCTCGGTGATCTCGTCGGCGGGGAGGGGGCGATCGGCCAGGTAGAGCAGCGCATGGATCTGCGCCACCGACCGGTTGACGCCCCATTGCGTCCCCATCTCGCCCCAATGGAGGACAAAGGCTTTTACGTCGGGATGTTCGAGAAGCGACTTCATCGTCAATTTCTGTAATTACAGAAATAACGGGAGTCAAGCGATCAGCGCCAGCTGTCCAGCCACATCCAGTGGTTGAAATCCTGCGGGTCGGACAATGCCGCGCCGCTGATGATCGGATAGAAATAGGCGAACAGTCCCACCGCGAGCAGCGCGAACGCCGGCTCGATCCAGCGCAGACGCGTAGGCAACAGGCTGAGCGCCGCGGCACAAGCGAGCGCGGCGAAGATGCTGGAGAGGTGGTAATAATAATAGAAGCCGAGGCTCTTGGGGATCGCCGCCCAGATCGCGATCGAGAAGACCCAAAGCTTACCGACCAGCGCATGGCGCCCCCGCGCCCACAGGCACGCGGCGATCGCGACCAGCCCACCCCACATGATCGCCGGATTGCCGATCAGCAGCACGCCGCGCTGAACGCCCATGTCGGGCTCGTAATAATACCAGATCGGGCGAAGGAGGAGCGGCCAGCTCCACCAGTCAGATTGGTAGGGATGCGGCTGGAGGATCTGCGTCTGCGCCTCGTACATCCGCTGCTGGAGCATCAGCAGGTCGCCGGGGCGGACGGCGTCGACGACGTAGAAGAAGGTCGGCACGAAGGTCGCGACATAGACGACGATCGCGACGATCCCGAGCGGGACGGCAAGCGCGAGGCCCACGACCGGCCGTCGCCGCTCGACCGCCACGAGGCCGAGGCATGCGAGCGCGACATAGGGCGCTGCGGCCCACTTCACTGCCACCGCCGCGCCAAGCAGCACCCCGGCCAGCGCCGTGCGCAACCCGCGCGCGCCGGGCGGCGCGCTCGCGGCCCAGACGGTTGCTGCCAACCCGCCGGTCACAAATGCGCCCAGGAACCCGTCGAGCATCGCCACGCGCGCCTGGATGAAGACGGTCTGGTTGATTGCCACGAACAACGCGCCGAACGCCGCCGTTCGCAGCGACCCGAACAGAAGGAAGAGCAGCGCGAACCCGGCCGCGACCGTCGCCGCGCCGGCAAGCGCGGGCATTGCACGCCAGCCGATCGGTCCGTCGCCGAACAGCCCGATGCCGATCGCGATCAGCTCCTTGGCGAGCGGCGGATGCTCAGTGTTGGCGGGGTGCGCGAGCTCCAGCATCGTGCGCGCGGCGGGTACATAATGGACCTCGTCGAACACCAGCCCGCTTGGACGGCCCAGATGCACCGCGAACAGCGCGAACGCTGCGAGCGCGACCAGCAGGCAGACGAGGCGGGGACGGTCGGCAAGGCGCATCGCCCGTTGCTGTAGCGCGCGAGGCGGGCGGCGGAAACGTCCGACGGATCGATCCAGTTGATTGTCGCTTGAGGCGCGCAGGCGTAACGATCGTGCATGCGCCGTCTCCTCCCGCTCTGCCTCGTGCTCGCGCCTTCACCGCTGATGGCGCAGGAGGAGCCGATCTGTGCGGATCGACCGGGGCTGGGCTCGCCGCCCTGTGCGACGCCCGCGGGCCGCGTGGTCGCCGAACTCGGCCTGGCGGACTGGACGCTCGACCGCATGCCGGGCGAGCGCAGCGACACGATCGTCGCGGGTGATCTGCTGGTGCGGATCGGCCTTGCCGACGGGTTGGAGGCGCAGGTCGGCTGGACGTCGTTCGGAACACTGCGCGAGCGGGAAGACGGCGCCGTGTCGCGCCAGTCCAGCATCGGCGACGCGCGGTTCGGAATGCTCAAGACCATCGTCGAGGGCGATCCGGTCGAGGTGTCGGCACTGGCGCGCGTCAGCGTGCCGATCGGCGGCGAGGCAATCGGTGCGGGCGACTGGGGCGTCAGCCTGCTCGCCCCCACCGAGATCGCACTGGGCGGGCCGTTCTCGTTCGAGCTCACGCCGTCGATCGCGGCTTCGGTGGACGAGGATCGATCCGGGCGGCACCTCGCCTATGGCAGCATCTTCGGGATCGGCGCCGACCTGAGCGACACGGCGCTGGCGAGCATCGAGATCGGCGTGACCGAGGACGACGATCCGCACGGCGCGTCGACGCCGGTGCTGCTGGGGATGTCGGCGGGGTGGCGGCCGAACCCGAACTTCCAGATCGACTGCGGTGCGAATGTCGGCCTCAACGAGGATGCCGATGATCTGGAGCTGTACGTCGGCATTTCGCGGCGGTTCTAGCGTGCTCCCGCCTTCGCGGGAGCACCTCGGAAGGCTCCAGACAGAGCTTGTACCCCGGCGAAGGCCGGGGTCCAGGCGGGAAGGCCTCAATGATCTAGCGGAGCGACCAATCACGATCGTCCCCCACCTGGACCCCGGCCTTCGCCGGGGTACAAAGGTGGGAGGATCAGCGCTCCGTCAGGCCATCGCCAGCAGGCGCTTTTCGCCCGCCAGCCGCATCATCGCCTTTTGCAGCTTCTCGAACGCGCGCACCTCGATCTGGCGGACGCGCTCGCGCGACACGCCGTACACCTGCGACAGCTCCTCGAGCGTCTTGGGGTCGTCGGTGAGTCGACGCTCGGTCAGGATGTGCTTCTCGCGATCGTTGAGGTCGTCCATCGCCTCGACGAGCATCGTGTGGCGGACGTCCGCCTCCTGCGCCTCTGCGACGCGCTGGTCCTGAAGCGGCTCGTCGTCGGCGAGCCAGTCCTGCCACTGGCTTTCCGAATCCTCGCGCATCGGCACGTTGAGCGACGTGTCGCCGCCCATCGCCATGCGGCGGTTCATGCTGACGACCTCGTCGGCGGTGACGCCCAGATCCTTGGCGATCTTGGCGACGTCGTCGGGATGGAGGTCGCCATCCTCGAATGCGTCGAGCTTGGCCTTCATCCGGCGAAGGTTGAAGAACAGCTTCTTCTGGGCCGCGGTGGTGCCCATCTTGACGAGGCTCCACGAGCGCAGGATGAATTCCTGGATGCTCGCGCGGATCCACCACATCGCATAGGTGGCGAGGCGGAAGCCGCGATCGGCCTCGAACTTCTTCACGCCCTGCATCAGCCCAATATTGCCCTCGCTGATGAGCTCGCTGACGGGCAGGCCATAGCCGCGATAGCCCATCGCGATCTTGGCGACGAGGCGAAGATGGCTGGTGACGAGCTGCGCCGCCGCCTCGGGATCCTGATGCTCCTCGAACCGCTTGGCGAGCATGTATTCCTGCTCGGGGCTCAGGATGGGAAATTTCTTGATCTCGGAGAGATACCGGTTGAGGCTCGCCTCACCGCCGAGCGCGGGGATCGTCGCAGGGACGTTGCTACCGCTGGCCATGACCAATTCTCCCTTATCGATGAGGCAGTATCGCTGCCGTGGGTGCACCGCGGCAATCTTGCCCGAAGGCTATACGACAAGCCGGTTGAACAGTTCCTGCATGTCGGCGGGTATCGCACTGTCAAACGACAGGGCGTGGCCCGTCACAGGATGGATGAACCCCAGCCGGGCGGCGTGCAACGCCTGGCGGCGGAAACCCAGCGTTTCCAGGACCGGACGGTGAACCGCCTTAGTCCTGCCATACACCGGGTCGCCGAGCAAGGGGTGCCCGATCGAGGCCAAGTGGACGCGAACCTGATGCGTCCGTCCGGTCTCGAGCCGGCATTCGACGAGCGCCGCGTCGGCCAGCGGCTGGACGAGGCGCCAATGGGTGACGGCATGCTTGCCGGCATTGGCGCCGACGATCGCCATCTTCTTGCGATTGGCGCTCGAACGGCCGATCCGCGCGTCGACGGTGCCGCTGCCGATGGTCGGCCGCCCGGCGACGATCGCGGCATAGCGCCGGTCGATGCTGTGCGCCTTGAACTGGCGCGAAAGCCCCTCGTGCGCGCGATCGTGCTTGGCAGCGACGATCAGCCCCGACGTATCCTTGTCGATGCGGTGGACGATGCCGGGCCGCGCGACGCCGCCGATCCCCGACAACTGCCCCGCACAGTGATGCAGCAGCGCGTTGACCAGCGTCCCGTCCAGGTTGCCCGCAGCGGGGTGGACCACCAGCCCGGCCGGCTTGTCGACGACGATCAGATGCTCGTCCTCATGCGCGATGACGAGGTCGATCGCCTGCGCCTCGTTATGCGCCGGCGCCGGCGCGGGGATCGCGACGCTGAACTGCATGCCGGCCGCGGCCTTTCGTGCTGGGTCGCGGACCAGGCCCTCGCTGGTCGAAACCGCGCCCGCGGCGATCAGCGCCTTCAGCCGCTCGCGCGACAGGCTGGGCACCGCGTCGGCGAGTGCGCGGTCCAATCGCCAACCATTCGCGGTCTCGGCGATCGTCGCATCGATGGTGGAAACCCCCCGGTCCATTCTTGTAGGGGAAATGGGTGCCAGGTGTAACGATTTCAAGGGCGGCGCACGCCGAGATGCTCGCCGCGGCGCGTGCCGCGGACGGGCTGGAGGCCTGTGGATTGCTGCTCGGCAAGGGCAACGCCATCGAAGGGGCGAGCGTGGCGGCGAACGTCGCAGCGACGCCGGCGACCCGGTTCGAGATCGATCCCGCGCACCTCTTGGTCGCGCACCGGTCGGCGCGGGGTGGTGGCGCGGCGATCCTGGGCTATTGGCACTCGCATCCCTCCGGTCTGGCGGAGCCGTCGGCGACCGATGCGGCGATGGCCGATCCCGACGGGCGCATCTGGGCGATCGTCGCCGATGGCGCACTCGCCTGCTTTCGCGCGGTGGCCAATGGCGAGGTCCACGGGCGTTTCACCGCATGCGCATGGTCGATCGGCCCGGATTGAACCGCTTGCCTTGCGCGGCGAGTTCCCGACGTGGCACAAGGCGCGCCGTCAAAGGGGAAGTTATTTTGCCGACAAGTCCCACCGAGTTTGCGAGCCTGCTCTGCTCGCGCCTGTGTCACGACCTGCTCAGTCCGGTGGGGGCGCTCAACAACGGGCTGGAACTGCTCGCCGACGAGCATGACCCGGAGATGCGGGCCCGCTGCCTCGAACTGCTGGCGGACAGCGCGCGCGCCTCGGCCAACAAGCTCAAATTCTTCCGGCTGGCGTTCGGTGCCGCCGGCGGCTTTGGCGAGCTGGTCGACACGCGCGAGGCGAAGGCGGCGATCGAGGGGCTGTTCGTCGACAACCACCGGCTCCAGCTCGGCTGGATGCTGGAGGCGGGGCAGCTGCCCAAGCCCGCGATCAAGGTGCTGCTCAACCTTGCGCTGATCGCCGGCGACGCGCTGGTGCGCGGCGGGCGGCTCGACATCGGCGCCGAGGCGGATGGCGACGTGGTCGAGATCGTCGTGCGCGCAGACGGGCCGCGTATTGTCCTCGATCCCGAACTGCGCACCGCGCTGGAGGGCGAACTGCCCGCCGACGGACTTTCCCCGCGGTCGGCGGCGGCGCATCTGGTCCACAGCCTGGTCGCCGAAAGCGGCGGCACGCTTCAGGTTTCGCCCGCCGAGGCCGAGGTGCTGCTGTTCGGCGCACATTTCGGCCAGCAGTAAACCCTGCCTTAACTGCCCGCGCACCAAGGTGCCTCGCCGATCGGGCGGGGGACCATGGACGAGCTGCTTCAGGAATTCATCGCCGAGACGCGGGAGACCGCCGAGGCGCTCGCCGGTGAGATCGTCGCGTGGGAAGCCGCCCCCGACGATCGCGCGCGGCTCGACGGCATCTTCCGCTTCGTCCACACCGTCAAGGGAAGCTGCGGGTTCCTCGACCTGCCGCGGCTCGAGCGGCTGGCGCACGCCGCCGAGGATGCGCTCGCCGAGGTTCGCGACGGCCGCCGCACGCCCGACCGTGCGCTGGTCGACGCCGTGCTCGCGATCGTCGACCGGATCGGCGAGATCGTCGACGCGATGGATCGCGGCACCGCGCTGGACGATGGCGGCGAGGACCTGCTGATCGCGGCGCTGGCGGCGTCCAGCGCGCCCGCGGCGATCGACCTGCCCAGCGCGTCCGCCAGCCCCGTCGCCGCGCGCGCGCCGATGCGCAGCGTCCGCCTGGGCGTCGACCTGCTCGACCGGATGATGTCGGGCATGTCGGAGATGGTGCTGGCGCGCAACGAGCTCGCCCGCCGCATGCGCGCGAGCGAGGTCGATCCGGCCGCGGAGGCTGCGCTGGAGCGCCTGTCATCCACCGTCGCCGAGATGCGCGAGACGGTGACGCGCACGCGCATGCAGAAGATCGATGCGCTGTTCTCGCCGCTGCCGCGGCTGGTGCGCGATACCGCCGGGGCGCTCGGCCGGCGCGTGTCGCTGGAGATCGAGGGCAGCGACGTCGAACTCGATCGCGAGATGATCGAGGTGATGCGCGATCCGCTGGTCCACATCATCCGCAATTCGATCGACCACGGGATCGAGGATCCCGCCGTCCGCCGCAACGCCGGCAAGCCGGAAGCGGGGCGGCTGACCGTTTCCGCGCGCCAGGCGGGCAACCAGATCGTCGTCGAGGTGACCGACGACGGCCGCGGCATCGATATCGAGCGCGTCATCGCCAAGCTGGTGCGCGGCGGACAGGACGAGCACCAGCTCCGCTCGTTGCCCGCGCAGGAGAAGCTGGCGCTGATCTTCGAGCCCGGGCTCAGCACCAAGGATGCGGTGACGGCGGTGTCCGGGCGCGGCGTCGGCATGGACGTGGTGCGATCGGCGATCGACGGCATCGGTGGCCGGATCGAGCTGGACAACGCGCCGGGCCGCGGTCTGCGCATCGCCATCCACGTGCCGCTGACGCTGTCGATCCTCTCGACGATCGTCATCGCGCTCGGCAACCAGCAACTCGCAATTCCGCGCAGCGTAATCGAGGAGATCGTCTCGGTGCGCGCCGCGGGCGTGCGGCTCGACCGGCTGGGTGGGCGCAGCGTCGCGACCGTGCGCGGGCGGCGGCTGCCAATGGTGACGCTGGGGCGGCTGCTCGGCATCGCCGACGCCGGGATCGAGCCGGCGATGCTCGTCATCGCCAATGTCGGGCCGGGGGCGCTGGCGATCGGCGTCGACGACGTGCTCGACCATGAGGAACTCGTGATCCGCCCCGCCGCGCTCGCGGTGATGTGCGCGGGTGTCTATGCCGGGCAGGCGCTGCCCGACAGCGGGCGGCCGATGCTGCTGATCGATTGCGCGGGTGTCGCGCATCGCGCGGGGCTGAACTTCCGCCGCGATGCCGCACCGGTCGAGGTCGAGGAGACGGCCGCCGAAGCGCCGGGGCTGGCGGCACTGACGTTCCGGGATCTGGACGGTGCGCGTCGGGCATTGCCGGTGGCGGCGGTCGACCGCATCGAGTCGGTCACCGCCGACCAGATCCACCGGACCGGCGGCCGGTTGCGGCTGTTGATCGAGGGCGTGCTGGTTCCGCTCGCGGCGCTCGGCACGCTGCCCGCCGGTCGCTTCGCGGCGCTCCGCCTTCGCGACGGTCAGTCCGAAATCGCCTACGCCATCGCCGAGGCGAGCGACATCGTCGACCTGCCCGTCGATTTGGCGGGCCCGGCGTCGCCGGGGGCGATCGCCGGAGTGGCGCTGATGGACGACGAACCCGTCGAGCTGATCGATCCCTTGTGGCTGTTCGCCGGCCATGCCGATGTCGCCGCGGCCGATCACAAGCCCGTCTGCCTGCTCGACGAGCATGACGGCGGATGGATGGCGACCTTCCTGGCGCCGATGCTGCGCGGGGCAGGCTGGCGCGTCACCGGACGGCTGGCGCCCGGCGAGCAGGCCGATGTCGTGATCCGCCTGGATGCCGAGGCGGAGGCGCCGGCGCCGGAGGGCGCCGCGATCGTCAGGCTCGTCACCGATCCCGCCGCTGCCGAGGCGAGCGGCGCCATCCACCGTTATGACCGCGAGCGATTGCTCGCCGCGGTCGGTGCCCGCCTGGGAGCCGCGCGATGACCGAATTGTTCCTGATCGCCCAGGTCGCGGGTCAGGCGATCGCCGTCGCCTCCGCCTCGGTCGAGTCGGTGGTGGACCTTGCCGAAGTGACGCCCGCGCCACTCGCCGCTCGCAACGTGCTGGGCCTTACGACGCTGCGCAGCCGGATCGTCACGGTGCTCGACACCGCGGGTGCGCTGACGGGCGAGGCGACGATCGCGCCGCCCGGCCGCGCGATCGTCTCGGCGATCGACGGGCATCATTATGCCTTCGTGGTCGACGCGCTGGACGACGTCGCCGATTTCGCCGTCCAGCCGCTTGCGAGCGGGATCGCGCTGTCGGGCGCTTGGGCGCATGCCGCCACCGCCCTAATCGAGCGCGACGGCGATCCGGCATTGGTCATCGACCTGTCGGCATTGGTCCCGAACGGACAAACCCGCGCCAATTAACGCGGTGATTACAATACCCATGCAAGGGTGGGCTGGGCGCAAGTAAACAGGGTAGGGCGTTTGATGAAAAGCTGTCTGGTTGTCGACGACTCCAAGGTGATCCGTAAGGTCGCTCGCCACATCCTCGAAGGATTGTCCTTCGAGGTGCGCGAGGCCGCGGATGGCCGCGAGGCACTCGACGCCTGTCTCGATTCGCCGCCCGACGTGGTGCTGCTCGACTGGAACATGCCGGTCATGAGCGGCATGGATTTCCTTCGCGCGCTTCGCGAGACCAATCTGGGCGCCAAGCCCAAGGTGGTGTTCTGCACGACCGAGAACGGCATGGCCTATATCCGCGCCGCGATCGAGGCGGGGGCCGACGAATATGTGATGAAGCCTTTCGACCGCGAGACGCTGCAGTCGAAGCTCCAGATCGTCGGCATGGCGTAAGGATCGACGCCCGGTGGCGACGAATGCTGCGATCGGGGACATGGAGGCAGCGCCCGTCCAGGTGCTGATCGTCGACGATTCGATCGTCGCGCGCGCGGTGCTTCGCCGGATCATCGAAGGCGATCCACGTTATCACGTCGCCGCCGCCGTCGGCGATGCGCGGGCGGCGATCGCGTTCCTGATGCAGGAGCGCGTCGACATCGTCCTCCTCGACATCGAGATGCCGGGTGAGAGCGGGCTGAGCGCGCTGCCGGAAATCCTGCGGGCGGGGCGCGGCGCGCGCGTGCTGATCGTGTCGTCGACCAGTGCACCGGGCGCGGAGGCGAGCGTTCGCGCGCTGGCGCTGGGCGCCGCCGACACGCTGGTCAAGCCCGGTGCGGGCGTGCTCGCGGGCCGGTTCGCACAGGCGCTGGCCGAACGGCTGGCGCGATTGTCGAGCGAGTCGCACGCCGCCGCCGAACCCTTCGAAGAGATTGCGGCGCCCGTCGGCCAACGGCGCGAAGTGCCGCGGGTGATCGCGATCGGCGCCTCGACCGGCGGCATCCACGCGCTCGGGCGGTTGCTCGGGGAGTTCGATGCCGGCTGCTCGTCGCCGATCCTCGTGACCCAGCATCTGCCGGCATCGTTCATGCCCTATTTCGCGGCGCAGCTTGCGCAGCTCGCCAAGCGGCCGTGC
Organism: Sphingomonas sp. Y38-1Y; assembly: GCF_032391395.1. Taxonomy (NCBI): domain Bacteria; kingdom Pseudomonadati; phylum Pseudomonadota; class Alphaproteobacteria; order Sphingomonadales; family Sphingomonadaceae; genus Sphingomonas; species Sphingomonas sp. Y38-1Y. Next base: position 1,103,803 of record NZ_CP135916.1, read on the forward strand.
CTGGTGGCCGAGGATCGGATGCGGCTGCGAGCGGGCCATCTTTATGTCGCGCCGGGCGACGCGCATCTGACGTGTGCGGCGATGACCGATGGGTATCTGATCCGGCTCGACCGGCGGCCGGTCGAAAGCGGCTGCCTGCCGTCCGTCGATCCGATGCTGGCGAGCGTCGGCGACGTGTTCGGCACCGGCGCGGTCGGCGTGGTGCTGAGCGGGATGGGTCGCGACGGGGCCGTCGGGGCCCGGCGATTGATCGACAATGGGGGGACGTTGATGGCTCAGGATCGCGAGACGTCGGTCGTCTGGGGAATGCCCGGCGCGGTCGCGTCGTTCGCGGAGGCGGTGCTGCCGCCCGAGGCGATCGGCCGCGCGCTGCGCCAGCGCTTCGAGGGCGCACGATGACGCTCAGGCCGCCACCGGGGGCGCCGCCGCAAGTGGGTGCGATGGGCATCATCGCGTCGCTGCTCGAGCAGCGCACGGGCCAGCAGCTTGCGCCCAATCGCGCGTGGCGCATCGATGCGACGCTGAAGCCCCTGCTTCGCGAGCGCAGGCTCGCCGATTTCGACGCGCTGGTCGGCGCCCTGCTCGGCGCGCGCGACCCGACGCTGGCCGACGCGGTGATCGAGGCGCTGCTCAACCAGGAGACGAGCTTCTTTCGCGACGCCGGCGTGCTCGAACAGGTGGTCGAGGCCGCCGCCACGATGGCGAGCCAGACCGGGCGGCTGCGCATCTGGTCGGCGGGCTGCTCGACCGGGCAGGAGCCGCTCAGTCTGGCGATGCTGTTCGCCGAGCGGCCGGCGGTGCCGATGCCCGACATCCAGGCGACCGACGTGTCCACCGGTGCGCTGGCACGCGCGCGGTCGGGCCGCTACTCGCAGTTCGAGATGCAGCGCGGGTTGCCGATCCGGCGGCTGATGCAGTGGTTCGACGCGGCCGGCGACGACTGGGTGGCCAAGTCCGAACTGGTCGACCGCATCCGCTATCGCCGCCAGAACCTTGCGGCCGATCCGGTGCTGCCGGGCAAGTTCGACATCATCCTGTGCCGCAACGTGCTCCTCTATTTCAGCCCGCCGGTCCGCAGCCGGGTGCTGGACGCGCTCGCCTGTGCGCTGCGGCCGGGCGGGATGCTGGTGCTGGGGGCGGGCGAGACGGTGATCGGTCAGACCGACCGACTGTCGCCCAGCCGCGAGTGGCGCGGCTTCTATGGCATCGCGGAGGCGCCGCGCCGCTGCGCGTGACGGGACTTGCGCGGGGCCTCGCCCCGCCGCAAGCAGGAACAATGCAGCCGATCGAAGCGCCATCGCCCAATTTCGACGCGCGAACGGCGCCGATCTCGATGATCGTGCTCCATTATACCGGCATGGAAACGGGCGAGGCGGCGCTGGCGCGGCTGCGCGATCCCGAGGCGAAGGTATCCTCGCATTACCTGATCGAGGAGGATGGCCGCGTCTTCGTGCTGGTCGACGAGGACAAGCGCGCCTGGCATGCGGGGCGCTCGCACTGGCGCGGGATCAGCGACGTCAACTCGGCGTCGATCGGGATCGAGATCGTCAATCCCGGGCACGAGTTCGGCTATCGCGACTTTCCGGAGGCACAGGTCAACGCGGTCATCCGCCTCGTCGCGGGGGTCAAGGACCGCTACTCGATCACGCGCGGCAACGTCGTCGGCCATTCGGACATCGCGCCGACGCGCAAGAAGGATCCGGGCGAGCTGTTTCCCTGGAGCAAGCTCGCCCGCCTCCGCCTCGCGCTGCCGCGTCCGACCAGGGGGCTGATGGACCCGCACTGGAACGAGGCGAGCTTCCTCCTCGCGCTCGAGCGGTTCGGCTATGAAGTGACCGATCCGCGGGCGGCGATCATGGCGTTCCAGCGCCGCTTCCGCCCCGAGATGATCGATGGCGAGATGGATGCCGAGTGCCGGATGCTGCTGCTGGCGCTGCTGCTCCCCCAGCCGCAGGGCGACTGAAGCGCGGTCATCCACAGCAATCTTCCGCCGGGCGGTGGACAGGCGATGGCGGGGACGCTTTACGGCCCGCCATGCCGATCATCGCCACCATCATGAACTCGACCACGGGCCAACCCATCCAGAAGATGTCGTTCGGCCGGATGCCCAAGCCTTGGGCGACCTTCAACCTGGAGTCCGGCGAACTGGTAAAGGCCGACCGCGTCGAGGTGGGCAAGCCCGCGCCGGGCAAGGTCGTCGTTCCGGTCGCGGTCTGGGTCACGCCAAAGGCCTAGCCCTCGGCGGTCACTTCCTTCAGCAGGTCCTTGCGGCTCAGCTTGCCGATCATCGTCTTGGGCAGCGCGAGGCGGACGACGACTTCGTCCACCCGCTCGTGCTTGCCGAGTTGCGGGTTGAGCCAGTCGCGGATCGCCTCTGCGGTCGCGTCGCTGTCCGCCTCCAGCGTCACATAGGCGCGCGGGACTTCGCCGCGATAGGTATCGGGCATGCCGAGCACCAGCGCCTCTCGCACGGCGGGGTGGTGATAGAGGATCGCCTCGATCTGGCTGGGAAACACCTTGAAGCCGCCGACCGCGATCATGTCCTTCAGCCGGTCGACGATGCGGATGAACCCGTCCTCGTCGATCGTGCCGACATCGCCGGTGCGCAGCCAGCGCGTGCCCGCCGCATCGGTGACGAACACCTCCGCGTCGGCGTCGGGGCGTTGCCAGTATCCGCACATGATCTGCGGGCCGGCGACGACGATCTCGCCGGGCTCGCCATCGGGGGCGGGGCGGCTGGGGTCTTCCTTGTCGACGAGCGCGACGCGGGTGCCGGCGATCGGCTGGCCGATCGTGCCGGGCTTGCCCTCCGCCTCATAGGGGTTGGCGGAGACCACGCCCGAGCTTTCGGAAAGGCCATAGCCCTCGATCAATGTCGCGCCGGTCGCCGCCTCGAAGCGCTCCTTGAGCTCGGCCGGGAGCGGCGCGCCGCCGGAGATGCAGACGCGCAGCGACGAGAGGTCGGTCTGGGCGAGTTTGGGATGGTCGAGCAGCGCGCGGTACATCGTCGGCACGCCCGGCAGCGCTGTCGCCTTGGTCCGCTGGATCGCGGCAAGCACCTGCCCCGCATCGAAACGCGGCAGCAGCACGATCTCGCCGCCGGTCAGCACCGTGCGGTTGAGGACGCAGGTGTTGGCGAAGACGTGGAACATCGGCAGCGCGCCGAGGATGCGGTCCGTCGTCGTTTCGACCTCGGGGTCGAGCAGCGACACCTGCCGCGCATTGGCGGACAGGTTCTGGTGGCTCAGCATCGCGCCCTTGGGCACGCCGGTGGTGCCGCCGGTGTACTGGATGAGCGCCAGGTCGCGCTCCGGATCGAGCGCCGGGGTGCCGCACGCGCCGTCGTTGGCGATCAGCCTGGAAAAGGCGAGGATGCGCGGATCATCGGGCTTCTCGGCGATCTCCTTGGCCTTGAACCAGCGGTAGAGCACCGACTTGGTCGTTGGCAGCGCGCCCGCGACCGATCCCACCACCAACCGCTCCAACGCACTCTTCTCCAGCACTTGAAGCGCGGTTGGCAGGAGCGCGGTGGCGGACAGCGTGAAGAGGAGGCGCGTGCCCGAATCCTCGACCTGATGCGCCAGTTCGTCGACGGTGTAGAGCGGCGAGAAATTGACCGCCGTGGCACCCAGCTTGAGGATGCCGTAATAAGCCGCGAGATAATGCGGGACGTTGGGCAGGAACAACCCGATGCGATCGCCGGGACCATAGCCGAGCTGCGCAAGGCCGCAGGCGACGCGGTTGGCACCGTCCAGCGTCTCGGCATAGCTGAACTTGCGGCCGAGAAAATCGATCAGCGGCCGGGGACCGTGCGCCTTTGCCGACGCCTCGAACAAGGCGGTCATCGTCTCTGGCGGGAAGGCGCGATCCCACGCACCCGGGTGGCGGTATCGTTGCCGCCAGACGTTCTCGTCCTCTCTCATTGACACGAGTGTAAGCAGGTTGACGTGTCCGTCAACCGGCGATCAGGCGTTTAGCGGACGCTGCGTTCGGCCTGGCGGAACAGCAGCGTGACGGCGATCGCGCCGATCTCCAGCGCCGCCTCGACCTTGGCTGGGCCATGCGCGGGATCGGTGTCGAGCGACAGGCGGATCTGGCCGAGCGGCGGCTTGACCGCGATCAGCGCCGCAAAGGCGAGCAGCGCGATGGCGAGACCCAGTCGTCGGCGCTGCATGGCGATCGGCTTTCCTGAAATGGCCCGTGGTTGGTGCGCAGTTTAGCGTATTCAGGCGACCGCCGCGAGCCCCTCGATGATGCGCGCGCGGTCGCGGCCGCCGGCTTTCGCATCATAGAGCGCGCGGTCGGCGTTCTGGTAGAGCCGCTTCCAGTCGAGATCGGTGGCGAGCGGGCCGCTGCACGCGCCGATGCTGGCGGTGACGGCCAGGTCGAAGGGCATGCGCGTCGCGCGCAGCCGGGCGAGCAATTGCACCGGATCGATCGGCGCGTTCGCGTGCGCGACCAGCGCGAACTCCTCGCCGCCCAGTCGTGCGACCAGCGTGTCTGCGACGCCCATCTGGCGCAGCACGCGGGAGACGACGCGGAGCACCTCGTCGCCGCCGTCATGGCCGAGCGTCTCGTTGACCATCTTGAAATGGTCGATGTCGAGCAGGATCAGCTGCTGGCGCCCCTCGCGCCCGATCGCCTGCGCCAGGAACGCGCGGCGGTTGAGCAGGCCGGTCAGCGGATCGGTCGCGGCGAGCAGCCGGTCGACGACCGACGCGGCCACCGCCTTGTCCCGCTCCGCCGACAACAGGCGGATCCGGTAGGCGATCGCAAGACTAGAGAGCAACGCCTCCACCGCCATCGCGATCAGCGTCGAATTGTCGAGCCAGAAGTTCCAGGGCACCAGGTTCATCGACTGGGCGATGCGCGTGACCGCGGTGCCGATCGGCGCGACCCAGGCGAGCGCGAACATCCAGATATACGCACTTCGCCGCGCGAACGCACGCCAGACGATCAGCGGGATCACCGCCACCAGCAGCGCGCAGCAGACGGTGAAGGCGAAGTCGAGCTCGACCATCCAACGATGCGCGAACAGCGCGACACCGATGCCGATCGCGAACATCAGCACGATGACGCCCTCGACCATGCGGCCAAGGCCCCCTTCGAACACGCGCGCCTCGAAATAGGTGCGCGCGAACAATAGCGCGGCGGCGGCGGACGCGGCCAGCGTCATGTAGTTGATGCGCAGGCGATTGTTGTTGTCGAGCGTCGGCATCAGCCACGCGAGCAGCCCGGAACTGGACAGCGCATAGAGCAGCAACAGCGCCAGCATCAGGCAATAGGCGAGCTGGAACCCGTGGCGCAGCGCCCGCCACAGCGCGAAATTGAAGATGAGCAGCGCGATCGCCAGCCCGCCGAACGCGGCATAGATCGTCGCCATGTAGAGGTTGGATCGATCGCTCTGCTTCTCGGTCGAGACATGCACGCCATTGAGCACGCCGCGACGATTGGCGGCGCCATCTAGCCGCCAGACGATCCGGGTGATCGGAGAGGCGGCAGCAGGCACCGCATATTCGACGATCGCGCCGAGCTGAAGCTGGTGGGTGAGCTGGCGCGAGTCGGCGACGATCCAGTCGACCTGGCCGTTCGCATGGACGAGGCCGACGGTGGTGCGCGCCTGCCACAGGCTGGCGGTCCGCAGTCGCAGGTCGCCTTCGCTCGCATTCAGGGAGAGGGGCCCGGTCGCGGCCCAGAAATCGCCCTGGCCGTACCGCGTCTGGCGCCCGTCACAATCGAGCGCGATGCGACCGGCGATGAGGTCCGTGATGCGCTCGCCCGACCGCACCGGCGCGATGCACACCGCAAGCCGCTGTCCCGTCAGCCCCGCCTGTCCCCAGGCCGGCGATCCGGCAGGCAGCAACGCTGCCAACGCCGTGCACAGCACGGCGAGCAAGAATTTCCCACACCCCACGAGCCGGACCATCGCACCGCTTGCTAAACGAGCGGTAAATGTCGCCTTCGGTTCAGCCGATCAGGCGTGCACGGGCGGCAACATATTCGGCCGCGAGCCGATCGACCCGGTCGGCGACGCTCTCCACCGCCTGCACCGCGCCGATGCCCTGACCCGATCCCCAGATGTCGCGCCACGCCTTTGCCTTGCTGCCGCCGCCCGAGCCGAAGTTCATCGCGCTGGGGTCGCTGGCGTGCAGATTGTCGGGATCGAGCCCCGCCGCCTCGATCGAGGCGCGCAGGTAGTTGCCGTGCACGCCGGTGAAGAGGTTGGTGTAGACGATGTCGGCCGCGCGCCCGTCGACGATCCCCTGCTTGTATGCAGGGTCGGCATTGGCCTCGACCGTGGCGATGAAGGGCGAGCCGATATAGGCAAGGTCCGCGCCCGCCGCCTGCGCCGCGAGCACCGCGCCGCCATTGGCGATCGCGCCGGACAGGAGCACCGGCCCGTCGAACCAGTCGCGCACTTCCTGGACGAAGGCGAAGGGATTGAGCCGCCCGGCATGGCCACCCGCGCCGGCGGTGACGAGGATCAGGCCGTCCGCGCCCTTTTCCACCGCCTTGTGCGCGAAGCGGTCGTCGATGACGTCGTGGAGCGTGATCCCGCCCCAGCCATGCACGGCGGTATTGAGTTCCTCACGCGCGCCGAGCGACGTGATGACGATCGGTACCCGCCACTTGGCGCAGGTCTCCAGATCGGCCTCAAGCCGGTCGTTGGACTTGTGGACGATCTGGTTGACCGCGAACGGCGCGGCGGGCGTGTCGGGATGCTCGCGGTCCCAGGTCGCGAGTTCCTCGGTGATGCGGTGCAGCCACTCGCCGAACAGCGCCTGCGGCCGGGCATTGAGCGACGGGAAGGAGCCGACGATCCCCGCCTTGCACTGGGCGATCACCAGCTCGGGACCCGAGACGATGAACATCGGGCTGGCCACGATCGGCAGCCGGAGACGGTCGAAGAGTGGAGGAAGCGCCATGACCCGTTTCATAGCGCAACTCAAAAGCCTGTCCAGCGCCGCCGGACGGGCGAGTTCAGCGCGCGGCGGTCAGAACCTCGAACATCGGGCCCGTGGCGCCCATCGCCATCGCCATCGCGACGGCGGCGAGCAGCAGCGCGAGCACCGACGACATCGACATCAGGCCCCAGCCCATCGCGATCACCACGGTCGGGTTCGGCTTCGACTCGCGCCGGTTCTTGTGCGCGATCATCAGGATCAGCCCAGCGCACAGGCCATAGAGAAACACCGCGAACTCAATCATCGAACTTTGTTCCCGCCCGGATGAAAAATATCTGCCCTGTGTCCCGCTATCCTCAAATGGTTAATCCTTCAACCGAGTCGCGCTCGGCTCGCCGCAATGCAACAAGGTCTCGCCTCAGCGGCGCAGCAGCGGCAGCGCGATGCCCGCGAGGATGAGCAGCATGCCCAAACCGTGGTAGGCCTGGAGTGCTTCGCCGAGCAGCGCCGAGGCGAGCAGCGCGCCGAACAGCGGCAAGAGCGCGATCATCCGCCCCGCACTTGCCGGGCCGACGATCCCGACGGCTCGGTTGTAGAGCGCATAGGCGAGCGTCGAGGGAAAGATCGCGACATAGGCCACGCCCGCGAGCGCCCGCGGAACCGGATCGATGCCGCGCCCGGCGATCCATTCGGTCGCAGCGGCCGGCAGCATCGCCGCGACGCCGATCGCAAAGGTGACGGCAAGGAAGCTGGCGGGCGCGATGCCCGGCCGGCGGCGCAGCAGCGAGGTGTAGAGCGCCCAGACGACGACGCTCGCCAGGATCAGCGCGTCGCCCGGATTGAGGTGGAAGTTCGCCGCAACGTGCCAGTCGCCGCGGAACACCACGACCGCGACGCCCAGCGTGGCAAGCACCACTGCCGCCACCTCGATCGGGCGCGCGCGGATGCCGAAGCCCGCGCGATCGATCAGCAGCACCAGCGCGGGCACCCCCGCCTGGAGCAGCAGCGCATTGCTCGCGGTGGTGGCGGCCAGGCCCGAATAGAGGAGCGCGTTGAACGCCGCGATGCCGAGCAGCCCGAGCAGCAGCAGCATGCGCCAGTGCCGGACGATCACCACGCGATCCGCGGCGAGCGACCGCCAGGCGAAGGGCAGCACGATCGCGAGCGCGCCCGTCCAGCGGAGCAAGGCGAGCGTCAGCGGTGCCACATCCTCCCGGATCGCGCGCCCGACGATCGAGTTGCCGGCCCAGAACAGCATGACGATGGCGAGCATCGCATAGGCGCGGGCGGGGGAGTCGGGGCGGGTCACGACCGGGCTCTGCCGCCCCCCGCCGGACGATGCAACGGCCGGTAAGCCGGGCGCCGCTGTCGACAAGCCGCTGAAGCCACGTTAGGTTACCGGCAAAGATGCGGTCGCCCACTCCCGACTCCCAGCAAACGATGCAGCGGATTCGCGTTGCCCTGACCGGGCTCGCGGCTGTGGTGCTGCTCATCGGCCTGGCCGGCGCGATCTTCAGCGCGGTCGATCGTAATGCGCCCGTCGAGGCGGCCGGCGCCGCGCGGCCCGATGTCGTCGCCAACCTGACCGGCGCCGCCCCCGGCCCGAACGCCGAAGCCGCGGTGGTCGACGAACCGCTCGCCGAACTCGGCGTCGCGCCGAGCAAGTCGGCAAGCGAACCGGTCAACGTGACCGTAGTCGAGCAGCCGCCGAACCCGGGCGCGCCGCAGCCTTAGTTCAAGGCATCCGCGGTATCTCACACCCGTTCGTCCTGACAGGCTCGGCACGAACGGGGAGACGGGATGCCCATTGGCCGCGTCCATGCTACTGGGGACCGGCCACAATGACAGGAGGCGAACATGGCAAAGCATCGCGACCCGTTCGACCAGCCCTGCTTTCGAGCGCACGTTTAAGCGCCGCAAGGGCTATCCGTCCGAGACTCAGGTGAAACGAGGCCTGCGCTTCGTTCATGGCGACAAGGAACTCGTCGAGAAGCTGGGCCGGAACGATCCGTGCCCGTGCGGCTCCGGCCACCGGTTTCAAGCGGTGCTGCCTCGCCTCCGGATGCTTTCGATGGTGCCGGACGGCACGATTATTGGCGTGAGTGACACACATCGGCGAGGCTGGCGGCCGGCGCGACGAACCGTTGCCGCGCCTCCATCGCTTGGTAACCCGATTGCGCTAGGGCGGCGGGGATGACCAAGCCGATGTCGCTCGCCGAATTCGATCGCCTGCCGCCTGCCCACCATGTCGAGACGGTGGTCGGGCTGTCGGCGGCGATCGATGTCGTCGCGGCGCGCGCACGGCCGACGCACCGGTTCCTGCGCTATGGCTGGTTCGCTGCGGCGCTCGCGGCCTATGGCGGCGCGGCGCGGACGCTGACCGTGGTGCGCGAGGGGGCGCCGGTGGCCGCGCTGCCGATCGTGCCGGCGGGGCCGGGCGTGATCGGCATGGCGGCGGTGCCCGGCTGCTACTGGCCGATGCGCAGCTTTCCGGTTGCCGAGGATGCCGGGATCGAGGCGGGCGAGGCGCTGCTCGGCGAACTCGGCAAGAGCGTGCGCGCGCTGCGGCTCGGCCCCGTCTATGACGACGATCCGGCGCTGGCGTTGCTGCGCGCGGGTGCGGCGGCGCGCGGATGGCGCGCCATGCCGCGGGATGTCGCGCCGAGCTTCCTGCTCGACATGGCGGCGCTCGCGGCCGAGGGGCCGTTCCCGCGGCTGTCGACGCTCAAGAAGAACCGCTTCCACGAAAAGCATCTGGGCGCGCATGGCAGCCTCGACTGGTCGTTCGTCAGCGGCGCCGACTGGACCGATGAGGCCTTCGACGCGCTTGCCACCGTCGAGGAGGGCAGCTGGATCGCTGACCGTACCGATGGCAGCGATGCCAAGTTCACGGGCGCCGGCCATGGCGCATTCTGGCGCGCCGCCGCGGCGGATCCGGTGCTGGCGCAGATGATGTGGGCGGCGGTGCTGCGCGTCGACGGGCGGCCGGCGGCGTTCAGCTTCGACATGAACGTCGGCGACCTCAAATACGCGATCGCCAACAGCTATGTCCCCGATTACGCCAAGCATTCGCCGGGCAAGCTCCTTTACTATCGCAACCTCGTCCGTGCGCGCGAGGATGGGATCGCGCGGGTCGACTGGGGCGCGGGCGACAGCGGCTACAAGCGCGTGATCGGCGCCGAGCCGGGGCCGATGATCCGCGACTGGCTGTTCGTGCGGCCGGGCCTCGCCTCCGCGGTCGCGCGCCTGTTCGAGTCCCGCTGGACCGGCAGCGGCCAGCCGCAAACATCCGTCTAGCCGCGCGCATCGCGCCGCGTTAGCCTGTGCCTCGAAGGAGAGGCGCATGGCATTGATCGTCAACGGGATCGAGGCGCCGCCGCCCGCCGATCCGCGGGTCTCGCTCGCCGATTATCTGCGCGACCATCGCCACCTGACCGGCACCAAGATCGGCTGCAACCAGGGTGCCTGCGGGGCGTGCACCGTGCTGGTCGACGGTACGCGGATGCTCTCCTGCCTGATGCTGGCGGTACAGGCCGACGGGCGATCGGTGACGACGATCGAGGGGCTGGGCACACCAGAGGCGCTCCACCCGCTCCAGGCGGCGTTCGTCGAGCATGACGGGCTCCAGTGCGGCTATTGCACGCCCGGACAGATCTGTTCGGCGGTGGCGATGGTCGAGGAACTGCGGCGCGGGATGCCCAGCCATGTCACCGGCGACGTGGGCGAGACGACGATCGCGCCGACGCGCGAGGAACTGCGCGAGCGGATGAGCGGCAATCTGTGCCGCTGCGGCGCGCACAACGGCATCATCGCCGCGATCGAGGATGCGTTCGGGCTGGAGACCGCGGCGTGACGCCCTTCACCTATGTCCGCGTCAGCGACGCCGCCGATGCGATGCGGCTGGAGGGCGCTGCGCGCTATCTGGGCGGCGGGACCAACCTCATTGACCTGATGCGTGAAGGGCTGGAGACGCCCGCGGCGCTGGTCGACGTTACCGGGCTCAACGACGCGATCGAGGAGACCGAAGGCGGCGGGCTGCGCATCGGTGCGGGCGTGCGCAACAGCGCGATGGCCGAGCACCCGCTGGTGCGGACGCGCTATCCGCTGGTGTCGCGCGCGATCGTCGCGGGCGCCTCGGCCCAGATCCGCAACATGGCGACGCTGGGCGGCAACCTGATGCAGCGGACGCGCTGCACCTATTTCTACGACACCGTCGGGTCGCGCTGTAACAAGCGGGTGCCGGGCGAGGGATGCGACGCGCAGGGCGGGTTCAACCGCATCCACGCGATCCTGGGCGCGAGCGCGGCGTGCGTTGCGACGCACCCGTCCGACCTGTGCGTCGCGCTGACCGCGCTCGACGCGGTGGTGCATGTCGAAGGGGCGGCGGGCGCGCGCACGATCCCGATCGGCGAGTTTCACCTGTTGCCCGGCGACACGCCCGATCGGGAGACGGCGCTGGCGCCGGGCGAGCTGATCGTCGCGGTTGAGCTGCCGGCGCTGCCGATCGCGATGCACGCGCGCTATCGCAAGGTGCGCGACCGGGCGAGCTATGCCTTTGCACTCCTCTCGGTCGCCGCGGCGCTGCGCGTCGAGGACGGCCTGGTTGCCGAGGTGCGGCTGGCGCTCGGCGGAGTCGCGCACCGGCCGTGGCGCGCGCACGCGGCGGAGGCGGCGCTGATCGGCCAGCCCGCCGGCGAGACGAGCTTCCTCGCCGCCGCGGAGGCCGAACTCGCCGCGGCGGTTCCGCTTCGCGACAATGGGTTCAAGATCGAGCTGGCGCGGCGGACGATCGCCGCGGTGCTCGGCGAGCTTTCGGAGACGGGCGCATGAGCATCCTCGACGGCGCCAAGCAGCGCGCACAAGGCCTGGCGATGGCGGCGCTGACCAAGGCGGTGGCGCTCGCCCCCGACAAGTGGATCCCCGGCGGCACGCCCGATCCGCTGATCCGCCGCCAGAATGGCGAAGTAGGCAAGCCCGTCTCTCGCCTGGACGGACCGATGAAGGTCGCGGGGCAGGCGCGCTTCGCCGCGGAGTTCGAGGCGCCGAACCTCGCCTACGCCGCGATCGCGCATGCCGGCGTGGCAAAGGGGCGGATCGCAACGCTCGACACCGCGGCGGCGGAGGCGGTGCCGGGCGTCGTCCTCGTCATGACGCATCGCCACGCACCGCGGCTCAACCCGCCGCCGGTGTTCATGTCGGCGTCGAAGGCGGCGTTCCCCGACGACGTGCCCATCCTTCAGGACGACCGCATCCACTGGAACGGCCAACCCATCGCCATCGTCGTCGCCGACAGCCAGGAAGCCGCGCGGGAGGGCGCGAGCCTGATCCGCGCAACCTATGCCGAGGAAGCCGCGGTCACGAGCTTCGCGGTCGCGCGTGCGAAGGGGCCGAAGCAGGCGACCTTCATGATGCAGCCGCTGCGCAACGAGATCGGCGACGCCGAGCGCGCGTTGGCGACGGCGCACTACCGGATCGACGCCACCTATTCGACGCCCCGGCACAACCACAATGCGATCGAGCTGCATGGGCTCACCTGCCTGTGGGACGAGGACGGCACCCTTCGCATCCACGACACCACGCAGATGGTCGCGCATGAGGCGTGGTCGGTCGCGCGCGTGTTCGGCCTGCCCGAGGAGAAGGTGATCGTCACGTCGCCCTTTGTCGGCGGCGGGTTCGGCGGCAAGGGACTGTGGCAGCATCAGGCGATCGCCGCCGCCGCGGCGAAGCTGGCCGGGCGGCCGGTGCGGCTGATGCTGTCGCGCGAGAGCGTCTACCGCCTGGTCGGCGGACGCGCGCCGACCGAGCAGCGCGTGGCGCTGGGCGCCGATGCGGAGGGCAAGCTGACCGCGCTGATCCACACCGGCGTCACCGCCAAGTCGCCCGCCAGTGCAATGCCCGAGCCGTTCATCCTGCCGACGCGGAGCGCCTATGCCGCCGAGACGATGCTGCTCGACGTGCAGACGGTCGAGATCGACTCGCTCGCCAACACCTTCATGCGCGCGCCCGGCGAGGCGGTGGGTACGTTCGCGCTGGAATGCGCGATCGACGAGCTGGCCGAGGTCGCCGGCATCGATCCGATCGAGCTGCGCATCCGCAACGAGCCCGACAAGGACCCGGTGAGCGGCCTCGCCTTTTCCGGACGCCATCTGGTCGAGGCGTACCGGACCGGCGCCGAACGCTTTGGCTGGGACCGGCGATCGGCCGCCCCGCGCTCGCGCCGCGAAGGCGAATGGTGGGTCGGCATGGGCTGTGCGACCGGCACCTATCCCTATTACCGGATGCCCGGTGCCGCCGCGCGGATCACGCTGACCGCGGCGGGCGAAGCGGTGATCCACATCGCCGCGCACGAAATGGGGATGGGCACTGCGACGGTGCAGGTCCAGATCGCCGCCGACCGGCTAGGCCTCGACCCCGCGGCGATCCGCTTCAACTATGGCGACTCGACCTTGCCGGGCGCGGTGATGGCCGGCGGGTCGCAGCAGACCGCGGCGATCGGCGCGTCGGTGGTGGCGGCGCAGCGCGCGCTGGTCACCGAACTCGTCAAGCTGGCCGGCAACGACTCGCCGATCGCCGGCGCCAAGCCCGACGAACTGGCGTGCCGCGACGCGGGTCTGTGCCGCGGCGACGATCCGGGGGCGTTCGAGAGCTATGCCTCGATCCTCGCGCGCGCCAACCGGGCGGAGGTGAGCGTCGAGGCGACGCCGCCGATGCCGCTCGAGCTGATGCACTGGTCGATGCACAGCCATTCGGCGATGTTCGCGGAGGTGCGCGTCAATGCGGTCACCGGCGAGGTGCGCGTCAGCCGCTTTCTCGGCAGCTTCGATTGCGGGCGCATCCTCAACCCCAAGACGGCGGCGAGCCAGTTCCGCGGCGGCATCATCATGGGCCTGGGCCTCGCGCTGATGGAGGAGACGCAGTTCGACGAGCGCAAGGGACGGGTGATGAACCCCAGCCTCGCCGAATATCATGTGCCGGTGCATCTGGACGTCCCCGACATCGAGGTAATCTGGACCGACATTCCCGATCCCCACACGCCAATGGGTGCGCGCGGGATCGGCGAGATCGGCATCACGGGGACGGGCGCCGCGGTTGCCAACGCGATCTACAATGCGGTCGGCCGGCGCGTGCGCGACCTGCCGATCACGCTCGACAAGCTGCTGTGAGACCCGGAGCATGAGTGTGCTGCTGACAATCGCGCTTCAGACCGCGACGCTGGGCGCGACCAACTACAAGGTCGACGCACCGATGGCGGTGCCCGCGGGCAAGCCGAGCTTCGCCGACGAGTTCGACGGGCCTCGCGTCGACACAAAGGCGTGGCGATACCACACCTCGCGCAATGCGGTGGGCTGGGCGAACAACGAGAAGCAATATTACTCGGCCGCCCGGTCGGAGAATGCGCGGATCGAGGACGGCGCACTGGTGATCGAAGCGCGGCGCGAAACGCTTTCCAGGGATCGCTTCGCCGACTGGGGCGGGCAGGCGTACAGCTCGGCCAAGCTCGTGACGCGCCAGCCGCTCGGCTACGGCTTCTACTCGGTTCGCGCGAAACTGCCGTGCGAGCGCGGCGGCTGGCCGGCGGTGTGGCTGTTGCCGGAGGGCGGTAAATGGCCCGACATGGGCGAGATCGACATCATGGAGATGGTCGGCTGGGACGCGAACGTGATCCACGGCACGCTCCACTCGGGCGACTACAACCATGTGAAGGGCACGCAGCGCGGCGCGCAGCAGCGCGTGCCGGATGCCTGCACCGCCTATCACGACTATCAGCTCGACTGGCGGCCGGATGCGATCACGATTGGGATCGACGGGCGTGCGTTCATGCGCGTCACCAACGACAAGCCCGGCGACAAGGGCGCCTGGCCGTTCGACCGGCCGTATTTCCTAATTCTCAACCTGGCGGTGGGTGGCGACTGGGGCGGGTCGAAGGGAATCGACGACACGGCATTCCCGATGCGACTGTCGATCGATCATGTGCGGTACTGGAAGGCGAGGTGAGCTTCCCTTCAGCCGTTGGTCCTGAGCCTGTCGAAGCACGTGGTCTAAGCGAAACGCTTTTGGCACGTCCTTCGACAGGCTCAGGACGAACGGGGGCGGGTCGCACCAAAGCCGCTGACGTGCGTTAGGGGCGGATGCGCGCCTTTGCCGACCTGCTCGACCGGCTGATCTACACGCGGTCGCGCAATGCCAAATTGAAGCTGATCGCCGATTATCTGCGCGCGACGCCCGATCCCGATCGCGGCTGGGCACTGGCGGCGCTGACGGGCGAGATCGACCTGCCCGCGGTCAAGCCCGCGCTGATCCGCGCGCTGATCGCCGAGCGTGTCGACCCGGTGCTGTTCGCGATGAGCCGCGACTTCGTCGGCGACACCGCCGAGACGGTGGCTTTGCTCTGGCCCGAACCCGCCGAGAAGCGCGCGCACAATGCCGAGCCGCTGACGGTGGCGCAGGTGATCGACCGGCTCGCCGCGCTCAGCCGATCGGACGCGCCGGCGGTGCTGGCCGACATGCTCGACCGGCTCGAATCGGACGAACGCTATGCGTTGCTCAAGCTCGCCACCGGCGGCCTTCGCGTCGGCGTGTCGGCACGGCTCGCCAAGACGGCGCTGGCGCAAGCATTCGGGCTCGACGTCGACGCGGTGGAGGAGGTGTGGCACGGCCTCGGCGCGCCCTATGCCGAGCTGTTCGACTGGGCCGAGGGGCGCGGCGAACAGCCGGGCGCCGCCGACGTACCGGTGTTCCGCCCGTTCATGCTCGCGCATCCGCTGGAGGACGGGACCGTCGACCTCTCCGACTATGCCGCCGAGTGGAAGTGGGACGGCATCCGCGTTCAGCTCGTCCATGTCGCCGGACAGACGCGCCTCTACAGCCGGGCGGGCGACGACGTGACCGGCAGCTTTCCGGAAGTCGCGGCGGCGTTCACCGTGCCCGGCGTGCTCGACGGCGAATTGCTGGTGAAGGGCGAAGCGCAGGGCGGGGAGGCGGCAAGCTTCAACGCGCTGCAACAGCGGCTGGGGCGAAAGGTCGTGTCGGCCAAGATGCTCGGCGACTATCCGGCGTTCGTCCGCCTCTACGACATCCTGTTCGACGGCGCCGAGGACCTGCGCAATCTCGGCTGGGCAGAGCGGCGCGAGCGGCTGGAGGCGTTCGTCCCGCGGCTCGACCCCGAGCGGTTCGACCTCAGCCGGGTGATCGTCGCGCCCGACTTCGACGCGCTCGGCGCGATCCGGGAAGGGGCGCGCGACTCGGCGATCGAGGGAGTGATGCTCAAGCGGCGCGACTCGCCCTATGTCGCGGGGCGGCGCGTCGGCCTTTGGTACAAATGGAAGCGCGATCCGCTGACCGCCGACTGCGTGATGATGTATGCGCAGCGCGGGAGCGGCAAGCGGTCGAGCTTCTACAGCGACTATACGTTCGGCTGCTGGACCGAGGACGGTGAGCTCCTGCCGGTCGGCAAGGCCTATTCGGGGTTCACCGACGAGGAGCTGAAATGGCTCGACCGGTTCGTGCGCAACCACACGGTCCAGCGCTTCGGCCCGGTGCGAGAGGTCGAGAAGACCTTGGTGCTGGAGGTCGCGTTCGATTCGATCCACGAGTCGAAGCGGCACAAATCGGGGCTGGCGATGCGCTTCCCTCGGATTGCGCGCATCCGCCGCGACAAGCCGGCGGCGGAGGCGGATCGCATCGACACCCTCCGGCGGATGGTGAGTTGAGGGGGTTGTTTGTGCCGCAGGGGGACGGCGGCCGCGTAGAGTAAGGCGACCTCTTCTTCCTACTTCCCCGGCGAAGGCCGGGGTCCAGTTGGGAAGGTCGACGTCACGAAGCGGACCGCGTCATCGCGGCCGTCCCCCAACTGGGCCCCGGCCTACGCCGGGGAAGTAAGAAGAGAGGGGCTAGGCGCTTAAAGCCCCGCTTCGACCGCCAGCCGCACCATCTCCGCCGAGCGGCTGATCCCCAGCCGCTCCATCACGATCGCGCGGTGCATCTTCACCGTCTTCTCCGACAGGCCGAGCACGCCGGCGATCTGCTTGTTGAGCAGCCCCTTGGCGACGAGCATCAGCACCTGGCGCTGACGCTCCGACAGCGCCTTGATGCTCTCGGCCGCCTTGATGCGGCGGCTGGTCGAGGGGCCGGGGACGCCTTCGCCCAATTCGACCTGCGAGCCGACGAAATAGGCGAGCGCGCCACCCTCGTCGAACATCGGCGCGACGACGACGGCGTTGCGGAAGGGGGTGCCGTCCTTCTTGTAGTTGAGGATCTCGACCAGCACCGGGCGCTGCTCGCGCACCCCGGTGCGGATCTCCTCGGTCAGCCAGGGCTCGGTACCGGTGCCCGCCAGGAAGCGGCAGTTGCGCCCGACGATCTCGTCGCGGTCGTAGCCGGTGAGCGTGCAGAACGCATCGTTGCACGCCACAATGGGATTGTCGGCGATCCGCGGATTGGAGATGACCGAGGCGATCGGGCTGCCCGAGATCATCGCCTCGACCCAGGGTTCGATGGTGAGGATCGGTGCGGGGATCGACGACATATCCGTACAATATCAGCTTTGGCGACTTGTACCAGTCGGCTGACGGTTCAGCGTCGTCCCGCTTCTGTCAACGCCGTTCGGGCACGGTGAAGCGCCCGGTGACGCGGCCACTCTGGCGCACCACGCCATTGTCGGTCGCGGTGCCGCCCCCGCCGCCACCGACTGCGGAGCCGTCGATGACTGCCCGTCCGGTGTCGAGGTTGATCGACAGCCGCCCGCCGGTGACGGTGTTGGTCCCCTGCGTCAGCGACACGCCGCCCAGCATCGTGATGACGCGGCGGTTGAGGTCATAGACGCCGTACTGCGCCCGCGCCCGCTGGTCGGGACGCACGACGGTGACCCCGCCCGAGGCGTCGAGCCGCGACACCTGCGGACTGCCGCCGATCACCTGCCCCGTATAGGCGACGGTGACGCGATCGGCGGTGAGCGTCAGATTGGCCTGGCGGATGTTGACGCCGCCCGACAGCACCGCGCGATTGGCGCGATCCTGCAGCTCGATCGCGTTCGCCGCGAAGTCGATCGGCGCGTTCGAATTGTGGCGCTGCGCACCCGCGGCGCCGGGAAAGGCCGCGCTGGCGGCGAGCACGACGGCGAGGGGGGCGAGGGCGCGGAGCATCAGCGCCTATTTGCGCTTTGCGGCACGATCCGCAAGCGGGCGTCGCCAACGATTCGCACGGTTCTTTGCTCGAGATCGGCTTCGAGGCGGTTGCCGCTGAAGCGACCCTGCGGCGTCTGGCCGGTGACGGCCCCGCCCGATTGCAGCTTGCGCTCGCGAAGGTCGACGGTCGCGTCGCGCGTGTCGAGCGAATAGCCGTCGGCGGCGCGCACCGCGATCGGCCCGTCGATGGCGACGCGATCGGTCTCCATGTCGTAGCGGCCCTGGTTGGCGCGGATGGTGGCAGGGCCGTCGGTCAGCTCGATTCCGGCGGCCAGGCGGTTGAGGCGAACCACGCGCTCGGCCGAGCTTTTCTGGACGGCCGATCCCGCATCGATCTCGAACGCGCGGCCCTTGTCGTCGGCGCCGCGATACTTGGCCGCCTGGATGCGCATCCGCTCGGCGGCGACATCGACCTTGTTCTTGTCGAGGACGAACGACACGTCGCCGCCCATGAACAGCGGCGCCATGACAAGGAACGCGGCAAGGATGCCGATGCCCATCGGCAGCACCACCTGAAGCACGCGGACGAGCGCGTCGTGGCGGCTGCCGGGCGCCGCCCAGCGCTGGCGTTCGGTGCGGACGCGGGTGGCTATCTCGGACAAGCGGCGGCTCCGGTGAGAGGCGGTCAGGCGTGGGCGAAGATGTCGGTCTCGGGCCAGCCGGCCAGGTCGAGTTCGGCACGGTGCGGCAGGAAGTCGAAGCATGCCTGCGCCAGCGCCATCCGCCCCTCGCGCGCCAGCCGCTTGTCGAACTCGGTCTTGAGCGCGTGGAGGAAGCGCACGTCGGAGGCGGCGTAATCCTTCTGCGCGTCGGACAGGATGGGCGCCCCCCAATCGGAGGACTGCTGCTGCTTCGAGATGTCCTGGCCGAGCAGCTCGCGCACCAGCTCCTTCAGGCCATGCCGGTCGGTATAGGTCCGCACGAGCCGCGAGGCGATCTTGGTGCAATAGACCGGCGCCGCGACGACGCCCAGATAATGGCGGATCGCCGCCAGATCGAAGCGCGCGAAGTGATAGAGCTTGAGCCGGTCCGGGTCGGCGAGCACGGCGCGCAGGTTCGGCGCGGCATAGTCGCTGCCCGGATTGAAACGAACGAGATGCTCGTCGCCCGACCCGTCGGAGAGCTGGACGACGCACAGCCGGTCGCGCGGGGTGAGCAGGCCCATCGTCTCGGTATCGACGGCGATCGAGGCGCCCGGCGCGAAGACGCCCGCGGGCAGGTCTTCCTCATGGAAATGAACGGTCATCGCCGCGCCATAGGGAAAGCGGCGGGCAGGCTCAATGCCCGCCCTTTTCCCGCTCGCGTCGCCGCCGCGCAAAGATGTTGAGCATCTCGACCCCGGCGGAAAACGCCATTGCGGTATAGATATAGCCCTTGGGGATGTGCGCGCCGAAGCCCTCGGCGATCAACACCATGCCGATCATCAGCAGGAAGCCGAGCGCGAGCATCACGACGGTGGGATTGCGATTGATGAAGTTGGCGAGCGGATCGGCGGCGACCAGCATCACCGTGACCGCGACGATCACCGCGACATACATGATCTCGACATGCTCGGTCATGCCGACCGCGGTCAGGATCGAATCGATCGAGAAGACGATGTCGAGCAGGATGATCTGAACGATCGCGGCGGTGAACCCGATCTCGACCGCGCTCTTGGTCTTGTCGAGAAGCTCGGGACTTTCCTCATGATCGAGCGTGTGGTGGATCTCCTTGGTCGCCTTCCACATCAGGAACAGACCGCCGGCGATCAGGATGAGGTCGCGCCACGAGAATTGCGTCTCGAAGCTGGGCTCGCCATGCGCGCCCAGGGGGCCGGTGATGCCGAGGTCGAAGACGGGCTGCGTCAGCGCGACGATCCAGGCGATCGCTGTGAGCAGCAACAGGCGCATCACCAGCGCAAGGCCGATGCCGACCCTGCGCGCCTTCTGCCGCTGTCCCTCGGGCAGCTTGTTCGACAGAATCGAGATGAAGATCAGATTGTCGATTCCAAGCACCACCTCCATCACGATCAGCGTGATGAGGGCGGCCCAGGCGGCCGGATCGGCGAGAAGTGCGCTGATGTTTTCCATGACCTGTGCTTTCGTTGCGACGAAGCAACGTCAATCGCCAATGTTCCCTATAAACGCCGCATTTGCGACGAATTCGTTCGCGGTGCCCGAAATTATCGGCTATGCGGTGAAGTGAGGCGCCTGACTTTTGGGCGCATGGACACCTGCGTTCTTCGTCCGGCGCTTGGGTTTCGATGATTGTAGCGGACGAACCGGGAAGACGAACAGGGCATGGGTTTCGATCGAGGGCGCGGCGGTGGCCGCGGTGGCCGCGGCGGCAAGGATAAGCGCGATTTCTTCGGCGGCGACGACTTCGGTGGCGGCGGCGGCGGCTTCGGTGATCGCGGCGGCTTCGGCGGCGGCGACCGCTTCGGCGGTGGCGGCGGCTATGGCGGCGGCGGTGGCGGCTTCGGCGGCGGTGGCGGCGGTGGTTACCGCGGCGGCGGCGGTGGTTTCGGCGGCGGCGGTGGCGGCTTCGGCGGCGGTGGTCGCGGCGGCATGCCTCCCCAGGTCGTCGGCGAGGGCAAGGGCGTCGTCAAGTTCTTCAACGGTCAGAAGGGCTTCGGCTTCATCGTCCGTGACGACGGCGGCGAGGACGTGTTCGTCCACGTGTCGGCGGTCGAGCAGGCGGGCCTCACCGGCCTGGCCGAGGGCCAGCCGCTGGGCTTCACGCTCGTCGATCGCGGCGGTCGCATCTCGGCGACCGAGCTCAAGATCGATGGCGAGCCGCTTCCCGTTACCGGTGGTTCGGCAGCGACGCCGCGCGGCGATCGCGACGCGGGTCCGCGCGGCGGCGCCGGCGGTCCGCAGCGCCAGCTGACCGGCGAGCGTTCGTCGGGCACGGTCAAGTTCTTCAACGCCATGAAGGGCTTCGGCTTTATCCAGCGCGACGATGGCCAGCCGGACGCGTTCGTCCACATCTCGGCCGTCGAGCGTGCGGGTCTGCCCACGCTGAACGAGGGCGACCGTCTCGAGTTCGAGCTCGAGGTCGATCGTCGTGGCAAATATGCCGCGGTCAATCTGAACCCGGTTCAGTAACCGGACGATCGGGGCACGCGCGATGCGCGCCGCAACGATCCTGCGAATCGCCGCGTCGGTCCTTGCCGGCGCGGCGTTTTCGTGTCCGGCGCTGGCGCAGGACGCGGTGCCCGCGGCGACTTGTCCGGCTCCGGCGCTCGAGGGCGTGCGGGTCGTCCGGCGGATGGCACACGACCCGATGGCGTTCACGCAGGGGCTGATCTGGCACCGCGGCGCGCTGATCGAATCGACCGGGCAATATGGCGAGTCGCAGGTGCGGCGCGTCGATGCCGCGACCGGCCGCGTGCTGATGCGGCGGGCGATCCCCGCCAATCAGTTTGGCGAGGGATTGGGGCGGATCGGCAACGAGCTGGTCGCGCTGACCTGGACCAACGGCGTCGCGCATCGCTTCGCCGCCGACACGCTGCGGCCGCTCGGCACCTTTCGCTACGAGGGCGAGGGCTGGGGACTGACGAGCGACGGCAAGCGCTGGATCCGCTCGGACGGTAGCGACAGCCTGATCTTCCACGATCCGGCGACCTTTGCCGAGACGGGTCGCGTGCGCGTGACGCTGGCCGGAACGCCGCTGCCGCAGCTCAACGAGCTCGAGTGGATCGACGGGCTTGTCTTCGCCAATGTCTGGCACAGCGACGTGATCGTCGCGATCGATCCGAAGACGGGCTGCGTCGCGCGCCGCTTCGACCTGTCGCCGCTGGTGCGGGAAGTTGCCGCACGCGATCCGGAGGCGGTGCTCAACGGCATCGCCTGGGACGAGGCGGGCAAGCGCCTCTACGTCACCGGCAAGGATTGGCCCCGCCTGTTCGAGATCGCGCTGCCGGAGCGGAAATAGCCCGGCCGCGTTGGGTCGGCATGGGAAAACTGATCGACGGCAAGTGGACGAGCGACGACGCGGTCGCACCGACCAATGACAAGGGTGAGTTCGAGCGAGCGGACAGCGGCTTTCGCGGCTGGCTAACGCGGGACGGCGGGCCGGGGCCCGAGGGCCAGCGCGGCTGGAAGGCGGAAGCGGGCCGCTATCGGCTCTATGTCAGCCTCGCCTGCCCGTGGGCGCACCGCACGCTGGTGGTCCGCGCGCTCAAGGGGCTGGAAGCGCTCATTCCGGTGACGGTCGTCGGGCCGATCATGGGCGAGGACGGCTGGAGCTTCGAGCCGCAAGATGGCGGCTCGGGCGAGCCGCTCTACGGTCTGTCGCACCTCCACCAACTCTATACGCGCGCCGAGCCCGGCATGAGCGGCAAGGTCACCGTGCCGGTGCTGTGGGACGAACAAGACGAGACGATCGTCAGCAACGAATCGGCCGACATCCTGCGAATGCTGTCAACCGCGTTCGACGATCTGGGCGCCAGGCCGGGCGACTTCTACCCCGCCGATCTTCGCGGCGAAATTGATGCGATCAATGACCGCGTCTATCCCGGCCTCAACAACGGCGTCTATCGCGCGGGCTTCGCAACCCGGCAGTCCGCCTATGAAGAAGCGGCGCGGGGCGTGTTCGAGACGCTCGACTGGCTGGAATCGAGGCTGGACGATCGCGAGTGGCTGGCGGGCGACCGGCTGACCGAAGCGGACATCCGCACCTTCACGACCCTGGTGCGCTTCGATCCCGTCTATCACGGGCATTTCAAGTGCAACTGGCGGCGGCTGATCGACTATCCGCGGCTGTCGGACTTCGCCGAGCGGATCGCCGCGCTGCCCGGCGTCGCCGCGACGATCGACCTCAACCAGATCAAGACGCATTATTACCGCAGCCACCCCGACATCAATCCGACCGGCATCGTGCCGATTGGCCCGGCGCAGCGCGTGGGCGGCGGGGCGGAGGGCGGTTGAACGCGGGGCCATGCGCCCGCATAAGGCGAGCCATGTTGCGTCCGCTTCTCGCCGCCCTGCCGCTCGTCGCTCTCGCCGCCTGCGTGCCGCCGGCCCGGCCGCTTCCGCAGCCGACGCCCGAGCCGCGGCCGGCGCCCACGCCGCGCCCGACACCGCCACCCGCGCCGCCGCCCGCCTCCAGCGACTGGCGCGACTGGCCGCTGACGCCGGGGGACTGGCGCTACACCGCGACGGCGGGCGGATCGGTGGCGCGCTTCGGCACTGGCGTGGCGAGCCTGACTTGCGACCGCGCCGCGTCGACGGTGACGTTCGCGGTGCAGGGGAGCGGATCGCGTGCGGTGGTACGCACCAGCAGCACCGCACGGACGCTGTCGCTGACGCCAGGGGCCGCGGGCATGGTGCAGGTGCGCCTGCCCGCGCGGGACGGATTGCTCGACGCGATGGGCTTCAGCCGCGGGCGGTTCGTGGTCGAGGGCGCGACGCCGCGCCCGCTGGTGATCCCCGCCTGGCCCGAAATCCTGCGCGTGGCGGAGGATTGCCGGTAGGCGCTTGGGTCCGGGTAGGGCGGTGAGCCCGTCCCACGCTTATCCGTTCGTCCTGAGTAGCCGCTGAGCTTGTCGAAGTGGCGTATCGAAGGACAGGCGATCTTGCGACCAGCGTACTTCGATACGAGCCCTCGACTTCGCTCGGTCTCTACTCAGCACGAACGGGGAAGGCAGACCCCGATCTGACGAGTTGCAAGACTCGACCTGTACGGCACCGGCGCTCCGGTATCCATCACCCCTTGCCAGACGCCCTGCGCCACGCCGCCTGAACGCGGTCGTTGAGGCCCAGCATCGCGTTCCCGCCGATCAGGCGCAGCTTCGGCTCGGGCTTGTCGTCGAGCTCCAGCCCCTGCGCCTGGAGCGCCCACAGGCGGCGGAACTCGCCCTCCTCGCGCATCAACAGGTGCTGCGGTGCGCCGTCCTCGACGATGCGGCCGCGCTCGACCACCAGCACGCGGTCGAATTCGGCAATCGTCGACAGCCGGTGCGCGACCGCCAGCACGGTGCGGCCGACCATCAGCCGCTCGAGCCCCGCCTGCACCGCCAGTTCCGATTCGGTGTCGAGCGCCGACGTCGCCTCGTCCAGAAGCACGATGCGTGCGTCCTTCAGGAAGGCGCGGGCGATGCCGATCCGCTGGCGCTGGCCGCCCGACAGCGACGTGCCGCGCTCCCCGACGATGCTGTCATAGCCGTCGGGCAGCTCGGCGATGAAGTCGGCGCAGCCCGCCGCCTCCGCCGCGCGCCGCACGTCCTCGTCGGTCGCTTCGGGGCGGGCGAAGCGGATATTGTCCATGACGCTGCGGTGGAACAGCAGCACCTCCTGCGGCACCATCGCGATCGCCTGGTTGAGGCTTTCCTGCGTCACCGCATCGGCAGGCTGGCCGTCGATCAGCACGCGGCCGGCGCCCGCGTCGTAGAAGCGCTGGACGAGCTGGAGGATCGACGACTTGCCCGCACCCGACGGGCCGACGATGCCGACCTTCTGCCCGGCGGGTACGTCGAAGCTCAGGTCGCGCAGGATCGGGCGAGTGGGGTCGTAGCCGAAGCTCACTGCCTCGAACGCGACGGTGCCCGCGCCCGGCACGAGCGCGGGGGCGTCCGGCGCGTCAGTCAGCGTGTGCGGCACGCCAACGATCTCCAGCGTCTCGTCGAGGTAGCTGAACTGCTGGCTGGTATCGATCAGCGCCATCGCCAGGTCGCGCGCGCCGTGGAGCATGCGGAAGGTGAGGGTGGTGATGATGACGACATCGCCCGTCGTCACCGCTCCGGCCGACCAGCGGCCGATCGCCCAGACGAGCGTGCCCGCGACCATCGCCGCCATCGCGATGTCATAGAGGCCGCGGACGCGCTCGACGAAGAACCAGCCCTTGCGCTGGGCGTGCGCCTCGTCCTTGAGGATCACGTCCAGCCGGTCGAGCTCGCGCCGGCGCGCGGCGAATGCCTTGAGCACCCAAATATTGCCGATCAGGTCGACCAGCTCGCCGCCGACGACGCCCGCCTTTTGCGCGAACGCGCGGTGGTGGACGTGCCCCTTGAGGCCGTGGATGACGAGGATCGCGGTGACGGTCAGGAAGATGCCGCCCAGTACCGCCGCCATTGCCGGGTCGATCGTTACGAAGATGACGAGCGCGCCGACGAACGCAACGATCGGCGGCGTCACCTCCATCACCAGCCGGTGAACGAGCGCGCCGAAATTGCCCGCGAGCGAGCCGATGCGATGGCCGAGCGATCCGGCGCGCTGCTGCTGGAAGAAAGGCATCTGGTGCCCGGTCAGATAGTCGAACATGTCGAGGCGGATGCGCACCCCCGACGTGACGGTCAGGTGCCCGAGCAGGAACGCGGCAGCCCGCTGAAGCAGGCTCTCGGCCACCACTAGGCCGATGAACAGCCCCAGTGCCCAATAGACCGCCGCCAGCGCGCTCTTCGCGGTCATCGCGTCGATCAGCAGCTTCATGGCATATTGCGTGCCGATCGACCCCGCGCTCGCCGCGACGACGATCGCGCCGAGCAGCAGAAAACCGAGCGGCCGAGCGGCGACATAGTGGATCAGGAACCGGGCAGGACTGGTGAGAAAGCGCAAGGCGTTCGATCCATGAGCAGCGTTCATGATGCTGCGATGCAGCAGCCTCAAACTCTTGAAAGCGCTTTTGGGTGCAACGACCCGGACGCACGAGGAACCGAAGCCACGCTTGTGGTTGCGCTACCACGTTCCCATCTTGTTCTCATCGAACGAATTGGGTACGAAGCTCGCGCGCGTTGAACGGGGCGCGCGGTTGCTCTAGCGAGGAAAGCGGAAAATGGCAGCTCAGCTCAAGGTGATCGGGAACGACATGGCGACCGCGAACTCGGACCGGCAAAAGGCGCTCGACGCCGCTCTGGCACAGATCGATCGTGCCTTTGGCAAGGGATCGGCAATGCGGCTGGGCCAGAAGGAGACGATGCAGATCGAGGCGATCTCGACCGGCTCGCTCGGGCTCGACATCGCGCTCGGCGTCGGCGGCCTGCCGCGCGGCCGCGTGATCGAGGTCTATGGTCCGGAGAGCTCGGGCAAGACGACGCTGGCGCTCCACTGCATCGCCGAGGCGCAGAAGGGTGGCGGCACCGCGGCGTTCGTTGATGCCGAGCACGCACTCGACCCCGTCTATGCCAAGAAGCTGGGCGTCAACATCGACGAGCTGATCGTGTCGCAGCCCGACACGGGCGAGCAGGCGCTGGAGATCGTGGACACGCTGGTGCGGTCGAACGCGATCGATGTGCTGGTGGTCGATTCGGTTGCGGCGCTGGTGCCCCGCGCGGAAATCGAGGGCGAGATGGGCGACAGCCATGTCGGCCTTCAGGCGCGCCTCATGTCGCAGTCGCTGCGCAAGCTGACGGGGTCGATCAGCCGCTCGCGCTGCATGGTGATCTTCATCAACCAGCTGCGCATGAAGATCGGCGTGATGTACGGCAACCCAGAGACGACGACGGGCGGCAACGCGCTCAAATTCTACGCTTCGGTCCGCCTCGACATCCGCCGCACCGGCCAGATCAAGGACCGTGACGAGGTGACCGGCAACGCCACGCGTGTGAAGGTCGTCAAGAACAAGGTCGCGCCGCCGTTCAAGCAGGTCGAATTCGACATCATGTACGGCGAGGGCATCTCGAAGATCGGCGAGATCCTCGACCTGGGCGTCAAGGCGGGACTGGTCGAGAAGGCCGGCGCCTGGTTCAGCTATGACAGCGTCCGCATCGGCCAGGGCCGCGAGAATTCGAAGAACTTCCTCCGCGAGAACCCGGAGATCACCGCCCGCCTCGAAGCCGCGATCCGCGCCCGCACCGCCGAAGTGGCGGAGGAGCTGATGGTCGGCGAGAGCCCCGACGACGACGTTTGAGACCGGGACGCACCGGGGCGGGTTGACCGCCCCGGTGCGCTGAACGCCTGATTATCGTAATCACCAAAGGAGGCGGCGCGAGCCGCCTCCGTACGCCTCAGACGTGGATCGGCTTGCCGCGGACCGCCATCGCGGCTTCCTTCAGCGCTTCCGAATGAGTCGGGTGCGCGTGGCAGGTATAGGCGATATCCTCGGCCGTGGAGCCGAACTCCATGGCCTGCGTCGCCTGCGCAATCATCGTGCCCGCGACCGAGGTGATGATCCAGACGCCGAGCACGCGATCGCTCTCCGCGTCGGAGATGATCTTCACGAAACCGTCCGGTTCGTGGTTGGTCTTGGCGCGGCTGTTGCCGGCCATCGGGAACTTGCCGACCTTCACCTCGCCCTTTTCACGCGCGGCTTCCTCGGTCAGGCCGACGCCGGCGATCTCGGGCATGGTGTAGACGACGCTGGGGATCAGGTCGTGGTTCACGATGCCGGTCTGGCCGGCGATGTTCTCGGCCACCGCAATGCCCTCGTCCTCGGCCTTGTGCGCGAGCATCGGGCCGGGCGTGACGTCGCCGATCGCCCAGATGCCGTCGACCTTGGTCGTGAAATCGTGATCGACCTCGATCTGGTGGCGCTGGTTGAGGGTCAGGCCGGCAGCTTCGAGGTTCAGCCCCTCGGTATTCGGACGACGGCCGATCGCGACGAGGACGTTGTCGGCCTCGATCGTCTCGGCCGCGCCGCCGGCGGCGGGCTCGACGGTGATCGTCGCCCTGTCGCCGTTGACGACGACGCCGGTGACCTTGGTGCCCGTTTTGAACTCGAGGCCCTGCTTCTTGAAGAGCTTCGCGCTCTCCTTGCGGACGTCGCCGTCGAAGCCGGGCAGGATCTGGTCGAGATACTCGATCACGGTGACCTTGGCGCCCAGGCGCTTCCAGACGCTGCCGAGCTCGAGGCCGATGACGCCGCCGCCGATCACGACGAGGTGGCCGGGGACCTTGGCAAGCTCGAGCGCGCCGGTCGAATCGACGACGACCTTCTGGTCGACCTCGACGCCGGGGAGGGGGGTGACCGACGAGCCGGTCGCGATGACGATGTCGCGCGCGGTGACCTGGCGATCGCCGACCTGCACCGTCGAGGAATCGACGAAGCTCGCACGGCCCTTTAGCCACTCGACCTTGTTCTTCTTGAAGAGGTACTCGATGCCGCCGGTCAGGCCCTTGACGGCGTCGAGCCGCTGCGCGTGCATCGTGTCGAGGTCGAGGCTGACGCCGTCGAACTTGACGCCGAGCTTGGCAAGCTTGCCGCCTGCGGCCTCTTCGTAGAGCTCGGACGCGTGGAGCAGCGCCTTGGACGGGATGCAGCCGACGTTGAGGCAGGTGCCGCCCAGCGTCTCGCGGCTCTCGGCACACGCGACGCGCTGGCCAAGCTGGGCCGCACGGATCGCCGCGACATAGCCGCCGGGGCCGGCACCGATCACCAGGACGTCGAAGTCGTATTCAGCCATTTTACACACTCCCGTGCGGGGCTACCCCACCCGTTCGTGCTGAGTAGGGGCTGAGCTTGTCGAAGACCCGTATCGAAGCATCCTTCGAAACGCCATTTCGACTTCGCTCAATGGCTACTCAGGACGAACGGACTTAACGAATCAAAGGTCGATCAGCAGGCGCGTCGGATCCTCGATCGCGTTCTTGAGCGCGACGAGGAAGGTCACCGCCTCACGCCCGTCGATCAGACGGTGGTCGTAGGACAGCGCCAGGTACATCATCGGGCGGACGACGACCTGGCCGTCCCGGACGACCGGCCGGTCCTCGATGCGGTGGAGACCCAGCACCGCCGACTGCGGCGGGTTGATGATCGGGGTCGACATCAGCGAGCCGAACACGCCGCCGTTCGAGATGGTGAAGGTACCGCCCTTCATCTCGTCCATCTTGAGCGTGCCGTCCTTGGCGCGCTTGCCGAAGTCGCCGATCGTCTTCTCGATGCCGGCGACCGACAGGCTCTCGGCATTGCGGATGACGGGGACGACCAGGCCCTGCGGCGCGGAGACGGCGACCGAGATGTCGGCATAGTCGCGATAGACGATCTCGTCGCCCTCGATCGAGGCGTTGACGGCGGGAATGTCCTTCAACGCCATGCACGCGGCCTTCACGAAGAAGCCCATGAAGCCGAGGCGGACGCCGTGTTTCTTCTCGAACAGATCCTTGTACTTGGCGCGCGCCTCGATGACGGCCGACATGTCGACGTCGTTGAAGGTGGTGAGGAGCGCGGCGGTGTCCTGCGCGTCCTTCAGGCGCTTGGCGATCGTCTGGCGCAGACGCGTCATGCGGACGCGCTCCTCGCGGCGGTTGTCGCCCGCCGGCGCGGCGACGGCTGCGGCGGGTGCCGCGGCCGGGGCAGGGGCAGCCGGCGCGCTCGACTTGGCGGAGGCGGCGGCGACGACGTCCTCCTTGGTGATGCGGCCATCCTTGCCCGAGCCCTTGATCGTGGCGGGATCGACGCCGTGCTCCAGGATCGCGCGGCGGACCGAGGGCGAGAGCGCGGCGGCCTCGACATTCTCACCGCCAGCGGGCGCCTGCTGTGCGGGCTCGGTCGGCGCTGGAGCCGGCGTCGGGGCGGGGGCAGCAGCCGGCGCCTGGGGCTTCGGCGCGGCGGCAGCACCGTCGCCCACCTCGATTGTGCCGATCATCGCGCCGACATTGACGGTGTCGCCGGGCTTCACCGCGTGCTGGCCCATCACGCCGGCCGCGGGGGCGGGCACTTCGACCGAGACCTTGTCGGTCTCGAGGCTGGCGACGGGCTCGTCGGCGGCGACGGCCTCACCCGGCTGCTTGAGCCATTCGCCGAGCGTCGCTTCGGTGATCGATTCGCCCAGCACGGGGACGAGGATTTCGGTGGCCATGGGGAGGGTCCTTATCTCAGGCTTCGATCACGACGCGGCCTTGCCGGTCGTACGCTTGTCTTGGGTCTCGCGGGTGCGGCGGATTTCCTCGCGCACGCTGTGGCCGAGCGCGTCGGCGACGAGCGCGCCCTGCTCGGTCTGGTGCCGCTTCATCAGCCCGGTGGCGGGGGAGGCGGAGGCCGCACGGCCGGCATAACGCGCGCGCCTGACCGGGGCCTCAGCAGCGGCGAGCGCCTCCTCGATCATCGGCTCGACGAAGAACCACGAGCCGTTGTTCTTCGGCTCTTCCTGCGCCCAGACCACATCCTCGAGCTGCGGCATGCGCCGCAGCCGCTCGGCGAGCGGATCGCCGGGGAAGGGATAGATCTGCTCGACACGGATGATCTGCGTGGCCGCGTCGCCGGCCGCATCGCGCGCCTCGATCAGGTCGTAGGCGACCTTGCCCGAGCAAAGCACGACGCGCTTCGTCACGTCGTCGGCGGGTGCCGAAGGGTCGGAGAGCAGGCGCTGGAAGTGGCTGGTGCCGAGGAAATCCTCTGCCTTCGACACCGCCATCTTGTGGCGGAGCAGCGACTTGGGCGTGAACACGACCAAAGGCTTGCGGAAGTTGCGGTGCATCTGCCGGCGCAGCAGGTGGAAGTAGTTGGCCGGCGTGGTGCAGTTGGCGACCTGCATATTGTCCTGCGCGCAGAGCTGGAGGAACCGCTCCAGGCGCGCCGACGAATGCTCCGGCCCCTGGCCTTCATAGCCGTGCGGCAGCAGCAGGACGAGGCCGTTGGCGCGCAGCCACTTGGCTTCGCCCGAGGCGATGAACTGGTCGATCATGATCTGCGCGCCGTTGGCGAAGTCGCCGAACTGCGCTTCCCAGAGCACCAAGGTCTTGGGATCGGCAAGCGCGAACCCGTACTCGAAGCCGAGCACGCCATATTCGGACAGCGGGCTGTCGAGCACCTCGAACCGGCCGTGCGGGATCTCGCTGAGCGGAATGTAGCGGCGCTCGTCATTCTGGTCGACCCAGACGGCGTGACGCTGGCTGAAGGTGCCGCGACCCGAATCCTGGCCCGACAGGCGGACGCCATAGCCTTCCGACAGGAGCGAGCCGAACGCCAGTGCCTCGCCGGTCGCCCAGTCGAAGCCGGTGCCCGAGCGGAACATCTCGCGCTTGGCATCGAGCACGCGGCCGAGCGTCTTGTGGAGCTCATAGCCCTCGGGCGCCTCGGTCAGCGTGCGGCCGAGCGAGTCGAACAGCTTCTGCTCGATGCCGGTATCGACGCTGCGACGCGTGGTCTCGGCATCGACGGGGGCATGGAGGCCTGACCAGCGGCCGGCGAACCAGTCCGCCTTGTTGGGCTTGTAGCCCTTGGCGCTCTCGAACGATTCTTCAAGCGACTGGGTGATCTCGTCGGTGCGGGCCTTGACGAAGCCGTCGTCGACCACGCCCTCGGCGACCAGGCGCTTGGCATAGATCTCGCTGACCGGCGGATGCTGGCGGATCGCCTTGTACATGATCGGCTGGGTGAAGCTCGGCTCGTCACCCTCGTTGTGGCCGAAGCGGCGATAGCACCACATGTCGATGACGACGTCGCGCTTGAAGGTCTGGCGGAACTCGGTCGCGACCTTGCACGCGAAGGTCACCGCCTCGGGATCGTCGCCGTTGACGTGCAGGATCGGCGCCTGGACGCCCTTGGCGACGTCCGACGGATAGGGCGAGGAGCGCGCGAATTGAGGGCTCGTCGTGAAGCCGATCTGGTTGTTGATGACGAAGTGGACGCAGCCCCCGGTGTTGTACCCGCGGATGCCCGAGAAGCCGAGGCACTCCCAGACGATGCCCTGGCCCGCGAACGCCGCGTCGCCGTGGATCAGGACGGGCAGCACCTGCTCGTGCTTGCCCAGATCCTGGCGGAAGGTCTGCTGCGCACGCACCTTGCCGAGGACGACGGGATTCACCGCCTCCAGGTGGCTGGGGTTGGCGACCAGCGACATGTGGACGTTGATCCCGTCGAATTCACGGTCGGTCGAGGTGCCGAGGTGATATTTGACGTCGCCCGAGCCGCCGATGTCGTCGGGGTTGGCCGAGCCGCCGGCAAATTCGTGGAAGATCACGCGCGTCGGCTTGGCGAGCACGTTGGCCAGCACGTTGAGGCGGCCGCGATGCGCCATGCCATAGACGATCTCGCGAACGCCGAGCTGGCCGCCGTACTTGATGACGGCTTCGAGCGCGGGGATCATCGACTCGCCGCCGTCCAGGCCGAAGCGCTTGGTGCCGACGTACTTGCGGCCCAGGAACTTCTCCCACTGCTCGGCCTCGATGACCTTGGACAGGATCGCCTTCTTGCCGTTGGGCGTGAAGTCGATCTCCTTGTCCTTGCCTTCCATCCGCTCCTGGAGGAAGCGACGCTCCTCGACATCGGCGATGTGCATGTATTCGAGGCCGACATTGCCGCAGTAATTCTTGCGCAGCGTGTCGACGACCTGGCGGATCGTCGCGGTCTCGAAGCCGAGCGAGCCGCCGAGATAGACGGGGCGGTCGATCTCGCTGTCGCTGAAGCCGTGATGCTCGGTCTTGAGATCCTCGGGCATCTCGCGCTTGGAGAGGCCGAGCGGGTCGAGATTGGCGGCTAGGTGCCCGCGCACGCGATAGGTGCGGATCAGCATCATCGCGCGAATCGAATCCTGCGCGGCGCGCTGGATGTCGGCGGTCGAGGGGGCGGGCGCAGCCTTGGGCGCAGGCGCGGCGCCACCACCCTTGGCGGGCTTGGGCGCGGGCTCCATCTGCGTCGGGTCGAGCGCTGCGGTGAGCGCGTCGGTGTCGCTGAGCGGCCAGTTCTTGCGCGCCCAGCTGGGGCCGGTCACGACATTTTCGAGCCCGTCGAAGAAGGTCCGCCAGCCCGGCTCGACCGAACCCGGATCGGCCTTGTAGCGGGCATAGAGCGTGTCGATGAACGCGGGGCTCACGCCGCCGGCGACATCCGCGAAATCCTGACCTTCGTAACCCATTTACCATCTCCTCCCTCTCCCCTTGCGGGAGAGGGTTGCGCAGACTTAGGCCTGCAAGGCCTTAGTCGTAGCTGGGTGAGGGGTAAGCGCTTTCGGGGAAAGCGCGCGAGCCTGCGGCTCGCTACCCCTCTCCAACTTCGCCTAGGCGGCAAGCCGCCAAGGCTTCGTATCCTCTCCCGCAAGGGGAGAGGATGACAATCAACCCTTCAGAACCTCGACCAGCGTCTCGCCGAGAAGGCTGGGGCTGGCCGAGACCTTGATCCCGGCCGCTTCCATCGCCGCGATCTTGCTCTCGGCATCGCCCTTGCCGCCCGAGACGATCGCGCCGGCATGGCCCATGCGGCGGCCCGGAGGCGCCGTGCGGCCCGCGATGAAGCCGGCCATCGGCTTCTTGCGGCCACGCTTGGCCTCGTCGATCAGGAACTGTGCGGCCTGCTCCTCGGCGTCGCCGCCGATCTCGCCGATCATGATGATCGACTGGGTCGCCTCGTCGGCGAGGAACAGCTCCAGCACGTCGATGAAGTTGGTGCCGTTGACCGGATCGCCGCCGATGCCGACCGCGGTGGTCTGGCCCAGGCCCGCATTGGTCGTCTGGAACACCGCCTCATAGGTGAGCGTGCCCGAGCGGCTGACCACGCCGACCGACCCCTTGGAGAAGATCGAGCCCGGCATGATGCCGATCTTGCACTCGCCGGGCGTCAGCACGCCGGGGCAGTTCGGGCCGATCAGCCGCGACTTCGAACCCGACAGCGCGCGCTTGACCTTGACCATGTCGAGCACCGGAATGCCCTCCGTGATCGCGACGATCAGCGGCACTTCGGCATCGATCGCCTCGAGGATGGAGTCCGCGGCGAAGGCGGGGGGCACATAGACGACGCTGGCCGTCGCGCCGGTCGCGTCGACCGCCTCGCCGACGGTGTCGAACACGGGAAGGCCGATATGCTGCGATCCGCCCTTACCGGGCGTCACGCCGCCAACCATCTGCGTGCCGTACGCGAGCGCCTGCTCGGTATGGAACGTGCCGGTGGCGCCGGTCATGCCCTGGACGATGACCTTGGTGTTCTTGTCGACGAGGATGCTCATCGTTTCTCCGATCCTACCACCCCGGCGAAGGCCGGGGTCCAGTTGGCGAGACGTTCATGGTTGTGCGATCCGTTCGTAGAGGTCTTCCCATCCGGGATTGAGCCTCTCGATCTCACGCAACTTCCAATCGCGTTTCCATTCCTTCATGCGTCGTTCGCGAAGCCGCGCACTTTCCCAGCAATCATGCACTTCGAACCAAACCAGCTGGTGACAGCCATAGCGTTTGGTAAACCCTTCGACGACGTTGCTACGATGCTCCCAAACACGGCGCACCAAATCGATCGTCGAGCCCAAGTAGATCGTGCCGTTGCGGTGACTGGCCATGATGTAGACAAAGGCCGCAGTCATCGATGGTCCAGCCGTTCCACTGGACCCCGGCCTTCGCCGGGGTGGTTGCGTATGTCGCCAATCAGTTCAGGCTGCTATCGATCCCCTTGCACGCGACCAGCAGTTCCTTGACCGCGTCGACCGAGACGGTGAGGTTCTGCTTGGCCTCTTCGGTCAGGTTGATCTCGATGACCTTCTCGACGCCGCCGGCACCGATCACGACGGGGACGCCGACATAGAGGTCGTCAACGCCGTACTGGCCAGTCAGGTGCGCCGCGGCCGGAAGGACGCGCTTCTTGTCGAAGAGATACGCCTCGGCCATCGCGATGCCGCTGGTCGCCGGCGCGTAATAGGCCGAGCCGGTCTTCAGGAGCGCGACAATCTCGCCGCCGCCCGAGCGCGTGCGCTGGACGATCGCGTCGATGCGCTCCTGCGTCGAGAAGCCCATCGCGATCAGGTCGCTGACGGGGATGCCGCTGACGGTCGAATATTCGAGGACGGGGACCATCGTGTCGCCGTGGCCGCCCAGCACGAAGCTGTTCACGTCCTTCACCGACACCTTGAACTCGTCGGCGAGGAAGTGGCTGAAGCGTGCCGAGTCGAGCACGCCGGCCATGCCGACGACCTTGTTGTGCGGCAGGCCGGAGAATTCACGCAGCGCCCACACCATCGCGTCGAGCGGGTTGGTGATGCAGATCACGAACGCGTCGGGGGCGTTGGCGGCGATGCCCTCGCCCACGGCCTTCATGACCTTGAGGTTGATGCCGAGCAGGTCGTCGCGGCTCATGCCCGGCTTGCGGGCGACACCGGCGGTGACGATGATGACGTCGGCGCCGGCGATGTCCTTGTAATCGTTGGTGCCGATGATGGTCGCGTCGAAGCCCTCGACCGGGCCGCACTGGCTGAGGTCCAGCGCCTTGCCCTGCGGCACGCCCTCGACCACGTCGAACAGCACGATGTCGCCAAGCCCCTTGAGCGCGGCGAGGTGCGCGAGCGTGCCGCCGATGTTACCGGCGCCGATCAGCGCGATCTTCTTGCGAGCCATGGATCCTCCCTAGACGGAACCCGAGAAGGCGGGCGCACACACGGGCACCCGCGAGAACGGGGGCGACTTAGGCCTTTTGGCCCGATGCCACAACCGCCTTTCGACCCCGGGGCTCAACTATCTTTGCGAATGGTTCGCAAGTGCATTAAGGCGCGAGCGCGACCCTTGCTGCCGCGTCGACGATCGCTTCGTCGGGCTGGACGCCGGTATAGAGGACGAACTGCTCGCGCCCTTGCAGCACGAGCACGGCGTCGCCGGTGATAACGCGCTTGCCCTTGTTTTGAGCCATCCGGATCAGCGGCGTCTCGGGCGGGATCGCGACGACGTCGAAGACGATCTCCGCGGCGTCGATTGCCTCGGACGAGAAGGGCAGGGCGTCCGCCTCCGCGCCGCCGGCCATGCCGATCGGCGTGGCGTTGACGAGCATCGCGATGCCCGCGGGCGCCACCTCGGCATGCGCGATGCCGAGCCGGTCGGCGAGTTCGCGCCGCTTGGGCTCGTTGCGCGCGATAATCGTGCCGTTCGTATAGCCATAGTCGACCAGCGCCGAGGCCACCGCCTTCGCCATCCCGCCCGCGCCCGCCAGGGCCCAGCGCGTTTCGGTGGGCACCTGATGCCGCTGCATCAACTGGACGACGGCAAGATAGTCGGTGTTGTAGCCGGTGAGCCGGCCGTCGTCGTTGACGATGGTGTTGACCGCGCCGATCGACGCCGCCGAGGGATCGAGTTCGTCGATCAGCGGGATCACCGCTTCCTTGAACGGCATCGACACCGCGCAGCCGCGGATGCCGAGCGCGCGGATCCCGCGCACCGCCCCCTCGATATCAGTCGTCGAGAACGCCTTGTAGACATAGTCGAGGCCGAGCGCCTCATAGAGGTGGTTCTGGAAACGCGTGCCGAAATTGCCCGGCCGCGCGGACAGTGAGATGCACAGCCGGGTGTCGCGGTTGATGCGTGCGGTCATCCCTGTTCCCCCTCGCCATGGCCGAGCGCCAGATACGCGTCGGAGCGCATTTCGTTGAGGCGGCTGACCGTCCGCTCGAACTCGAACGCGCCGTCACCCTTTTCGTACAGATGCTCCGGCACCGCGTCGGCGGCGGCAAGCAGCTTGACCTTGTGCTCGTACAGCGCGTCGATCAGCGTGACGAAGCGCGCCGCCTCGTTGCGGTTGTCGGGACCGAGCCTAGGAATGCCGACGAGGATGACAGTGTGGAAGCGCCGCGCGATCGCGAGATAATCGGGCGCGCCGCGGGGCTCGCCGCACAACCGCTTGAAGCTGAACACCGCGACGCCCTTCAGGCACTTCGGCACATGCAGGCTCCGCCCGCCGAGGTCGAGGTCGCAGGTCGGAACGTGGTCGCGATCCTCGACGGCGAAGTCGGTGAGCCGGAAGAACGCCTCGGAAAGCTTCGCCGTCGCTTCCGCGCCGTTGGGGACGAGCCACGTCTCCATGCTGCCCAGGCGGTCGCGGCGGTAATCGACGGGGCCGTTTAAGGACAGGACGTCCATCTTCTCGCGGATCAGCGCGATAAAGGGGAGGAAATGCTCGCGATTGAGCCCGTCCTTGTAGAGGTCCTCGGGCACGCGGTTCGAGGTCGCGACGACGGTCAGGCCATGGCTCATCATCGCGGTGAACAGCCGCGACAGGATCATCGCGTCGGCCGAGTTGTTGATGACCATCTCGTCGAAGGCGAGCAGGCGCGTCTCGCCCACCATCGCCTCCGCCACCGGCAGGATCGGATCGCCGCTTTCCTTGGCGCGCTCCTTGTGGAGGCGGGCATGGACCTCGATCATGAAGGCGTGAAAGTGGACGCGGCGCTTGCGGTGGACGGCGACGTTCTCGAAGAACAGGTCCATCAGCATCGACTTGCCGCGCCCGACGCCGCCCCACAGGTATACGCCCTGCGGCGGGGCGGGCGCGCGGCCGAGCATCTTCCAGAGCACGCTGCCGCGCCTCGGCACCTGCTCCAACTCCGCGGCGAGCGTGTCGAGGCGGCGGGCGGCGGCCTCCTGGTCGGCGTCGGCGCGAAGTTCACCGCCAGCGACGAGCGCGCGATAGGCGTCGAGGACGGCGGTCATGTCGGCGAACCGGGCTTGCGCGCGGTGGCGGTGAAGCTGGCGCAGGTCGTGCCATCCTGCACGATCAGCCCGCGCACGAAGAACAGGCGGCCGGTCTCGCGCAGCAGCTCGACCTCCGCCTCGATCGGGCGCGCGGCGTCGGCGCCGGCAATAAACTGCGCAGACAGGTCGACGGTCGAGGCGCCGCCCTCGTTGACGATGCCGAACACCCGGCCGGCGGCGAACACGGCGACGTCCATGAAGCCGAGCAGCACGCCGCCATGGACATGGTCGCGGATGTTCGAGTGGATGCGCTGCGGCACCATCCGCACGCGGGCGCGGCCCCTATCCTCCGCGCGGACCGACAGCGGCGCGAGAAAGGCGTTGTAGCGCGTCGGGTCGGTCAGCTCCCAACGATGCCAGCCGGGCAGGTCGGGATCGGGGAAGAAGCGGAAGGGGGCGGTCATCAGGTCCTTCGATACGCGCCTTCGCCAGGCTCAGTCGCTACTCAGGACGAACGGTTAGCCTTCCCACCCGTTCGTCCTGAGTAGCCGTTGAGCGAAGTCGAAACGGCGTATCGAAGGATGGTGCGAGCGGAGGATCAGACGATCCGCTCGACTTCCATCTTCTTGATCTCGGCGATCGCCTTGGCCGGGTTCAGACCCTTGGGGCAGACGTTCGCGCAGTTCATGATCGTGTGGCAGCGATAGAGGCGGAACGGATCCTCGAGATCGTCGAGGCGCTCGCCCGTCATCTCGTCGCGGCTGTCGGCGAGCCAGCGATACGCCTGGAGCAGGATCGCGGGGCCCAGGAACTTGTCGGCGTTCCACCAATAGCTGGGGCAGCTGGTCGAGCAGCAGGCGCACAGGATGCACTCGTATAGGCCGTCGAGCTTCGCGCGATCCTCGGGGCTCTGGAGCCGCTCCTTGCCCGCGGGCGGCGGCGTCACCGTCTGCAGCCACGGCTTGATCGAGGCGTATTGCGCATAGAAGTGCGTGAAGTCGGGGACGAGATCCTTGATGACGTCCATGTGCGGCAAGGGCGTGATGCGGATGTCGCCCTTGATATCCTCGATCGCGGTGGTGCAGGCGAGACCGTTCTTGCCCGCGATGTTCATCGAGCAGGAGCCGCAAATCCCCTCGCGGCACGACCGGCGGAAGGTGAGGCCGGGGTCCTGCTCCGACTTCATCTTGATGAGCGCATCGAGCACCATCGGACCGCAATCGTCGAGGTCGATCTCGAACGTGTCGTAGCGCGGATTGGCGCCCGAGTCGGGATCGTAGCGATAGATCTTGAAGCGCTTGATCCGCTTGGCACCCTCGGGCGCACGGTGGACGTGGCCTTCCTTCTTGATGACGCTGTTCTTGGGAAGGGTGAAGGTCGCCATGATCGCTCTCGATACCAGATGCCTGCCGAGGTAGCGCCGCGGGCGCTGCCTTCAAGGCCGACCAAAGCCGATACAGGACCCGTGCTGCATTGCAACCCGGACCGAGGGCCGCGGTAGCCTTGACGTCCCTTATCTTGCGTCACCCCGGACTTGATCCGGGGTCCCGCTTCTTCTGCCGCTAAAAAGGAGCGGGACCCCGGATCAAGTCCGGGGTGACGGTCAGATTGCTTGAATTGTTCTATCGCCGGACGTCGCGGGTCCCGGCCAGGAACGCCTCGATATCGTCGCGGCGAAAGCGTGACGCGTCGCCGGGCAGCGTGTGCTTGAGCGCGGCGAGCGCGAGGCCGGCCTCGACCGTGGCCTGAGGGTCGAGCCCAGCATGCAGCCCGTGGAGGATGCCCGCCGCGAACGCGTCGCCGCCGCCGATCCGGTCGACGATGCCGGTGATCGCCACCTCCTCGGTCTGATAGGCGGCGTCGGGCGTGTCGAGGCGCGCGGCGAGGCGGTGGTGGTCGGCATCGACCACGTGGCGCGCGGTCGAGGCGATGTGGGTGAGGTTGGGAAAGGCCGCGAACGCCGCCCCCGCCGCCTCGCGCCGCCGCTCCGGACCGTCGCCCGAAAAGCTGGCGCCGGTCAGCAGCGCGATGTCGCGGTGATTGCCGAAGAACAGGTCGGCCTGGCCGACCAGCTCGGTCAGGATCGCGCGCGGATCGCTGTCCCACGCTTCCCACAGGCGGGCGCGGTAGTTGCCGTCGAACGAGACGGGAATGCCGAGATCGCGCGCGGCCCGCGCTGCCGCCAACGCGGCGCGCGCGCTTACCGGACCGAGCGCGGGGGTGATGCCCGAGAGGTGCAGCCGCGCCGCGCCCTTCAGCAATCCCGGCCAGTCGAACGCCTCGGCCAGCGCGAATGCCGAGGCGGCGCGGTCATAGACAATGTCGGCCGCGCGCACGCCCGCGCCCGGCGAGAGGAAGTAGAGCCCCATCCGCCCCGGCGCGCTGCTCACCGTCGAGCAATCGACGCCGCCCGCGCGGATCGCCGCCACCGCGCCGCGGCCGAGCGGATTGTCGGGGACGACGCTCACCAGCCGGGTCGGATGGTCTAGCGACGCGAGTCCGACCGCGACGTTCGCCTCCGCCCCGCCGACGACGATGTCGAGCCGCGGCGATTGCATCAGCAGCTCGCGGCCGGGGGCGGATAGACGGAGCAGGAGCTCGCCGAAGCAGACGATGGGACCGGTCATGTGCGCTCTCCTACGCCGCCTCGTTGCCTGTCGCTAGTCCGTTGCCAGCGCTGGCACAAGTCGCTAGGCGATGGGTAAAGGAGAGACCCATGCGCCCCCTCACGCTCGATCCCGATCGGCTGTTCCCCGCCGAGCCGCGCAGCCGCGACATTGCCCGCGCGCTCTATGCCGAGGTGAAGGGGCTGCCGATCGTCAGCCCGCACGGCCACACCGATCCCGCCTGGTTCGCGAGCGACGAACCCTTTGCCAATGCGACCGAGCTGCTGCTCGCGCCCGACCATTATCTGTTTCGGATGCTCTATTCGCAGGGCGTGCCGCTGGAGGCGCTGGGCGTGCGGAGCCGGGAGGGCGCCCCCGCGACCGACCCGCGCGAGGCGTGGCGGACGCTTGCCGATCACTACCACCTGTTCCGCGGCACGCCGTCGCGGCTGTGGCTGGATCATGTCTTCGCCGAGGTGTTCGGGATCGATGTGGCGTTCGAGCCGGCGAGCGCCGACCTCTATTTCGACACGATCAACGATGCGCTGGCGACGCCGGGCTTTCGCCCGCGCGCGCTGTTCGAGCGGTTCGGGATCGAGTTCCTGGCGACGACCGAAGGTGCCGACGATCCGCTCGACCACCACCGCGCGATCCGCGCGTCGGGATGGCAGGGCCGGGTCGTCACCACCTATCGACCCGATGCGGTGATCGATGCCGAGCATGAGGGCTTTGCCGCCGCGCTGGAGCGGTTCGGATCGCTGACGGGCGAGGACGTGATGCGCTGGGATGGCTATCTCG
The DNA here is from genome assembly GCF_032391395.1 of Sphingomonas sp. Y38-1Y. NCBI lineage: Bacteria > Pseudomonadati > Pseudomonadota > Alphaproteobacteria > Sphingomonadales > Sphingomonadaceae > Sphingomonas > Sphingomonas sp. Y38-1Y. Next base: position 1,144,521 of record NZ_CP135916.1, read on the forward strand.
CCGCGCATCGCCGCCGCCGCGCCGATTTCCGTGCGATGGGCGCGACCGCGACCGACCACGGCCATGCCAGCGCGCGTACCGCGAACCTCTCGACGGCGGAGGCCGAGGCGCTGTTCGACCGCATCGTCTCGCGGCGCTTCGACGCCGCCGATGCCGAGCTGTTCCGCGCACAGATGCTGACCGAAATGGCGCGGATGAGCGTCGAAGACGGGATGGTGATGCAGATCCACCCGGGCTCGTTCCGCAACCACAATGCCGCTTTGTTCGCGAGCCACGGCCGTGACAAGGGCGCCGACATCCCGATGCGGGCGGGCTTCGTGTCCGAACTGAAGCCGATGCTCGACGTGGTCGGGTCCGAGCGCGACCTGACGATCATCCTCTTCACGCTCGACGAATCGACCTATGCGCGCGAGCTGGCGCCGCTTGCCGGCCATTATCCTTGCCTCAAGCTCGGACCGGCCTGGTGGTTTCACGACAGTCCCGAGGGGATGCGCCGCTTCCGCGAGATGACGACGGAGACGGCGGGCTTCTACAACACGGTCGGGTTCAATGACGATACGCGCGCCTTCCTGTCGATCCCGGCGCGGCACGACGTCGCGCGGCGGGTCGATTGCGCGTTCCTCGCGCGGCTGGTCGCCGAAGGCCGGCTGGCCGACTGGGAGGCGGCCGAGCTCGCGCAGGAACTGACGGTCGGGCTGGTGCGGCGCGCGTACAAGCTGGGTGAGCCGGCATGACGCGGCTGTCGAACGCGGCGCTGGGCGGACTTCCCGCGTCGGTCGAGCGGCCGGGGTACGATCGTGCGACGATGCGGACCGGCATCGTCCATTTCGGCCTGGGGGCGTTCCACCGCGCGCATCAGGCGCCGGTCTATGACAGCCTCAACGCCGGCGATCCGCGCTGGGGCGTGGTCGGCGTCAGCCTCAATTCGCGCGGTGTGGCCGACGCGCTCAATCCGCAGGACGGGCTCTATACGCTGGCGTTGCTCGGGGCAGAGCGGCGGGTGCGGGTGATCGGCTCGATCGCGCGCGTGCTGACCGCGGACGAGGGGGCGGCGATCGTGGCGGCCGTCGCGTCGCCTCACACGCGGATCGTCAGCGCGACGGTGACGGAGAAGGGCTATTGCTACGCGCCCGACGGCACGCTCGACTTCGACCATCCGGCGATCGCCCACGACCGGGCGGGCGACGGCGCGCCGGAGTCGCTGGCCGGCTGGCTCGTCGCCGGCCTCGCCGCGCGGCGGGCGGGCGGGGCGGGGGGCTTGAGCGTCCTGTCCTGCGACAACCTCGCCGATAACGGCGCCAAGCTGGGCGCGGCGGTGCGGGCGCTGGCGGCGACGCGCGACCCCGATCTGGCGCGCTGGATCGAGGGCGAGGTGCGTTTCCCCAACGCGATGGTCGATTCGATCACGCCCGCGACCGACGATGCGCTCCGCGCCGAGATCGCCGCGCTCGGCATCGAAGACGCCTGGCCGATCCAGCGCGAGCCGTTCTGGCAATGGGTGATCGAGGACGATTTCGCCTCGGGCGAACGGCCCGACTTCGCCGCAGCCGGCGTGACGCTGACGCATGACGTGCGCGGCTATGAGCTTGCCAAGCTGAGGCTCCTCAACGGCGCGCATTCGACGCTCGCCTACCTGGGACTGGCGCGCGGCGCGACGACGGTGGCCGAGGCGATGCGCGACGCGCCGCTCGCCGCCTTTGTCGAGCGGCTGATGCGTCAGGATCTGGCAGCGTCGCTGACCGCGCCCGCGGGGCTGGATGTCGGCGCCTATGTCACGACGATCCTCGACCGCTTCGCCAATCCGGCGATCCACCACCGGCTGATCCAGATCGCCGCCGACGGTTCGCAGAAGCTTCCCTATCGCATTCTCGCGCCGCTCCGCGAGGCGATGGCGGCGGGGCGGCCGATCGAGCGGCTGGCGGTCCCGGTCGCGGCGTGGCTGCGGTTCCTGGTCCGCGGGGAGGGCGTGTCCGATCCGCTCGCCGAGCGGCTGGTGGGGCGCGACGCTCGCGACGTGCTGGCCGTGCGCGAGGTTTTTGGGGAACTGAGCGACGATGCTCGGTTCATCGAGGCGGTGATGCAGGTCAAGGAGGGCGAGCTGCCCTGATCCTCCCCTGGAAGGGGAGGTGGCAGGCCATCGGCCTGACGGAGGGGTGGATCGCGAGGGCGGGCGACGTGGCCAATACCCCTCCACCATGCTTCGCATGGTCCCCCTCCCCCTCCGGGGGAGGATCTTAGGCTGGCCCCGTCGATTCACCCAGTTGAAGCGTCAACGTCGCCGCCAGGTCGCCGCCGGCCGCTTTCCCTTCGACCTGATCGATTAGCCGCGTCGCCGCGCGCGACGCCATGTCGGCGAGCGGGCGCGCGACGGTAGTGAGCGCCGGCGTCAGCATCGTCGCGAGTGCGCTGCCGTCGAACCCGACGACCGACAGCGCGCCCGGCACCGCCACCCCGCGCCGCGCCGCGACCTTGAGCACGCCCGCCGCCATCACGTCGTTGGACGCGAAGATCGCGCTCGGCGGCTCGGGCAGCGCCAGCAGCGCCTCGCCCGCTGCGACGCCCGCGGGGAAGCCATAGTCGCCGGGCACGATCAGGCCGGGGTCGAGCGGTACGCCACCTGCCGCGAGCGCTTCGGCGAACCCCGCCTGCCGCTCGCTCGCCGAGAGCAGTCCCTTGGGGCCTGCGATGAACGCGATCCGCCGATGCCCGAGCGACAGCAGATGCCGCGCGACCTCGCCCGCGGCGGCGCGCTCGTCGGACACCAGCATCGAGGCGAAGCCGTCGATCCGCGCCGCCGCCAGCGCGATCGCCGGCACCGTCAGCCGTGCGGCCAGGCCCGCTGCCTCGCATACCGGCGGCAGGACGAAGATGCCGTCGACGCGCGACCGGCGCGCGAAGCGGGCGATGTCGTCGATCAGCGCCGCGCCCGACCCCTGCGCCGGGTGCACCACCATCTCGTACCCACGCGCGGCGCAGGCGGCGACGATGCCGCGCTGCACGGCGTCGAGCACCAGCGCGTTGGGATCGTCATGGACCAGCCCGATCAGGAACGACCGACCCGTCGCCAGCGCGCGTGCGCGCAGGCTGGGCACGAAGCCCATCGCCGCGATCGCCGCCTCGATCCGGTCGCGCGTCTCGCCATTCACCTTTGGCGAGTCGTTGAGCACGCGCGACACGGTGCGGATCGACACGCCCGCGCGCGCGGCGACGTCGTGGATGGTGGGATCGTTCATGAGGCTCGCCTAGCCGATCAGAACGTCGCCGTCAGGTTGGAGGAGAGATAGAGCGTTGGGCCGTCCTTCGGCGCCTGTGCCTCCAGAAAGCGACCCTGGGTGACGAGGACGCCGTCGAACTCGTAACGAAGCCGCTTGGGCACCAGCCAGTAGCGCAGCCGCGTGTCGACATAGGTGCCGGCATAGCGACCGCTCTCGCCGCGCGGATCGCGAAGCGTCGAGGTGGAGAAGCTGTCGCTCGCGCTCTCCAGCCACATCGGGCGGATGCTCAGGAGCAGGTCGGTGCACTTGTCGGGCGTCGCCTCGACGCGGAGGCCCGGCGTGACGATGTTGGCGCGGCCGATCGCCGAGAAGATGCCGCCCGGCGTGTAGTCGGCGCGGCGCATCCCGAACAGCGTGTCGAAGCGGCCATAGCGCCCGCCCGTCCGGTCCCCGCTCGCCACGTCGAAGTCGATCGCGACACGCGGCTTCCATCCGCCGGCAAAGCTGTAGCCGGCGTCGGCGTGGAGGAACCAGGCGCCGACCTTGAGCTCGGGCGCGGTCGATGCGGTCGAGGCGCTGACCCGGCCGGTCTGCACATAGCCCTCCACCTCCAGGTCCCATTTGCCGCTCGCAGCTTCGCGGATCAGGCGGCCGCCATAGGTGTCGAGCGAGCGGTCGCGGGTGGTGAGATCGGGACGGTCGCGTTCGCCGAGATGATAATAGCTCGCCTCGATCGCGAACGTGCCGATCGCGCGGCGGCGCATCGCCGTCCCGCCCCACAGGACGATGTCGAAGCTCTCCCGGTCGAGCACGACCACGTCGCGCCGCAGCCGCTCGTCGTCGGGCAATCGCGTCTGCGGGAGGACGTAGATCAATGTGCCATCCCAGCCGGACGGGCTCGCAAAGGTCAGGCGCGCGCCGGTATAGCCGTTGGTGGTGTTGCGATAATCGTCGGCGGCGACCAGCCGGCGTGACGCGATGTTGAGCGTCATCCGCCCGACATCCAGCGTCGCCTTGGTACCGAACACGTCGAAGTCGGCGCCGACGAACGCCTGCACCGGCTCGATCGTGTTGACCTCACCCGTGGTGATCGGCGAGTGCGCGTCGTCCAGGGTGACGCGGCTGTCATAGATCTCGCCGGTCGCGTGAAAGTCGCCGGCCTTGTAGTCGAGGCGGATGGTGCTGCGGATGCTCGCGACATCCTCGGCGACGTTGAAGCCGGGGCGAAGCTGGCCGTCGAGCGCCTCGTAGCGGAGGCGGACGCTGCCGCTTGCCGCCACGCCCTCCTGGCGCTCGTCCTGCGCGAGTACGGGCGCGGCAGCGGTCGCCAGCGCGAATATCAGAATGCCCCTCATGCCTGGCGGCCAAGCACGCCGCCGGCCGCTTGCCAAGCCAGCAAATTTTCAGGCGGCGGACTGGTCGATGCCGAGTTCGCCGAGCTTGCGATAGAGGGTGGAGCGGCCGATGCCGAGCCGCCGTGCGACCTCCGTCATGCGGCCGCGATAATGACCGATGGCGAGGCGGATGACGTCGGCCTCGATCTCCTCCAGCGCGCGCAGGTTGCCGTCGGCGCGAAACAGCGTGACGCCGCCCGAGGGCACCGGACCCTGCACGGTCGCCGACCCGGACGCGGCCATGTGCGCGATCTGCGGAAAGTCGCTGCGGGTCAGCGCGTCGCCGTCGCACAGCACTGCCGCGCGGAACAGCGCGTTCTGGAGCTGGCGGACATTGCCCGGCCAATCATAGCCGGAAAGGAGTGCCAGCGCGTCGTCGGTGATGCCGAGCGGGCGGAGGCCCGGCTGCTCGGCAATCCGCGCGAGCAGATGGCGGGCGAGCGGCGCGACGTCGCCGGGCCGGTCGCGCAAGGGCGGGATCGTTACCTGGACGACGTTGAGCCGGTAATAGAGGTCCTCGCGGAAGCGGCCGGCCTCGACCTCCTCGGCCAGCGTCTTGTTGGTCGCGGCGACGACGCGGACGTCGACCTCGCGGACATGGCGCGCGCCGAGCGGCTGGAGTTCGCCCGACTGGAGCACGCGCAGCAGCTTGACCTGCGCCTCCAATGGCATCTCGCCGATTTCGTCGAGGAACAGCGTGCCGCCATCCGCCTCCTGGAAGCGGCCGATCTTGCGCTCGAATGCGCCCGTGAAGGCGCCCTTCTCGTGCCCGAACAGCTCGGATTCGACGAGGTTGCCGGGGATCGCGCCGCAATTGACGCGAACCAGCGGCTTCTTGGCGCGCGGAGAGGCGGCGTGGATCGCTTCGGCCACCACTTCCTTGCCGACGCCGCTTTCGCCCTCGATCAGGACGGGGATGCGTGCGCGCGCCGCCTTGGCCGCGATCGCGAGCGCGGCGCGGAACTGCGGGGCGGAGCCGACGATCTCGTCAAAGGCGAGCGGCATCGACAGTTTCTCGGTGAGCGGGCGAAGCTCGCCCGCCGCCTTGCCCGCGACCGCGGCCTCCAGCGCCGATAGCAGCCGTTCGGCGGCCAGCGGCTTGGTGAGGAAATCGGTCGCGCCCGCGCGCATCGCGTCGACGGCGCTCGCCACCGATCCGTTGGCGGTGAGCATCAGGATGGGGAGCGACGGGCGATTGCGGCGAAGCTCGGCAATGAGCCCGCTCGCGTCGCAATCGGGCGCCCAATGGTCGAGCACGATCGCGTCGAGCGCCATGCCGTCCTGCGTGCCCAGCATCGCCAGCGCGGTTTCGTGATCGCCGGCATACACCGTGCGCCATCCGCGGCGCGAGGCGATGGCGCCGATCAACCGCCGTTGAGCCGGCTCGTCGTCGATCAGCATCAGGAGCCGCTGTCCGTTGCGTGTCATTGCGCGCGTTTGTCCCCGTCGTCCCGCTTGTGGACACCACCGATACCGACGAAGCGTAAAGCTGCGCTTAAGCGCGTGCGTGCCGCGGCCCCTTGCCGATACGGGCGCGCGCTGGCTAAGGGTTGGCAACGATCGATTGAACGAGGACGAGAATGGCCGAGCACACCGAAACGCCGCTGCGCGAAGACACCTATTCGGGCTTCATGCGGATGGTGAAGGTCGGATCGATCATCGTCGCCATCGTCGCGGCGGTCGTCGTCGCGCTGATCGCCAGCTAGCCCCCATGAAAATAGCCGTCCTGCGCGAAACTGCCCCCGGTGAAGCCCGTGTGGCGGCGACGCCGGAGACGGTGAAGAAGTTCGCGGCGCTCGGCGCGACCGTCGCGGTCGAGGCCGGGGCGGGCGGGCCCGCATCGATCGCCGACGCCGCCTTTGCCGAGGCGGGCGGGACGGTCGGCGAGCGTGCCGCGACCATCGCGGGTGCCGACATCGTGCTGGGCGTGCAGGGGCCCGATCCCGCCGCGCTCGCCGGGGCCGCACCGGGTGCCTGGGTCGTCGCCGGCCTCAATCCGTTCGGCGACCGCGCGCGCATCGACGCCTATGCCGCGGCGGGGCTGGAGGCGCTGGCGATGGAGTTCATGCCGCGCATCACCCGTGCGCAGTCGATGGACATCCTGTCGTCGCAATCGAACCTGTCGGGGTACAAGGCGGTGCTGGACGCCGCGGCCGAATATGGCCGCGCCTTCCCGATGATGATGACCGCGGCGGGCACCGTCAGCGCCGCGCGCGTCTTCGTCATGGGGGTCGGCGTCGCCGGGCTCCAGGCGATCGCCACCGCGCGGCGGCTGGGGGCGCAGGTGTCGGCGACCGACGTTCGCGCCGCGACCAAGGAGCAGATCCTGTCGCTGGGCGCCAAGCCGATTTTCGTCGAGGCGGTGAAGGGCATCGAGGGCGAGGGCACCGGCGGCTATGCCACCGAGATGAGCGACGAGTACAAGGCCGCGCAAGCCGAGCTCGTGTCCTCGCACATCGCCAAGCAGGACATCGTCATCACCACCGCGCTGATCCCCGGCCGGCCCGCGCCGCGGCTCATCAGCGACGCGCAGGTCGCGTCGATGCGCCCGGGCAGCGTCATCGTCGACCTGGCGGTCGAGCAGGGCGGCAATGTCGAGGGCGCCGTGCCGGGCGAAGTGGTGCTGCGCCACGGCGTCAAGATCGTCGGCCACCGCAACGTGCCCTCGCGCCTTGCCGCCGACGCATCGGCACTGTTCGCCCGCAACCTGTTCAACTTCCTCTCCGCCTTCTGGGACAAGGAAGCCGGCCGCCCCGTGCTCGACGCCGAGATCGGCGACGCAATCCGGCTGACGCAGGGCGGGCAGGTGATCCATCCGCGGCTGACCGGCGCCGCCTGATGGGGCTGTTCAACGCCACCGAGGTCAAGCCGGAGACGGTCGCACGCGACTATGCCCCGGTGCTGATCGAGGGCGAGCGGGTGCTGATCGCGTTCAAGACGATGCGCGACCTGGTCTTCCTCACCAACCATCGGCTGTGCACGGTCAACGTGCAGGGCCTGACGGGCCGCAAGGTCGAGATCGAGAGCATCCCGTACAAGTCGATCACCCGCTGGGCGATCGAGCGGGCGGGCACGTTCGACATGGACGCCGACCTGACCGTCTGGGTCTCCGGCAGCGACGAGCCGCTCGAGGTCAAGGTGGCGGCAAGCGCCAACATCGTCGGCGTGCAGCAGGTGCTGGCACGGCATATTCTGGCAGGGGGCCGCTGATGGACTTCGTTTCGATCCTGTCGATCTTCGTGATGGCGTGTTTCGTCGGCTATTATGTCGTGTGGTCGGTGACACCGGCGCTGCACACGCCGCTGATGGCGGTCACCAACGCGATTTCCTCGGTCATCATCGTCGGCGCGCTGGTGGCGAGCGCGGCGGCGGGGTTCGCGGTGTCGAAGTGGCTGGGGCTGCTGGCGGTCGTGCTGGCGAGCATCAACATCTTCGGCGGCTTTGCGGTCACGCAGCGGATGCTGGCGATGTACAAGAAGAAGGAGCGGCCGGTCACGCCGGCCAAGCACTAGGATCGTCACCCCGGACTCGGAGCCGGGGTCCCGCTTTTTTCGGCGGGTTAAGAAGAAGAAGCCGGACCCCGGATCCAGTCCAGGGTGACGAGATAAGGGGTTGGGGATGGAGCACGTAACCGCCGGCAATTCGTTCGCGGCGCTCGCCTATCTGGTGGCGGGCGTGTGCTTCATCCTGGCGCTGCGCGGGCTGTCGTCGCCGGCGACGAGCCAGCGGGGCAACCGCTTCGGCATGATCGGCATGGCGATCGCGGTGGTGACGACGCTGGTGACGCATATTCCGATGGGCGGAACCAGCGGTGCTCATGGCCCGGCTTTGTCCATGAACGGCGGGTTCGTCGATCTGATCGCCCTCCTCGAAATCCTCGCCGCGATTGGCCTCGGCGCGCTGATCGGCATCGTCACCGCGCGGCGGATCGCGATGACGGCGATGCCGCAGCTGGTCGCCGCCTTCCACAGCCTGGTCGGCCTGGCCGCCGTGCTGGTCGCGGTCGCGGCCTATCTCAACCCGATGGCGTTCGGGATCGCCGAGATGGTGATCCCGATGATCGGCGATCCCTTTGCGGTCATCAATCCGGTTAGCAAGGTCGAGATGGGTCTGGGCGCGGCGATCGGCGCGATCACCTTCTCCGGCTCGGTGATCGCGTTCCTGAAGCTCAACGGCAACATGTCGGGCAAGCCGATCCTGCTGCCCGCACGCCACGCCATCAATCTCGGCACGCTGGCCGCGATCCTGTTCCTCGTCGCGCAATTCGCGCACACGCAGGACGTCTGGCCGTTCTGGGTGCTCCTCGCGCTCAGCTTCGTGATCGGTTTCCTGCTGATCGTGCCGATCGGCGGCGCGGACATGCCGGTCGTGGTGTCGATGCTCAACAGCTATTCAGGCTGGGCGGCGGCGGCGATGGGGTTCACGCTCCACAACACCGCGATGATCATCACGGGCGCGCTGGTGGGGAGCTCGGGCGCGATCCTGAGTTACATCATGTGCCGCGCGATGAACCGCAGCTTCCTCTCCGTCATCGCCGGCGGGTTCGGGGCCGAGGCGGCGAGCGGCGGCGGGGAGGCGAAGGAGCAGCGGCCGTGGAAGCGCGGGTCGGCCGACGACGCCGCCTTCCTGATGCAACAGGCCGAGCAGGTCATCATCGTCCCCGGCTACGGCATGGCGGTCGCACAGGCGCAGCATGTCCTTCGCGAGATGGCCGACAAGCTGAAGGAGCATGGTGTCCGCGTGAAGTATGCGATCCACCCGGTCGCGGGGCGGATGCCGGGGCACATGAACGTGCTGCTGGCGGAGGCCAACGTCCCCTATGACGAGGTGTTCGAGCTGGAGGACATCAACAGCGAATTCGCGCAGACCGACGTCGCGTTCGTCATCGGCGCCAACGACGTGACCAACCCGGCGGCCAAGACCGACAAGACCTCGCCGATCTACGGCATGCCCGTGCTCGACGTCGAAAAGGCCAAGACCGTGCTGTTCATCAAGCGGTCGATGGGCGGCGTCGGCTATGCCGGCGTCGACAACGACGTCTTCTACATGGACAACACGATGATGCTCCTCGCCGACGCCAAGAAGATGGTCGAGGAGATTGTGAAGGCGCTTGACTGAGCCGTCAGCGGCTCATGACGACGTAGACGCGGTCGCCGAGGAACAGCATGTTGGTCGCCGGCTGGGCCGGCGTGCCCTTCGATCCGAACGCGAAGAACTGGCGCTGGGGGCGCCCATCGGGGCCGGCGATGGTGATGGTGTGGCGCTGGATCGTGTAGCGCCCCTGACCGGCGCTCCGGCTCGACACGCCGAGCCCTACGCCCGACTGGTTGCCCGAGCCGATCGCGCCGCCGCCCGAGTTGCGGCCGAAGCTGCCGTCCGGATTGAAGCTGATGTCGGTGCGACCGCCGATGGTGATGTCGCCGCCCATCGCCGAATTGCCGCCGCCCGACACGCGCGAATAGGTCGCCGACAGCTTGCCGCCGCTCGTCTCGGCCGGAAACGCCTTGAAGAAGCTGCCGCCCTGAAGCTTCTCGGTCGAGGTCTTGCCGCGGTCGTTGGTGAGCGCATAGCCGCCGGGCGCCTTGGCCCAGCGGCCCCAGGCGCGCGGCTTGGCGCGGCGGCTGGCGGCGAGGTCGACATCCTCCAGCGCCGGCCCCTCGACCTCGTAATAGCTGCCGTCGTTGAACAGGACGACGGGCTCGAACGCCTGCGTCACCATGCCGCCGACGCCGAAGCCGGTGTAGGAGCGGAAATAGACGCCCTCGACCTTGCTCCAATTGTCGGCGTGCGCGGCGGGGCCGGCGGTGCTGGTGGGGGTCGCAGTTGCGGCACCGCCCCGGATGGGTGCGGCACCGCCCTTCGGCTTGAAGCCGGCGGGGGTAAGCGTGACCTGGCGCAGGTCGGTCTTGAGGATCTGGCTCGCCTCGGCATGGATGGTGTCGCTCATTCGCGTCTGCATCGCCGCGCCGGCCTTTGCCGCCGCGCCCATCCGCGCTTCGGCGAGCACGCCTTGCAGCAGCATCATGTCGGCGATCTCCTGCTTCTGCGCGTCGCTCATCTGCGCGGCGGCCGCCATCGTGCCCGCAATCTGCGCCCTCGCGCCCTTCACCAGCGCCGGATCGGTCCGGCGACCGACGATGCCGTTCGACGCTTCCCAGGCGGTCACCCAATAAACCGTCGTCATGTCGGCGACGTCGCTGACGTCGAGCCCCATCTGGCGCATCTGGGGGTCCAGCATCGCGATCAGGTCCCGGCCGAACAGCCCCTCCACATCGCGCGCGGCGTCGGGCGTGGTGCGGCGCATCTCGGCGACGATCCTGGCCTGCATCGCCTTGAACCGGGCCGGATCGCGCGTGAAGCGGGTGGCGCCGCTCTGTGCATCCGCGGGCGCGCAGGCCACCACCATCGACGCGATCAGGACAGTCCGCAGCATCCGGTTCCTCCAGCTCAGGTTCGGGCGCTGTCCTGCCGTGCGTTTGTGCCCAAACGGTTGCAATTTCGACCGGACGGCGCGACCGAGCGACGAGGCGCCGATTTGACCGCCGCATCCAAATGGCCGAAATGACGGGCCAGGAGGATGCCATGACCGGAATGACGCGCTTCGACTGGAGCGACGCGCTGCGGCTCGATGCCGAGCTGACCGATGACGAGCGGATGATCCGCGATGCCGCGCACGCGTTCGCGCAGGATCGGCTTCAGCCGCGGGTCGCCGACGCGTTCGAGCGCGAGCATACCGATCCGGCGATCTTTCGCGAAATGGGCGAGCAGGGCCTTCTGGGCATCACCATTCCCGAGGCATTCGGCGGCGCAGGCGCGGGCTATGTCGCCTATGGCCTGGTCGCGCGAGAGGTCGAGCGGGTGGATTCGGGCTATCGCTCGATGATGAGCGTGCAGTCGAGCCTCGTGATGTACCCGATCCACGCCTATGGCTCCGACGAACAGCGCGCGAAGTATCTGCCTGGCCTCGCCAAGGGCGAGCTGATCGGCTGCTTCGGCCTGACCGAGCCCGATGCGGGGTCCGATCCCGGCGGCATGCGGACGCGGGCCAAGCCGGTCGAGGGTGGTTACATCCTCTCGGGCGCCAAGACGTGGATCTCGAACAGCCCGATCGCCGACGTGTTCGTCGTCTGGGCCAAGTCCGACGCGCATGGCGGCGCGATCCGCGGCTTCGTGCTCGAAAAGGGCATGAAGGGCCTGTCGGCGCCCAAGATCGAGGGCAAGATCAGTCTGCGCGCGTCGATCACCGGCATGATCCAGATGGACGAGGTGTTCGTGCCCGAGGACGCGCTGCTGCCGGGCGTCGAAGGCTTGAAGGGGCCGTTCGGCTGCCTCAACCGTGCGCGCTACGGCATCAGCTGGGGCGTGATGGGCGCGGCAGAGTTCTGCTATCACGCGGCGCGGCAATATGGCCTCGACCGGCATCAGTTCGGGCGGCCGCTGGCGGGCACGCAGCTCTATCAGAAGAAGCTCGCCGACATGGCGACGGAGATCGCGCTCGGCCTCCAGGCCAGCCTGCAGGTGGGCCGGCTGATGGACGAGGGGCGGTTCGCGCCGGAGATGATCTCCCTGGTCAAGCGCAACAATTGCGGCAAGGCGCTCGATATCGCGCGGGTGTCGCGCGACATGCATGGCGGCAACGGCATTTCGGGCGAGTATCAGGTGATCCGCCACATGGTGAACCTGGAGACGGTCAACACCTATGAGGGCACGCACGACGTCCATGCGCTGATCCTGGGCCGCGCGATCACCGGCATCGCGGCGTTTTGAGCGGCGGGCCGCTTGCCGGGCTGCGCGTCGTCGAACTGGCGCGTATCCTTGCCGGCCCCTGGGCGGGACAGGTGCTCGCGGACCTGGGCGCCGAGGTGGTCAAGGTCGAGAGCCCGGAGGGCGACGACACGCGGCGATGGGGCCCGCCGTTCATCGACAACCCGGACGGCAGCCGCGACGCAGCCTATTTCCACGCCGCAAATCGCGGCAAGCGCTCGGTCGTCGCCGACTTCTCGACCACGGAAGGCCAGGCGGTGGTGCGCGCCTTGGTCGCCGATGCCGATGTGGTGATCGAGAACTTCAAGGTCGGCGGCCTCGCCAGATACGGGCTCGACTACGCCAGTCTCTCCGCAAGTCATCCCGGCCTCGTCTATTGCTCGATCACGGGGTTCGGGCAGGACGGGCCCTATGCCGCCCGCGCCGGCTACGACTTCATCGTTCAGGGCATGAGCGGGATCATGAGCCTGACCGGCGAGCCCGACGGCGCGCCGCAGAAGATCGGCGTCGCCTATGCCGATATCCTGACCGGACTCTATGCGGTGATCGGCATCCAGGCGGCGCTGGCCGAGCGGGCGCGGACGGGGCGGGGCGCGCATGTCGACATGGCGCTGTTCGACGTAATGACCGGGACGCTCGCCAACCAGGCGATGAACTTCCTCGCTTCCGGCACACCGCCGATGCGGCTGGGCAATGCGCATCCCAACATCGCGCCCTATGCCGCCTATCCGGTCGAGGATGGCTGGATCATCCTGGCGGTGGGCAACGATCGCCAATTCGCGCGGGCGTGCGAGGTGCTGGGGCTCCATTGCGACGACACCTTCGCCACCAATGCGCTGCGGGTGGCGCAGCGGCCGACGCTCGACGCGATGGTGGCGACGGCGACGCGCGCGTGGAAGCGCGAGCCGCTGCTCGCCGCCCTGGAGGCGGTCGGCGTGCCGGCGGGTCCGATCAACAGCGTGGCGGACGCGTTTGCCGACCCGCAGATCGTCCATCGCGGGCTGGCGATCGCCGCCGCGCGGCCCGACGGGTCGACGGTGCCGGGCGTGGCGCTGCCGATCCGCTTCGTGGGTCGTGACCGGCTCCCGGGGGATGCCGCGCCGATGCTGGACGCGCCTCAGGATTGACCTGCGTTAGTTCAGTACGGTTTCAATCACATGGGTTTTGCATAGAACTATTCCGAAATCGGAATCGAAAGCGCGTGAACAAGGCCGCAATTTGCGCATTAGTTGATCCTGTCCGTTCCCAGGTTTTTAGAGGTGCAGGGATAGGGTCGACTTATGTACGCGCTTTCTCGTCTTCGGTCCGATCGCCGTGGTGCGGCCCTGATCGAATTTGCGCTGTTGTCGCCGATCTTGATCGTGCTGCTTGTCGGAATGCTGGGCTATGGTCAGTACTTCCTGACCGCCTATACCTTGCAGCAACTCGCCAACGACGCGGCTCGCGCGGCGATTGTCGGTCAGACCCGGACTGAGCGGGAGACGCTGGCGCGGACGAGCGTGACGCAGGGCCTGACCAAGGCCGCCGTCGCCAAGCCCGGTGAGGTGTCGAGCGCGGTCGAGGAGAGCGACAACCGCGTCACCGTCACGCTGTCGGTCGACACGCGCGCGCTGTCGCTGCTGCGGTCCGGGCTGGTGCCGATGCCCGATCCGGTGATCGAGCGGCGCGCGGTCGCACAGGTCGCGCTGATCCCATGATCCGCCGCCTTGCGAAGCAGCGCCGCGGCGCCACGGCAGTGATCGTGGCGGGCGCGATGCCGATGCTGGTCGGGCTGGCGGCGGTCGGTATCGACCTTGGCGCGGTGCAGCTCGAGCGGCGGCGATTGCAGGGCGTCGCCGATGCCGGCGCGCTCGCGGCCGTGCGCGACCCCAGCCAGGCATCGGCGATCGCCAACGCGATGGTGACCGCCAGTCCCGGCCGCTATCCGGTCGCGACCGAGACCGTCACCGGCCGGTATGCCGCCGACGCCGCCCCCGATGCGCGGTTCGTGGCGGGCGGCGCCGATCCCGATGCGGTCCGCGTGACGGTGCGCGGCGACGTCCCCACGCTGTTTGCCGCCGTCTTCGGCACCCGCGCCGTCACCGTCGAGCGCCGCGCCACCGCGCGTCGGCTGGACCTCGCCAGCTTCGCGGTCGGCAGCCGGCTCGCCAGTCTGGACGGCGGCGTCGCCAATGCGCTGCTGTCGGGGCTGACCGGCGGCAACGTGTCGCTGTCGCTGATGGACTATAACGCGCTTGCCAGGGCGAAGGTGGACCTCATCCCCTGGCTCAAGGTGCTGGGCGCCGATGCCAAGGTGACGGTCGGGAGCTATGACGAACTGCTCGCGACCGAACTGCCGGCGGGCACGATCCTGGGCAGCCTGTCGCGTCAGGTCGCCGATCCGGTCGCCAAAGCGGCGCTCGCCAATCTGGCGACCGCGGCAAAGGGGGCGATCAGGCTCTCCAGCCTCATCAGCCTGGGCGAGCTCGGACGCCAGAACGATGGCGGTGCGGGACTCATCTCGATCGACACGCTCGATATCGCCAGCAACGTCATTCAGGGGAGCGCGACGAGCCGGCAGGTGGCGCTGGACCTGGGCGCACAGATCCCCGGCCTCGCGAAGACGCGGCTGTGGGTGGCGATCGGCGACCGGCCCGCCAATTCGCCCTGGATCGCGCTGACGCGCGACCGCACGCCCGTGATCCGCACCGCGCAGACGCGCGTCTATCTTGAAAGCACGCTTAACGCCGCCCCCTTGCCGGGCATCAGCCTTGCGTCGGTGGAACTTCCCATCTTCATCGAGGTGGCGAGCGGGGAAGCGCGGCTGGAGGCGCTGTCCTGCGGTGCGCCGCGCAGCGTCGACCTGGGCGGCAGGCCTGGGATCGGCCAGGTGGCGATCGCGCGCGTCGACCCGAATTCGCTCAACATTTTCCGCACGCCCGTGTCACAGGCCGATGCGCGCATCCTTCAGACGCTGCTCGTCAGTATCGACGGGCGCTCGACGATCGATCTCGGCGCGGCCGAGACGTTCCAGGTCCGACGGTTCGACGCCGCGGCGATCGCCGCGGGCACGCCGCAGACGGTCCGCAGCTCTACGCCGATCGGCGGCGTCGCGAGCAGCTTGATGCAGAAGGTGGAACTGCGCGCGCGGTTGCTGGGCGGGCTGGTGCCGCTCCCGCTCGATCCCGTCGTCCGCGCGGTCGGCAGTCAGCTCTCGCTGATCGCGCCGGTGCTCGATCCCGTGCTGATGTCGGTGACCAACATCCTGGGCGTCGGTGTCGGCGAAGAGGATATGTGGGTCACGGGCCTGCGCTGCGGCACGCCGGTGCTGGTGCAGTAAAAAGCCCCGCCGCTCGGGTGAGCGGCGGGGCGGTACGCATACGCTTACTGAAACTGGATCCGGCGCGCCTTAGAAGCGGAACGCTGCCGTCGCGCGGATCGAGTGGAACCGGAAATTGTCGTCGCTGCGACGAATGTCCGTGCCGCCGGCATTGCCGAGCAGGAACGGGTTGGTCGCAGGCGCCGTGCCGGGGCCGGCACGAACGACGTAATCGTCGTCGTTATAGTTGTTGTACATGTACTCGAGGCCGAGCGAGATGTTGCGCGTGATCGACTGCTCGACACCGCCGCCGGCCGTGTAGCCCCAGCTGTTGTGCTTGCCGCCATTCGAGGTGAACGAGTTCGCCCCGTTGGTGGTCGTGAAGCTGTTGTTGATCCGCGCATAGGCCGGACCGCCCGCTGCGTAGAACAGCGTCTTGCCGCCCGCGGCATAGCCGACGCGACCACGGATGCTGGCGTTCCAGTCGAAGCTGCGCCCGAACTGGTACGAGGCCGGGGTCGAGCTGTAGCCGGTCACATAGTCCTTGGCCTGGCTCTTGCCGAACTCGCCGACGACACCGACGACGAAGTTGTTGTCGAACTGGCTATCCCAGCCGACGCGGCCGAAATATTCCATGTCGTCCTTGTCGTTGAAGCAGCCGCCCGCCGGGGTCGCGCCGCGCGCGCCGCCGTTGCAGAAGCCCGGCGCGAACGCGTTGGCGCCGCCCGAGGTGACGACGGTGTCGCCGAAATTGCCGTCCAGGGTACGGTCGAACACGATGCTTTCGCCCGCGTCGTTGGGCTGGACGCTGATGCCGAACGAACCACCGACATAGGGGCCATTGAAGCGCTTCTCGCCATCGGCGGTCTGCGCCAGCGCCGGGACGGCGGCGAACAGGGCGGTGGCACCGACAACGGCACGATAGAGGGTACGCTTACGCATACAACGCTTACTCCTTACGGTTACGCAAAAATGCTACTGACGGGCCGCCCAACGCCCTTGATCCGGATTTAGCTGCATTGCGGCGGAATTAAGATGCGGGGGGTGTGGCGGAACGGCAACACATGCCGTTTGCGGCTCCGCTTTGTTCCGGGGCACGGCCGGGCTATACGGCGTGAATGTCCGACGACGACCTGTTCGCGGCGCCGACGCCGTCCACCGCCACCGACTATACCGCCGCCTCGATCGAGGTGCTGGAGGGGCTGGAGCCCGTCCGCCGCCGGCCCGGCATGTATATCGGCGGGACCGACGAGCGCGCGCTCCACCACCTCGCCGCCGAAGTGCTGGACAATGCGATGGACGAGGCGGTGGCGGGGCACGCCACCCGGATCGAGATCACGCTGGCCGAGGGCAATCGCCTGACCATCGTCGACAACGGCCGCGGCATGCCCGTCGACCCGCACCCGCGCTTTCCCGACAAGTCGGCGCTGGAGGTCATCCTGTCGATGCTCCATTCGGGCGGCAAGTTCTCGGGCAAGGCCTATGCGACGTCGGGAGGCCTTCACGGCGTCGGCGTCAGCGTCGTCAACGCGCTGTCGGTCGACACGGTGATCGAGGTGGCGCGCGACCGCCAACTCTATCGGCAGCGGTTCAGCCAAGGCCAGACGCTCGGCCCGCTGGAGCATCTGGGCGGCACGCCCAACCGGCGCGGTACCTCCGTCAGCTTCACCCCCGATTTCGAGATCTTCGGGCCGGAAATGCACTTCAAGCCCGCACGCCTCTACAAGCTGGCGCGGTCAAAGGCGTATCTGTTCGCGGGCGTCGAGATCCGCTGGCGCTGTGCGCCGAGCCTGGCGAGCGAGGACGTGCCGGCCGAGGCGGTGTTCCAGTTTCCCGGCGGCCTTGGCGATCATCTCAAGGAACAGATCGGCGCGCGCGAGTGCGCGACCGCCGATTTCTTCACCGGCGCGCAGTCGTTCGCCGACGAGCAGGGCCGCGTCGAATGGGCGGTCGCCTGGCCACTCTGGAGCGACGGATCGTACAGCTGGTACTGCAACACCATCCCGACGCCAGACGGCGGCACCCACGAACAGGGCCTCCGCCAGGCGCTGGTGCGTGGCCTTCGCGCCTTTGGCGAACTGGTGGGTCAGAAGAAGGCCAAGGACCTGACGCCCGACGACGTGATGGTAGGGTCCGAGCTGATGCTCTCGGTCTTCATCCGCGAACCGCAGTTCCAGAGCCAGACCAAGGACCGGCTGACCAGCCCGGAAGCCGCCAGCCTGGTCGAGAAGGCGGTGCGCGACCATTTCGATCATTTCCTGTCCGACCGCATGGACCGCGGCAAGGCGCTGCTCGGCTATGTCCTCGAACGGATGGACGAGCGGCTGAAGCGCAAGGCCGAGCGCGAGGTGAAGCGCAAGACCGCGACCTCCGCCCGCAAGCTGCGCCTCCCCGGCAAGCTCACCGACTGTGCCGCCGACAGTCCGGAGGGCACCGAATTGTTCATCGTCGAGGGCGACTCGGCCGGCGGCAGCGCCAAGCAGGCGCGGGATCGCAAGACGCAGGCGATCCTGCCGATCCGCGGCAAGATCCTGAACGTGGCGAGCGCGACCAGCGCCAAGATCCTCGCCAATCAGGAGATCGCCGACCTGATCCAGGCATTGGGCTGCGGCACGCGCAAGGACTGCCTGCCCGACAATCTTCGCTACGAACGCATCGTCATCATGACCGACGCCGATGTCGACGGCGCGCATATCGCGACGCTGCTCATGACGTTCTTCTTCCAGGAGATGCCCGAGCTCGTGCGGCGGGGGCACCTCTATCTGGCGCAGCCGCCGCTCTATCGGCTGACGGTGGGGGCCAAGTCGCTGTACGCCCGCGACGACGCGCACCGTGCCGAGATCGAGCGGACGGCGTTCCGCGGCAAGAAGGTGGACGTCGCGCGCTTCAAGGGACTGGGCGAGATGAATCCGGGGCAGCTTCGCGAGACGACGATGCACCCCTCGACACGCAGCCTGATCCGTATCACCCTGCCGCAGGAATATGAGGAGCGGTCGGGCGTGAAGGATCTGGTCGACCGGCTGATGGGCAACAATCCCGCACACCGGTTCGCCTTCATCCAGGAGAACGCCGCCCGGCTGGAGGTGGAGGAACTCGATGCATAAGGGGGTTGCGGCGGGGCTCGCCGCATTGGGAATGGCTGGCGCGGCGCAGGGGGCGAGCGCGGCCGAGACGTTCGACGTCGGCGCGGATGCGACGAGCTGCACCGTCTATCGCCAGGCGACCGCCGCCGACACGCCGATGGTGGTGGGCGTGCGGCACTTTCCGGGTCAGCCGGGCGTGACCGCCTTGCTGTCGGTGCCGCCCGCGATGGCGATCGAGCGGCGCGCAATGCGGCCCGCCTTCGACAATGGCGATCTGTCGATCGGCGCGATCGAGGTTGCGCGGACGAGCGCAGGCACCGGCGTCTATCTCCTGCCCATCGAACCGGCCCCGGGCACCGTGCTGCCGCCGAGCGGCACCGCGACCTTGAGGGGATTCGCCGACGCGCCCGTCGTCGTCGACATGGGCCAGATCGCACGGATGGTGCGCGCCGCGGGCGAGTGTGAGCGGGGCCTGCTCGCCAGCTGGAACGTCGAGCCCGACGGACCGATGTCCGTGACGCTCGCCGCCACGCCGCGATCGGCGACGTGGATCAATGTCGAGGACGTGCCCGACCGCTATCTCGACAAGATCAACGGCCGGTTCACGACGATCCTGTGGACGATCGGCGACGACGCGAAGATCACGGATTGCCGCGTGCTGGTGCCCTCTGGTGACGAGGCGCTCGACAAGCTTGCCTGTCCGACGCTCCGCCGCAAGGTCAGCTACAAGGCGCCGGCGCGCAACGGCACCGGCCAGCCGGTAAGCTCGCTCATGGTCCGCCGCATCCGCTGGGGTCCGATCGAATAGGCTGAAGGAGGTGCGCGTGATGTTCGGTTTGAAGCTTGGCGTGGTGGCTTTGATGGCGTCCATCGCCGTTCCTGCCGTCGCACAGACACAAGCGCCTACGATCACCGTGATCGGCCCCAGCCTGAAAGACAGCGAGGCGCGGCTGCGCGCGTGCATCGCCCGGGGGTGCCCGCCGGCCGAGGAGATCGACGCGGTGCTCGGCCATGCCGAGGGTCAATTCGTCGCCGGTGACTATCGCGGCGCGCGCGAGACCGTTCGCCGCGGCGTTTCCCGCAATCGCAAGTTCGCCAAGACCGCGCCCGAGCCTGTCGCCGACTTGCTGCGCGCCGATGCGCGGATCGCGGGACATCTGGGCTTTGCCGACAAGGCACGCCAGAGCATGATGGCGAGCGAGGGGGTGCTGCGCGGCGCGTTCGGCGAGACCGACGCGCGCTCGATCGCGGGGCGCATCGCGACCGCCGATGCCTGGCTGTCGCAGCGGCGCTTCGACGCGGCGATGGAGGGCTATCGCGCCGCCGAGCGCCTCGCAGGGCGCGCCGGCAATGCGCGGCTGGAGGGACTGGCGCTGCTGCGCCGTGCGTCGCTTGATGCCCAGCTCTCGTCCGCGCGAAGCGGCGATGGCCGGCCTGACTCGCTTCGGCGTTTGCTGGAGCGGCGCGAGCCGGAACTTGCCGTCTTCGTCAATGCCGCGCGGATCGTCGATGCCCGAATCCAGGTGGCGCAAGGCAAGACCGATGCGATGGAGGCGATCATCGCGGCAGCACGGCAGGATGTCGGCAACGAGCCGCTGCTCCTCCACATGCCGGTGATCGTGCTCGACGAAACGGGCGACCGGGTGGTCGACAAGCTGGCGAAGCGCGGGGCGCCGCCATTGACCAGTGCCCAGACGCCGCTGCTGAAGGTCGCGACGGAGGGAAACTGGGCCGATTTCGGCTTCTGGGTCGGTCCCGACGGCCGCGTTCGTGAGGCTGAGATGCTCCGCAGCGGGCCGAAGCTGTCCGGCGAATGGCCGAAGCTGGTCGTCGCCTCGCTGGGCGGCCGACGTTATGCGCCAACGACCGCGCCCGCCGACGAGCCCGGCTTCTACCGCGTCGAGCGCTTCACCATGACCGCACCTTTCACCCAGGAAACCAGGTCGCGCATCCGCGTGAGATCGGCCGAGCGGAAGCTCGTCCGCCTCGATCTGACTGCACCGTCCCAGGCCACCGCCTCGGCCAATTAGGCATCGAGTTCGCAGGGACCTCTATCGGCCGTGCGTCAGACTGGCTTTCCCGCGCGGCCGGCGAGTTCGGTGACGTAGTGCCAGGCGACGCGGCCGGAGCGGCTGCCGCGTTGCGTCGCCCACTGGATCGCGTCGGCGGGTTCGAAGGTCAGGCCGAGCGCGGCGGCATAGCCTGCGACGATCGCGAGATAGCCGTCCTGATCGAGCGCGTGGAAGCCGAGGCTCAGGCCGAAGCGGTCGGCGAGCGCGAGCTGGTCGTCGATGACGTCGCGCGGATTGATAGCGCTGTCCTGCTCGGCGATGTCGCGCGGCATCAGGTGGCGGCGGTTGGAGGTGACGACGATCCGCGCATTGGCGGGCCGTGCTTCGGCCCCGCCCTCCAGCAGCGAGCGCAGCGCGCGCGCCTCGCCCGCGGCATCGAAGCCGAGATCGTCGAGGAAGATCGCGAACGCACGGGGCGCGTCGGCGATGCGCGCGAAGAGGCGGGGGAGGGTGTCGAGGCGGTCGGTGACGACCTCGATCAACGCGATCGCCTGGCCCTCGGCCTGGAGCGCGCCGACGACGCCCTTGACCAGCGCCGACTTGCCGGTGCCGCGTGCGCCCCAGAGCAGCGCGTCCTGCGCCGCGACGCCGTCCGCGAGCCGCGTGAAATTGGCGAGCAGCACCGCCTTGTTGCGGTCGATGCCCTTCAGCCGGTCGAGCGGTTGCGGCGCGAAGGCACGGACGGCGCGCAGGCCCGTGCCGTCCCAGACATAAGCGGGGTGCGCCAGCGGGTCGGCATCGGCGGGCGGGGGCGGGGCCAGCCGGTCGAGCGCGTCGGCGATGCGGACAAGTGGGTCGGTCATGGTGCCTGGTCGTTGCCGCGCGCCTCGGTCGCGGGTCAAGCGATTAGCCACGTTCGGTTCAGGCGAAGCGTGCGACACCGCAGGAAAGGGGAGGGCGCCGGGCATCAGCTCCCGCCCGGCGCCCAGCCCTTTCCCGAATGTGCTCCCGCGGAGGCGGGAGCACGGCGGTTCAGCTGTGTTCGGCGACCGTCAGATGCGCGATAGCAGGCACAGAGGCCAGGCGAGCGCGGATCGTGCCAGCGCTCGCCATTCCTTCGGCCTCCACGATCACCGCGTGCGCTTGCGGCCCGACACGCCAGACGTGGAGGTCGACGATCCGCGCGTCACCCGGCGCTTCCACCGCGCCGCGGATCGTGTCGGCGAGCCCCGGGTCGGCGCGGTCGAGGAGGACGCGCGAGGTGTCGACCATCAGGCCCCACGACCAGCGCGCGATGACGATCGCGCCCAGCACGCCGACCACCGAGTCGAGCCACACCCAGCCGAGATACGCCCCCGCCAGCAGCGCCGCGATCGCCAGGACCGAGGTGAGCGCGTCGGCAAGGACATGGAAATAGGCGGAGCGCAGGTTGTTGTCGTGCGCATGGGCGTGGTCGTGACCGTGTCCATGATCGTGACCGACGCCGAGCAGCGCGACGCTGGCGATGTTGACGGCGAGGCCGATCACCGCGACCAACGTCGCTTCGCCGAACGCGACGGTGCCGGGTTCGACGATGCGGCGGATGCTCTCGACGCCGATGCCGATCGCGAACAGCGCGAGTACGAGCGCGGAGGCGAAGCCGGCGAGGTCGCCGACCTTGCCCGTGCCGAAGGTATAGCTCGGGTCGCGGGCATGGACGCGGGCATAGCGATAGGCGAGCGCCGCGACGCCGAGCGCGCCGGCATGCGTCGCCATGTGGAAGCCGTCGGCGAGCAGCGCCATCGACCCGGTCCAGTAGCCCGCGGCGATCTCCGCCACCATCGTCACCGCGGTCAGCCAGACGACCCAGACCGTGCGGCGGGCATTCGCCTCATGCGCGTCGCCCAGATATTCGTGGGTACGCGAGCAGGGATGGCCGGCGTCGCGCGTCGCCGCGGTGGCGGCGGGCGCATGGCTGTGGCCGTGATGATGGTGATGACCCGAATGCGGCGGCATCGCGCGATCCTCTTAGCGGAAGTGGCGGCGGAGCACCGTCGCCAGCTCGTCGGCGCCCGCGGCGCGCTGTTCGGGGGAGAGGCCGTCGGCGGCGACATGCTCGCGCAGATGCTCCTCGACGAGTTCGTCCATCAGCCCGGCGACCGCGCCGCGGACGGCGGCGGCCAGGTGGAGCGTCTCGGCACAGGGAGCGCCGGCATCGACCGCGCGCTCGATCGCTGCGACCTGCCCGGCGATCCGGCGGACGCGCGCGAGCAGCTTGGACGAGTCCTGATGAAGATGAGCCATAGGATAGGGGGGTACCCTATTATCAGCCTGAACTCAAGCAGGCCCGAACGGCAGGATCCCGCGATACTGGTCGAGCGGCGGGGCGCCCGGCACCAGCCGGTTGCGGCGCAGGAGAAAGACGTGGCGGACGATCTCGGCCTGCTGCTCGAGACCATAGCGCGACAGCCGCCATCCGGGCCTGAGGCTGTAGTCGTAGCGGCAGAAGGGATGGCGCTTGAGCGGCAGGAAGATGCCCTGCTGATGCTGCCAGATATGGGTCATCTCATGGATGAACAGCCCCTGCGCGTCGGGGTGCACGCAGGAGAAATCGTCGCAGTAGAGCCCGCCCTTGGGATGGAAGTGGATCGAGCCCGTGGGTGCCATCACGGTGCCACGCGGCTGAAAGAATGCCCACTTCCGGTTCTCGACGCCGACCTGGCCATAATCGATCGCGTCGCCGAACATTTCGCGAGCGAGCGCGATCTCGCCGGCGGTGAGCGGGCGACCCCTCACTTGGGCCGGATCGAACCCGCGAGCCGGTCGCAGCGTGCGGCGAGGTCGTCGGCGACGGGCCAGATGCAGACGGTGCGGACATAGCCGCCCGCTGGCTGAAGGCGCAGGTGCTGGCGGATCGACACGACGCGCGCGCGATCGACGGCGGTGCCGGCGACGACGACATCGTCGCCCGTCCGCCTGGCCTCAACGACCTTGAGGCGGGTGAAACCCGGCTGCGCCTCGAACAACTGGCGGGCATAGGCTTCGGGATCGGCGATCGGGCGGCCGTCGATGCTGGCGGCGACCACCACTACCGGCTGCGCGCCGTCGGGATCGGTGTCGCGCGGGCCGTCGGTCAGGATCAGGCCCGATCCCATCAGCGTGCGGACCGGGCGATAGCCGGCGCGGTCGCCGATCGCGAAGGGAAGGGCGGCGACCGCCGCCTCGATCTCCGCGGGCTGGCGGATGCGGAGCGTGGCGAGCGCGGCTTCGATCGCGGCGGTGCCGGCGGCGGCGCCCGCCTCGGGCAGTTGCGCGGTGACGATCGCGGTCGTCGCGCCCGACTTGGCGATCAGCAGCCACTTGGCATACCGCTGGCCGCCGACGGTCTGATGGCCGCGCCAGCGTTTCGCCTCGACCCCGTCGGCAAGGCGCGGCACCGTGCCCGAACCGTCGAGGACGATGCCGTTGGGCAGCGGCTCGCCGGGCTTGGCCGCGTCGATGCGGGCGACAAGCTCGGCATACGCTTCGGCCGGGAGTTCGGCGACGACGATGCTGCCGCCGGCCGTATCGGCGAACCCGGTGAATCCCTCCGCCGCGGTCATGCCGGGCGGGGGGACGAGGCCGATCGCGCCGCCCTGGGGATAGACGGCGGCCGCTTGTGCCGCGATCAGCGCCAGCGCGATCATGGCGGGCCGGCGGTGCCCGGCGCGGCGAGCTTGGCGTCGAGCTCGATCGGCGGCGCCTTGTCGAACATCAGCGTGACGCGCGTCGTGCCCCCGGCCTTGAGCGCCGGGTCGAGGTCGAACAGCATCGCATGATCGCCGCCCGGCGATAGCGCCACCGTGGCGCCCGCGGGCACGTCGATCGCATCGACCGGCGCCATCGACATGACGCCGCCCGCCGACGAGGTCCGATGCAGCTCGACCAGCCGCGCGGCGGGGATGCGCAGCGAGGTCAGCCGCACGTCCTGATCGCCGCCGCGGATCGCGACATAGGCGGCGGCGGGACGGCCAGGAACGGCGGGAAGGCGGATCCAGGCGCCCGTCGCGGTGGGCGCGTCCGCGCCGCCGCCGCACCCGGCCAGCAGCGCCGCGCCCGCTACCGCCAAAAAGCTCAATCGCATCGCCATTCCCCTCGTGGGACAATCCGTCTCTCGGCCGCCTCGCGCCTAGCTTTGCCGCAATCTTGCGGCAAGGCGAACCCCCACTATATCGCCACTCGTAATTGGTTCCGTCGCCACCAACCATCGGGGCGGAACCGTTCTCGAACGCATTGAACCGGGGGCCTTACGAGGGACTATGGCTAAAGTAATCGGTATCGATCTCGGCACGACCAACAGCTGCGTGGCAGTGATGGAGGGCGGCAAGCCCAAGGTGATCGAGAATGCTGAGGGCGCACGTACGACGCCTTCGATCGTCGCCTTTGCCAAGGATGGCGAGCGACTGATCGGCCAGCCGGCCAAGCGCCAGGCGGTCACCAATCCCGACAACACGATCTTTGCGGTCAAGCGCCTGATCGGCCGCCGCTTCGACGATCCCGTGACGCGCAAGGACACCGAGCTGGTGCCCTATACGATCGCGCGCGGTCCGAACGGCGATGCGTGGGTGACCGCGGGCGGCCAGGATTATTCGCCGTCGCAGATCAGCGCCTTCACGCTTCAGAAGATGAAGGAAACCGCCGAGGCGTATCTGGGCGAGACGGTCAGCCAGGCGGTCATCACCGTCCCGGCATACTTCAACGACGCCCAGCGTCAGGCGACCAAGGACGCGGGCAAGATCGCGGGCCTGGAAGTGCTGCGCATCATCAACGAGCCCACGGCGGCGGCGCTCGCCTATGGCCTCGACAAGAACGAGAACAAGACGATCGCGGTCTATGACCTGGGTGGCGGTACGTTCGACATCTCGATCCTGGAGGTCGGCGACGGCGTCTTCGAGGTGAAGTCGACCAACGGCGACACCTTCCTGGGCGGCGAGGATTTCGACGCCAAGCTCGTCCAGTATCTCGCCAACGAGTTCCAGAAGGCCGAGGGCATCGACCTCACCAAGGACAAGCTGGCGCTCCAGCGCCTGAAGGAAGCGGCCGAGAAGGCGAAGATCGAGCTCTCGTCGGCGCAGACGACCGAGGTCAACCTGCCCTTCATCACCGCCGATCAGAACGGGCCGAAGCACCTGGTCAAGTCGATCAGCCGTGCCGACCTGGAGCGTCTGGTCGACGACCTGATCCAGCGCACGCTGGAGCCGCTCAAGAAGGCGATGGCCGACGCCGGCGTCAAGAACGAGGGTATCGATGAGGTCGTGCTCGTCGGCGGCATGACGCGCATGCCCAAGGTGCGCGACGTCGTGAAATCGTTCTTCGGCGGCAAGGAGCCGCACACCGGCGTCAACCCCGACGAGGTGGTGGCGATCGGCGCAGCGATCCAGGCGGGCGTCCTTCAGGGCGACGTCAAGGACGTGCTGCTGCTCGACGTGACCCCGCTGTCGCTGGGCATCGAGACGCTGGGCGGCGTGTTCACGCGCATGATCGATCGCAACACGACGATCCCGACCAAGAAGAGCCAGGTCTACTCGACCGCCGACGACAACCAGGGCGCCGTGACAATCCGCGTGTTCCAGGGCGAGCGCGAGATGGCCGCGGACAACAAGATGCTGGGCCAGTTCGACCTGGTCGGCATCCCGCCCGCGCCGCGCGGCGTGCCGCAGATCGAAGTCACGTTCGACATCGACGCGAACGGCATCGTCAACGTGTCCGCCAAGGACAAGGGCACGGGCAAGGAGCAGCAGATCCGCATCCAGGCGTCGGGCGGTCTGTCGGACAGCGACATCGAGGGCATGGTCCGCGATGCCGAGAAGTTCGCCGAGGAGGACAAGAAGCGCCGTGCGGCGGCCGAGGCGAAGAACAACGCCGAGAGCCTGATCCACACGACCGAGCGCCAGCTTGCCGACAATGGCGAAAAGGTCGACGCGTCGCTCAAGTCCGAGATCGAGGGCAAGATCGCCGAGGCGAAGGCCGCGGTCGAGGGCGGCGATGCCGATGCGATGCAGGCCAAGACCCAGGAGCTGGCGCAGGTCGCCATGAAGCTGGGCCAGGCCATCTATGAGAAGCAGCAGGCGAGCGAAGCCTCGCCTGGCGGCGATCAGGCGAACAAGGCCGACGACGACGTCGTCGATGCCGAGTTCTCCGAGGTGGACGACAGCCAGAAGGCGTAACGCATCCCTTCTCCCTCTCCCCTTCAGGGGAGAGGGTCGGGGAGAGGGGGATGAAGATTGGTGGCATTCTTGACTGCCCCTCTCGCAACCCTCTCCCCTGAAGGGGAGAGGGCTATTTTGTTATGACCACCGAAGTTGATTTCTACGAACTGCTCGGCTGCGCTCGCGACGCCGACGGCGCGACGCTCAAGTCCGCCTATCGCAAGCTTGCCATCCAGTATCACCCCGACAAGAACGGGGGCTGCAAGGATCACGAGGCCAAGTTCAAGGCGATCAGCGAAGCCTATGACGTCCTGAAGGACCCGCAGAAGCGCGCCGCCTATGACCGCTATGGCCATGCCGCGTTTCGCAGCGGTGCGGGCGGCGGCGGTGGCGGGCAGGCCGACTTCTCCGGCTTTTCCGACATTTTCGAAAGCGTGTTCGGCGAGTTCATGGGCGGCCAGCGCGGCGGGCGCCAGCCGCGCCGCGGCGCCGACCTGCGCTACGATCTCGAGATCAGCCTGGAGGACGCGTTCCACGGCAAGCAGACCGAGATCACGGTCGACGTCTCCGGCACGTGCGACACCTGCGCGGGCAGCGGGGCGAAGCCCGGCACGATGGCGCGCACCTGTGGCACGTGCGGCGGCGCGGGCAAGGTTCGCGCGCAGCAGGGCTTCTTCGTCGTCGAGCGGACCTGCCCGACCTGCATGGGCGCGGGTGAGACGATCGCCGATCCGTGCGGCACCTGCCGCGGCGACGGACGCATCGACAAGACCAAGACGCTGTCGGTCAACGTGCCGCCGGGCGTCGACGAGGGCACGCGCATCCGCCTGACCGGCGAGGGCGAGGCGGGGCCGCGCGGGGCGCCGCCGGGCGATCTCTACATCTTCCTCCACGTCGCGCGGCATGCGGTGTTCACGCGCGAGGGCACGACGCTCCATGCGCGCGCGCCCGTCAGCTTCGCGACCGCGGCGCTGGGCGGAGAGTTCCGCGTCGAGGGGCCGGATGGCGTCGAGCAGGTCATCCGCATCGCGCCCGGCACCCCCTCCGGCCGCGAGATCCGCCAGCGCGGCGCCGGCATGCCCGTGCTGCAAGGCCGTGGCCGCGGCGACATGGTCGTCCATGTCGAGGTGCAGGTCCCGACCAAGCTGACCCCGCGCCAGCGCGAACTCCTCGAAGCGCTGCGCGAAGTCGAGGGCGAGATCGTCGCCGAGGACGATGCCGGCTTCTTCTCGAAGATGAAGGCCGCGTTCGGGGGCTGAGCGTCCCGCCTCCCTCGCCGTGCCACAACTGTACCGTTCGTGCTGAGCTTGTCGAAGCACGTGCCTGAGGCGTCGGCGCCTCCGTAACGCGCTTCGACCAGCTAAGCACGAACAGGTTTGCGGTTAAGCCTTCGCCGTTCCCAACGCATCGGCGAGCATCCGGCGCATGTTGAGTGCGGTGTACGGCTTCTGCAGCACCGACCGATCCTCCAGCTCATCCGGCAGGACGAGCTGCTCGCCATAACCCGTCGCGAACACGAACGGGATGCCGCGCCGCGCGAGTTCCGCGGCGACCGGCAGGCTCGTTTCCGACCCCAGGTTGAAGTCGAGCACCGCCACCGTCACCGGCTCACGCTCCAGCTCGTCCATCGCCTGCTGGACGCTGTTGGCGGTGACGACCCGGGTGGCGCCCAGCGAGGTGAGAATATCCTCCGCGTCCATCGCGATGATGAGGCTGTCCTCGACCAGCAGCGCGACGCCGTCGATCGTCTGGGTGGAGTCGCTGACCGCAGTGTCGCGGGGGTCGGGCGCAGGAAGCGTGTGCTGCGGCGCGCCGGCATCGGCGCCGATGCTGACATGGCGCGACGGGATGAGCAGGTCGACCTCGAGCCCGCCGAGCGCATAGCGCACCGCCGCGCGCCCACCGAGATCGTAGGGGACCGATCGCTGGATGATCGTCGTGCCGAAGCCCTGACGTGTCGGTGCCTGGACCGGCGGGCCGCCGCGCTCGCGCCACTCGATCAACAGGTCACCCATGCCGTCGGTATGCCACTCGATCGCGACGGTTCCGTTGTCCGACAGCGCGCCGTACTTGGCCGAGTTGGTCATCAGCTCGTGCAGCACCAGCGCCAGCGTCGAGAAGGCCTGCGGGCTGAGCAGCGCGGGCTCGCCGGTGAGCTGGAGGCGTGAGGCACGGCCGCCGAGATACGCCGCCGCCTCGGTCTCAATCAGGCGCTTCAAGGGCGCCGGGGACCAATTGTCCTGCGTGATCTGGTCATGCGCGCGGGCCAGCGCCTCGATCCGCCCCTCCAGCATCCGCATATAGGTCTCGCTGTCCGCCTGCGGGTCGCGCGACTGGCGCACGAGGCCGCGGATCAGCGACAGGATGTTGCGGACGCGGTGGTTGAGTTCGGCGATCAGCAATTCCTGCCGCTCCGCCGCGCGCCGCCGCTCTTCCTGCGCATCGTCGGATAGACGCAGCACCACCTCGATCAGCGAGGCGCGCAGCATCTCGGCAACGCGCAGCTCCGCCTCGTTGAAGGGTTCGGAGCGGCCGCGCACTTCCTCGCGCCATGCCTCGAAGCTCTTGCGGGGAGAGAGGCGCGCGCCGTTGGGGCCCCAGGTCGCCGGCTTGTGCGGATCGCCGCCCCAGGTGACCGCGCGCACGCGTTCTTCGCGGAACAGCATCACGTAATCGCGCGGCGTCCGCGACAGGGGGAGGGCTAGCAGCCCGGCGCCGCGATCGGACCAGGCCTCGGCCTGAGGCAGCACGCCCGAGAGATGGTCGGTGGCGAAGATGTGCCCTGGGGTCATCGCGTTCAAACGGCGGGCGATCACCGGGATCGCCTCGGGCGGCGGGGTGCGGCCGGAGGTAGCCACCCGCCCGTCGAGCCAGATCGCGACGCCGTCGCAGGCGATCGTCGTCGCCAGCATCTCACCCAGATAATCGGGGTTGTCGAGCAGCTGCGCATTGCCCGCGATCGCGGCGAGCAGCCGGTCGGACGCGGCGCGCGCGGCGATTTCGTACGCCGCCATCGTCTTGCGTTCGCGGCTTTCGAGCTTGAAGGCGAACATCTGGCCGAAGAGCTCGGCGATCGAGCGGCGTTCGAACCCGGGCCGGCGCGGGCCGTAATGGTGGCAGGCGAACAGCCCCCACAGCTTGCCCTCGACGATGATCGAGATCGACAGCGAAGCGCCGACGCCCATGTTCGACAGATATTCGACATGGATCGGGCTGACCGAGCGGAGCACCGACAGCGACAGGTCGACGGGCTCGCCGCGCTCGTCCAGCGGGGGGAGGATCGGCGACGGCGCCGCTTCGATATCGGCGATGATGCGGAACGGCGTGCGCAGGTAGAGCGCGCGCGCCTGGCGCGGGATGTCCGACGCGGGATAGCGCAGGTCCATGAAGCTGCCGATGCCGCCGCGCACCGCCTCCGCCACCACGGTGCCGCTGCCGTCGCCGTCGAAGCGATAGACCATGACCCGGTCGAAGCCGGTCAGCGCGCGGACCTGGCGTGCGCCCTCGCGAAAGAAGGCGGGAAGGCTGTCGGTGGCGTCGAGCCGGCCGATCATCGCGCGGATCGTGCTTGCGGTGTCGCCGACGCCGACATCGTCGCTCGGCTCACCCTCGACGATGATGTCCGCGCCCGAGACATGGAGCGCGAAGTCGAAGCGGCGCCCGCTGGCGATCGCGACGCCGAACACGCGCTCGACCGCGTCCGCGCCGCGCAGCAGGGTCATGCGGTTGCGCAGCAGGTGGACCGCGTCTTCGCCGAACAGTTCGATCGCGGCGGCGCCGAGGGCCCCTTCGGCATCGATGCCGATGAACTCGGCGAGGTTGGCGCTGGCGCGGCGAACGATCCAGTCGGAGGAGAGCGCGACCAGAAAACCAAAGGGTTGGATCGCGCCGAGCAAGTGGATCGGTTCGCGATCACAATTGCCAAGATCGACCGGGACGACTTCCTGCATTTACGCTTTCATCCAGACACGCCCCGCTTGTCCGAACACTTCAAACACTGCGAGCGCCGACTTGACCGCGGCCTCGTCAGCCTCTGGCTGGTAGAGGATCGCGTCGATCCGATCCAGCAGTTTTGCCCAGCTTCCGGGCGGTTGATCTGCATCAAGGAAGGCGGTCGGCAAGTCGGCGGGTACCTGCTTGCGCAGGAAGCGCGCGCCGTGCCGAGAGCCTTCGACGACGTAGAGTGCGCCGGCGACCTCGGGCAGGCTGGTGAAGGTGGGCGCGGGGACGGTGCTCGGTTCGAGGCCGAGTGCTGCCGCGTCGGCGACCAGCGCATCGCCGCGGCGGCGGCGAGGCCAGTCGTCGACGACTTCCGCCGCGCCGCTCGCATCGAGCGCGGCCTCGACCGCCAGCATCGCGCTCGCCTGCGCGCCGATGAAGCGGCGATACCCCTCGGCGCTGGTCAGGTCGAAGCCGGTGAACAGCGCGTCGAGGTCCTCATGCGCCTCGCGCGTCGCTTCGCGCAGCAGGCGATGTCCGTCCCTCACGCGGCGCCGAACACGCGCGCGAAGATCGTGTCGACGTGCTTGAAGTGATAGTCGAGGTCGAAGCGCGCTTCGATTTCCTCGGCGGGCAGGGCTGCGGCGACTTCCGGATCGGCCTTGAGCAGGTCGAGCAGCGACAGCGCACCGTCCGACTCCCACACCTTCATCGCGTTGCGCTGGACCAGGCGATAGCTGTCCTCGCGGCTCAATCCCGCCTGCGTCAGCGCGAGCAGCACGCGCTGTGAGTGGACGAGTCCGCCCATGCGGTCGAGATTCTTCTGCATCCGCTCCGGATAGACGACGAGCTTGTCGACGACGCTGGTCAGCCGCGCGAGCGCGAAGTCGAGCGTGATCGTCGCATCGGGACCGATATAGCGCTCGACCGACGAGTGGCTGATGTCGCGCTCATGCCACAGCGCCACATTCTCGAGCGCCGGGGTGACATAGCCGCGGACCATGCGGGCGAGGCCGGTCAGGTTCTCGGTCAGCACCGGATTGCGCTTGTGCGGCATCGCCGACGAGCCCTTCTGCCCCGGCGAGAAATACTCCTCGGCCTCAAGTACTTCGGTGCGCTGGAGGTGGCGGACCTCGGTCGCCAGCCGCTCGATCGAGCCGGCAATGACGCCCAGCGTCGCGAAGAACATCGCGTGGCGGTCGCGCGGGATCACCTGGGTCGACACGGGCTCGACGGTCAGGCCCATCTTCTCGGCGACATGAGCCTCGACCGCGGGATCGATGTTGGCGAAGGTGCCGACCGCGCCGGAGATCGCACAGGTTGCGATATCCTCGCGCGCGGCGACCAGGCGGGTGCGGTGGCGCTGGAACTCGGCATGCGCCTGCGCCAGCTTGAGGCCGAAGGTGACCGGCTCGGCATGGATGCCGTGGCTGCGGCCGATCGTCGGCGTCATCTTGTGCTCGCGCGCACGGCGTTCGATCGCTTCAAGGAGCGTGTCGAGATCGGCGATCAGGATGTCGGCGGCGCGCGCGAGCTGCACCGCAAGGCAGGTGTCGAGCACGTCGGAGCTCGTCATGCCCTGATGCATGAAGCGCGCTTCCGGCCCCACCTGTTCGGCAACCCAGGTGAGGAAGGCGATGACGTCGTGCTTCGTCACCGCCTCGATTGCGTCGATCGCGGCGACGTCGATCGGCACCTCGCCATCGGCGCTCTTGGCCTTTTCGTCGTTCCACCAGCGCCACAGCGCGTCGGCCGCCTCACGCGGGACGACACCCAGGTCAGCGAGCGCGTCGGTGGCATGTGCCTCGATCTCGAACCAGATGCGCAGGCGCGCTTCGGGCGCCCAGATCGCGGTCATCGGCGCACGCGCGTAGCGGGGGACCATTTTTTTCCTTTCGCAGGCGGAATCATCTCGTCGCGAAAGCGCAACGCAACTGCGACGAATCGTGCGCTAGCAAAGGACGAACGCAGTGGCAAACGCGGTTGCCTCGGGAACATGAACGTGAAGCAACGCATTGGATGCTGGCAATTCGGCAAGCAAACCCTATCTATAGCTTCGCACACAGAGATGTGAACAACTAGGAGAAAGACCGATGTTGAAGCCTATTCTTCTGGCCAGTGCCATGATGATTTCGGCGCCCGTTCTTGCGCAGGAGGCCCCGCAGCAGGGCGCGACTTCTCCGCAGGCACAGCAGGCCGCCCCGGCACAGCCGAACACTGAGACCGACGCGACGCCGGCCGAGACGGCCGCGCCGGCGCAGGAGTCGGCCGCAGCGGCCACCGCCGATCAGGGCAAGACGCAGGCGGCTCCCGCACAGAGCGCGGAGGCGGCGCCCGCCGCCGGTCAGCCGCAGCAGGCCAGCGCAACCCAGATCGCGCAGATCGTCGAGACCGAGTTCCCCAATTATGATGGGGACAAGGACGGCGAGATCACCAAGGACGAGTTCGGCAAGTGGATGGTCGCGCTGCGCAGCGCGAGCGAGCCGGGCACCAACGCGCAGAGCGCCGAAGTCCAGACGTGGGTCGGCAACGCCTTTGCGAGCGCCGACGCGGACAAGTCGACCAAGGTGTCGAAATCAGAGCTGACGAGCTTCCTGTCGAAGGGCGCTTCCTAAGCTCCGGATCAACTGATCTCAGTGGCGGCCGCCGGTTCCATAAGGAGCCGGCGGCCGTCGCCGTTTCAGGGCCGGCCCGGTCGCGGTGGGGCGGCGCCCAGCGGCGTTCGATTGGCCGTGCCGGGGATCGGCGGCGAGGCGCGGTTGGGCGCGGGGGGCGAGCCGCGGTTTGCGGCCGTCGGGATCGGCGGCGGCGCCCGGTTCGGTGCCGGCGAGCTCAACGGCCCGCGCCCGGCGGTGCTGGGAACCGGCGGCGGCGTGCGGGTCGGCGGCCCGCCGGAGAGCGCACCGCGACCGACCGTGCTCGGCACCGGCGGCGGCGTGCGTGCCGGCGGCAGGCTGGCGACGACGTTCGGCGCACGCTTCGGCACCGGTGGTGGAAGGCGGATCACCTCCACGGTCGCCTCGAAACGAGCGGCGGCGGGCGCGCTGCTGTCGGCGCCGGGGCCCTTGGCCATCTGAACGAACTCGACGAAATCCTTGATCGTGCCCTGGCTGTCGTTGATGATCGTGCTGGTCAGGCCGGCGATCTTGACGGCACTGTCCACCTCCACGCCCGTGCCATAGGCGCCGCCGGCAAAGGCGAGGTTGCCGAGGATTTTGACGACGTTGCTGATGATCTCGATCGCGCGGGGATGCTTCTCGATCGCGTTGATCTGGCCCATCAGCGTATCGAAGACGGTATAGCCGTCCATGCCCTGCTGATATTTGGCGTAGGCGCTGCTGACCGTGAAGTTCGCGCTGAAGCGGAACGCCTTTTCGGTGGCGTCGAGCAGTTTGTTCTCACGCTTGCTGCCGTCGAGCAGGCGGGCGATGCGCTTTTCCAGCTTGTCGAGCCCCGGCATCGTTTTGGGATCGACGCCGGGATTGGCCTTCTTCCAATCGTCGATCTGATCGATCAGCGCGAACAGCTCGGACGCGAAGCGGTTGGCGAGCGTATAGAGATGGCCGCACTTGCCCTTCAGCACCTCCATGTCGCCCTTGATCTTGCCCATGCTGGGAATGAGCTGGCGGTTGATGAAGGGAGCGACCTCGACCAGCGGCAAGAGGCCGATCGCCTCGCCGATCGCCGAAGCCGCCTGGACGCCGCGGCCAAGGTGCACGCTCTTCTGATAGGCGGCGAGCAGCGTGTGGATCGAATTGTCGATCCGCTTCATCTGATCGTCGACATCGCGCAGGCACTCGGCGACCTTTGCCACCGTCTGCGCGAGCACGCGCGCACCGCCGACGATCGACATGGCGATGCTGGCGCCGCCGGTCGGCACCGCAAGCGCGGTCGAGGCGAGCGTCAGCGTGATGCCGACCGCGCAGAAGATGAGGTCGCGGCGCTGCTTCTTGTAATAGTCGCCCCACGCCTTGTTCATCTCAGCATGACGATCGAGCAGCGCGCCGACGATGCGGTCGACATCGGCCTGATGCGCCTTGAGGACGTTGTTGGCCTGCGTCGTCGCGATGATCGGCGACTGCGCGCGCTTGGCGATCGGCGTCAGTTCGGGTCCCGAGAAGCTCTTGACGAGGTCGCGGACCTTCTCCTGCATCACCGCCTTCAGCATCGGCGCACCCTGGATCAGGGTATAGGCCTCTGCGGTCAGCTGGATCTCATACTTGAGCCCGACCGACGCGAATTGGTTCCAGCGTTCGTCGCGCGGCTGTGACGGCCCCGTCGAGGCGCGCGGCTCGCCGACCCGCGCCATCGCGGCCAGGTTCGACTCCCAGATGTTCAGCTTGTGCGGAAACGTCCCT
The DNA here is from genome assembly GCF_032391395.1 of Sphingomonas sp. Y38-1Y. Classification (NCBI taxonomy): domain Bacteria; kingdom Pseudomonadati; phylum Pseudomonadota; class Alphaproteobacteria; order Sphingomonadales; family Sphingomonadaceae; genus Sphingomonas; species Sphingomonas sp. Y38-1Y. The sequence goes on from NZ_CP135916.1 coordinate 1,179,751, forward strand.
GCCGGCATGCGCCGTTCCTCCCCCCGGATTCGACTTGACGGCATCGCATCAAGTCGGCGCGTTTATTATCGTTTCGACCGGTCGTTAGCGAATCAATTCTTGAGCGCTACATGAGGCCCATTGCGCGAAGGCTGGCATGGCCGTCGGTGCCGATGACGAGATGATCGTGGACGGCGATGCCGAGCGGCTTGCCCGCGGCGACGATGGTGCGCGTGAGGTCGATGTCGGCGCGGCTGGGCTGCGGATCGCCCGAGGGGTGGTTGTGGACGAGGATGATCGAGGCGGCGCTCATCTCCAGCGCACGCTTGATGACCTCGCGCGGGTGCAGCACTGCCTGGTCGATCGTACCCTCGCTCATCTTGTCGTCGAGGATCAGCTTGTTGCGGCTGTCGAGATGGAGGACGCGCACGCATTCGGTCGCGCGGTGGGCCATGTCGGCACGCAGATAATCGAGCAGCGACTGCCAATTGGACAGGACGGGGCGCTGCGCCACCTCGCTCTTGAGCATCCGGATCGCGACCGCGTGCGCGATCTTGAGCGCCGCCGCCGACGTGTCGCCCATTCCATCGACGCGGGCGAGCGCGGTGGCGTCGGCGGTCAGCACGCCGCCGATTGTGCCGAACTCGCGCAACAGTTCCTTGGCGATCTTCTTGGTGTCGCGACGCGGGATGACGTTGAACAGATAATATTCGATCAGCTCGTAATCGTGGAAGCCTTCGCCGCCATGATCGAGCAGGCGCGACCGCAATCGCGCGCGGTGTCCGGCGGTGTCGCTCGCCTCGTCCCCCATGGGTCGAGGCGTAGCAGAGGCGCGCGCGGGCGCAAGGCGCAGGGTTGACCCGAACCACGCGGCTGCGCAACGATTTGCCCGGTTGGCGGTTCGAGGCTTTGTGACGGCAGACGGGGAAGACGAACCGGGACCTGCGCCCGCGCGGCGACGGGTCCGCCTGCCACGGCGAGGACGCGTGCCGCTGGCGATCGTCCTGCTGATCGTCATCCTGGTCGCCATCGCCTGGTTTCAGCGGCGGCCGATCGCCGCGGGCTTCATCGATCGCGAACTGGCGCGGCGCGGCGTTGCGGCGCGGTACGAGGTGGCGGAGATCGGCACGTCGACGCAGACGCTGCGGAACCTCGTCATCGGCGATTCGCGCGCGCCGGACCTCGTCGCCGACGAGGTGGTGGTGCGCACGCGAATTGGCCTCGGCACGCCGGAGGTGACCGCGATCGAGGTGGGCCGCGCACGGCTGCGCGCGCGGTGGGTGGACGGACGCCTGTCGCTCGGCGCGCTCGACAAACTGCTGCCGCCGCCCTCCGGCAAGCCGTTCACGCTGCCGGCGTTGCAGATTTCGATCGAGGACGGTCGCGGACGCGTCGAGACGCCCGCCGGCGTGATCGGCGTGCGGCTGAGCGGGCGTGGGCGGCTGGACGACGGGTTCCGCGGACGGTTGGCGCTGGTCGGCGCGAGGCTGACGGCGAATGGCTGCGCGATCGACTCGCCGGTGGCGGCGCTGGGTTTGGCGATCGACAAGCGCGAGCTTCACATGACCGGGCCGGTGCGCGCTGCGGCGGCCGAGTGCGCAGGGTCGCGGTTGCGTTCGGCGGCGCTGACGATCGATGCGCGGTTGCCCGAGGTTTTCGATCGGTGGCGCGGGTCGGCGCGGGTCGCGGTCGGCGAACTTGCCTCCACCGGGATGCGGGGCCGCGACCTGTCCGGCGAGGTCGGCTTCGCGGGCGCTGCGGCGGCGACCGAAGGTGAGGTGAAGCTGGCGCTCGCCGATGCTGCCTATTCGGGGACGGCTGCCAAGGGACTGTCGGTTCGCGGCCGCTATCGCGTGCGCGGGTCCGAGGTGCGACTGGCCGGGCGTGCCGCGGCGGCGGCGGTCAGGCCCGGTCGGCGCCTGTTCGACCTGCGGCTCGCGGGCGGCACGCCCGGCGCACAGCTCGCCGCCGCGCTCGACCGCGCGCTGGTCGATGCGAGCCGGTCGGTGGGCGGCAGCGCGGACTTCGCGCTGACGCTCGCGGGCGGGCGCGGTGCGGTGGTCGTCCGTGCGGTTGAGGCGACCAGCGCAAGCGGCGCGCGCTTCGGGTTTGCGGGCGAGCGCGGGATCGGGTTCGGGTGGCCCGGCGCAAGGTTGATGATCGATGGTCGGTTGAACGGGCAGGGCGGGGGCCTCCCCACCTTCGCCGCGACGCTGCGACAGTTACGGCCGGGGGCGCCGGTGACCGGCCGGCTGGTCGCAGCGCCCTTCGCTGCGGGGGGCGAATCGGTGGCGCTGACGCCGATCGAGTTCACGCGGGCGGACAGCGGCGCGACGCGGATCGCGGGCCGAGCGCGCGTATCGCTGGGGCTGCCGGCGGGTCGCGTCGACGGGCTCGACGTGCCCATCGCGTTGCGGTGGGACGGCGTGCGGCGGCTGGCTTCGGAACCGGGCTGTGCCGATGTGCGCGCCGAGCGGCTGCTCCTGTCGAGTCTTGACCTGCGGCGCCTTGCGCTGCGTGCCTGTCCGACCGAATCGACGCTCTATTCGGTCGGCGCATCGGGGCTGACCGCGGGCGCGCGCATCGCCGCACCCCGGCTGTCAGGCACGCTGGGTGGCTCGCCCGTCAGCATCGCTGCTTCGCGCGCGGACATCGCGGTGGCCGGCTCGACGCGCTTCGATCTTGCCGGCGTCGAGACCCGGCTGGGGACGCCGGAGCGCGTCTCGCGTCTGTCGATCACGCGCCTCACTGGTCAGGTGGTGCCGGGCGGTGCCGAGGGACGGTTCGATGGCGCCGCGGGCGTGATCGGCAACGTGCCCATCGACCTGACGCAGGGCGCGGGCGCGTGGCGCTTCGTCGGCGGACGGCTGTCGCTCAAGGGTGAGGCGCTGCGCGTTGCCGACGCCGCGCCCGAGCCGCGCTACGAACCGCTCGCCGCCAACGATTTCGAGCTGCTGCTCGCTGATGGCCGGATCGACGCCACGGGCACGCTCACCGCGCCCGCAAGCGGCGCCAAGGTGGCGGGCGTGCGGCTCCAGCATGTCCTGTCCAACGGTACGGGCGACGCGGTGTTGAGCGTCGACAATCTCCGCTTCGACGACACGCTTCAGCCCGATGCGCTCACCCGCCTCGTCTTTGGCGTCGTCGCCGACGTGAAGGGCAGCGTGTCGGGCATTGGCAACATTCGCTGGTCGCCGACGGGCGTGACGAGCGATGGCGTATTCCGCACCGCGGGCACCGACCTGGCTGCCGCGTTCGGCCCCGTTACCGGCCTGTCGGGCGAGATCCGCTTCACCGACCTGCTCGGGCTGAAGACGGAGAGTGCGGTCGGCACGATCGCCAGCGTCAATCCGGGCATCCCGGTTGAGAACGGCCAGATCCGCTATCAGCTGATCGGCGACCAGCGCGTGGCGGTGGAGGGAGGGCGTTGGCCCTTCGCCGGCGGCGCGATGATCCTGGAGCCCACGGTTCTCGACCTGTCAGAAGGCAAGGAGCGGCGGCTGACCTTTCGCGTCGAGGGCGTGGATGCGGCGGGGTTTCTTCAGCAGTTCGACTTCAGCAACCTCAACGCGACCGGAACCTTCGACGGCACGTTGCCGATGATCTTCGACGAGCGCGGCGGGCGGATTGAGAACGGCAAGCTGACGGTGCGCGAGGGCGGCGGGACGCTCGCCTATGTCGGCGCGGTGTCGCGCGAGAATCTGGGCACCTGGGGCAATTTCGCGTTCGAGGCGCTGAAGTCGCTGCGCTACGAGCGGCTGAACCTGACGCTCAACGGTCCGCTGGACGGCGAAATGGTGACCGAGATCCGCTTTGCCGGCGTGCGACAGGGGGAGGGGGCGAAGAGCAACTTTCTCATCCGCCGGCTCGCGCGACTGCCGCTCGTCTTCAACGTGACCGTCCGCGCGCCGTTTCGTCAGCTGATCGACTCGGTCCAGTCGTACTACGACCCCACGCGGCTGATCGAACGCAACCTGCCCGCGCTGCTCGAGGAGCAGAAGAAGCGCGGCGTTCAGCCTCCCGCAAGCGAGACCATGCCATGAGCGAAACAACAGGATTGATGCCACCCGTGAAACGCGCGACCCTCGTCCCCATGTACAGGATCGCGATGATTGCGGCGGCGGCCGGCCTTGGCGGATGCGTGAACGTGAGCGCGCCCGACAAGCCTATCGTCATCAATCTCAACATCAACATCACGCAGGAAGTGGTGTACAAGCTGGACGGTGAGGCGAAGTCGCTGATCCAGAACAACCCGGGGATTTTCTGACGATGCGGTACGGATTGGCGGCTCTTTTCCTCTCGATCGGCGTGCTGGCGTCCGGTGCGGCGCTGGCCCAGCGCGACCCGGCCTATGCCGCGGCGCGATCGGCGGGGCAGGTGGGCGAGCAGACCGACGGCTATCTGGGCATCGTCGGATCGGCCACGCCCGACCTTCGCGCGCTGGTCAACAAAATCAACATCCAGCGCAAGGCTGCCTACACCCAGGGCGCGCAGGCCGGATCGACGGTCGAGCAGTTCGCGTTCGTGTCGGGCTGCAACCTGATCGCGCGGACCGAGGCGGGTGAGATGTACCAGGCGCCCGACGGCAGCTGGAAGAAGCGCGGCGGCGGTGCGCCGGAGCGTGACCCGCGGTGTGTGTGACCTTGCGATTTCGGAAACTTCTGCTAGGCTGATTGGGCAGTTGCTTCTTCAGGAATCACCTCCGAACCCCGGTCGTTCCAGCGGCCGGGGTTCTCTGCGTTTGGGGGCTGGTTCCAGCCAGCCCCCGCCCGTCGCTCTTACGAACGAGCCACCTCGATGACTTTCAGCATCAAGGTGGCGAATGCGATCATCAGCATGGCGATGCCGACGATCAGATTTGCAGTTTCTCTCTTCAGGTTTATCACCTCCTTCGCGTTCCGGATTTCAGGTAGGCCTGATGGAACGCTTCACGAACATAGACGCATGTCGCTAGCAGCCAAGCGCCATCTGCCTGGCATCCAAGCCGCTGGTTGACTTGCCCCGCCCCCGCCCCTAAGCGGCACCTGCCTTGGCGGGCTCGCCGCTTGGCGCATGACTGGCCCCGCCATTTGGAGGGGAGAGACATGGTCGAACCAGAGCCCGGACCGGACCCCTTGCCCGAGGATGCGCGGCTCGAATCGCTCGACGAGCGATTGCGGCGCGCGACTTCTGAGGAGGCACGGCGATCGGGCGAGGGGGCTTCCGCATCGTCGGAAGGCTATCGCCTGGGTAATCGCGTGCTTGCCGAACTGATCGGTGGGATGGTTGGCGGTGCCGTGATCGGGGGAACGCTCGATTACTTCCTCGGCACCTCGCCTTGGCTCCTGCTCGTGCTGCTTGCCCTCGGCATCGTCAGCGCGTTCAGGAACATCATTCGGATTTCTGGCAAGCGCCCGGAGTAAGCTTCGGGCGCTTTGGTCAAATGGGAACGGCAGTGGCGGCTCAGGGACAAGGCACCATCGATCCGATGCACCAGTTCGAGGTGCAGTCGATCGCCGACATGTTCACGGTGGGCGGCCAGACGATCGCCTTCACCAACTCGGCGCTCTACATGGTCGCCGCGCTCGTCGCGCTGTGGGCGTTCATGCTGATGGGCATGAAGCGCGAGATGGTGCCCGGTCGCGGCCAGATGATGGTCGAAGGTTTCGTCGGCTTCATCGACAAGCTGCTGGCACAGAACATCGGCCATGCCGGGCGCAAGTACGTGCCCTATGTCTTCACGCTGTTCATGTTCATCCTGCTCGGCAACCTGATTGGCCTGATGCCGCTCGGGCTGTTCAAGCTGCACCCCTTCACCTTCACCAGCCACTTCACGGTGACGGGCGTGCTCGCGATCATGAGCTTCTCGATCGTGCTGATCGTCGGCTTCGCCAAGCATGGCCTTCGCTTCTTCAGCCTGTTCGCGCCGAAGGGCACGCCGATCCCGGTGCTGCTGCTGGTCGCGCCGATCGAGTTCGTCTCGTTCATGGTGCGCCCGTTCAGCCTGGCGCTCCGGCTGTTCGTCGCGATGACCGCAGGCCACATTCTGCTCAAGGTGCTGGCGAGCTTCGTCGTCAACGCCGCCAATGCGGGTGCCGGCATCGGCCTCGCCGTCGGCATCCCCAGCTTCGCGCTGATGGTCGGCGTCTCGGCGCTCGAGATCCTGGTCGCAGGCGTCCAGGCCTATGTCTTCGCGCTGCTCACGTCGCTCTACATCAACGACGCCGAGCATCTGCACGACCATCACTGATTTCTCACCAATCGATTGATTTCCCAAGGAGTTGAACAATGGAAGCTGACGCAATCAAGCTGCTGGGTGCCGGTCTTGCGGCGATCGGTGCGGGTCTGGCCGCGCTGGGCGTGGGCAACGTCTTCGCCGCGTTCCTCGAAGGCGCTCTGCGCAACCCGTCGGCCGCCGCCGGCCAGCAGGGCAATATGTTCATCGGCTTCGCCGCTGCCGAGCTTCTCGGCCTGCTGGCATTCGTCGTCGCCGTGCTGCTTATCTTCGTCGCGTAATCCAAGCGACCGAAGACGGGGACCGGCACGTCGCCGGTCCCGGCAGCTGACAGGACACCTCGATGCCTCAGATCGAACAAGTCGCCGCGACCTATGCGTCGCAGCTCTTCTGGCTGGTCGTCACGTTCGGCCTGGCCTTCCTCATCGTCGGCCGCGGCATGGTGCCGCGCGTCCAGTCGACGATGGATGCGCGCGACAACCAGGTCGCCGCCGATCTGAAGGCGGCAGAGGCCGCGCGTGCCGAGGCCGACGCCAAGGAGGCCAAGTGGCGCGCGGACGAGAATGCCGCGCGTGAACAGGCGCGCACGACGCTCGCCGCCGCAAAGGAAGCCGCCACTCGCGAGAGCGAAGCCCGGCTTGCCGCCAGCGATGCCGAACATCAGGCGCATGTCGAGGCCGCCGAGGCACGGATCGCCGAGGCGAGCGGTGCCGCCGCCGCCGAGATCGAAAGCGTCGCGGCCGATGCCGCACGCGACATCGTCACCCGTCTGTCGGGTGCATCGGTCACCGATGAAGAGGCGCGCGGCGCCGTGAAGGCAGTGCTCCATGGCTAATCCCGTCCACGGCGATCCGGTGGTGCAGACCACGCCCGACGGCTCGACCAACGCCAATTATCAGGCGGAGCTCGACGCGGCCTCGCACGGCAAGGGAATGGGCATGCCCGAGACCGGTGTGAACGCGATCGAGACCCATGGCGAGGCGGTGCCGCACAGCGACCCGACCGCGTTGTTCCTCGACCCCACCGGCTGGGTGTCGGCGGCGATGGCCGTCTTCATCCTCATCCTGCTGGTCAAGGGCGTGCCGAAGCTGATCGGGCGCCTGCTCGACGGTCAAATCGCCGCGATCCGCAGCCGTCTGGACGAGGCCAAGCAGCTTCGCACCGAGGCGGAGGCGCTCCGGTCCGAGTACGAGCGCAAGCTCGCCACCGCCGAGGCCGACGCCGCCGCGATGGTCGCGCATGCCGAGGAAGAGGCGACCGCGCTCCGCGCCAAGGCCGAAGCCGACGCCGCCACGCTCGTCCAGCGCCGCGCCAAGATGGCCGAGGATAAGATCGCCGCGGCCGAGCGCCAGGCGATCGCCGACATCCGCGTCAAGACCGCCGACGCCGCTGCCAAGGCGGCCGCCGCGATCCTGGCCGAGAAGCACGATGCCGCGACCGACCGCGCGCTGGTGGATCGCACGATCGCGGGGCTAGTCCGCCCGAACTGATCGACGCGCAGAAGATCGAGCCGGCGGGGAGGGCGATGGCCGTTCCCGCCGGCTTTTTCGTGTCTGCTCAATCGGCCGCGTAGTACCCGCCATCCTCGCCGCGGCGGAAGGCGGAGCCCACCGGCGCGTCGATCAATGGCAACCAGCTGTCGTCCTGATTGAGAACCTTGCCGAGCGCGATGTATTCGGGGCCATTTTCGTTCGCCTCGATGGCCGCGGCAGAGGCTCTGATGCGCCAACCGCTGTCGGGATAGCGATCGCCCTCCTGGGTCATGTCGGGCTCTTCGCGATAGAGATAGTCGACTGGCTCGCCGGTCAGCACACAGTGATCGACCAGGCAGCGGTCCCAGTATCCGCGCCGCGGCGTCCGTGACGGCGCCCGCTCAGGGTCGGCCCAATCGATATCGATCAGTAGCGCACGATCGAAGGTTACAACGTCGCCATATTTCACGGGCGCATTCGGCTCGCCGGGATGGTTGGCGAGCGTGCCGGTCAGCGTCGATCCCGTAACCGCGGACACCGTGACCCACATCCGTTCGGCGTCGAAATCCTCTACGGGTCCGTCATAATCGAACACCAGTTTCACGTGGTCACCAACGCCCACGGCGGCGATCTGGGCGTCATTGGGTAGAAAATAGGTGTATGGCGCACTCTCCGCGATCGGTCGCGGATCGGCGAGCGTGTAGCCGCTCACCCCCGCGACCCGCCCATCGTCCACGGATCGAGCGGCTCGGCGCGAATCCAGCGGGTGGCGAGCAGCTTCTGCCCCGCGATCACCGGCAGGCCGGCATGTTCGGCGTCGGGATCGGGCCGCCCGTCGGGTAGCGTATTCCCGAACACCAGGGCATCGCCGCCGCGTCCCGCCACCGTCAGCCCGCTGCGCGAGAAGCGCGTCTCGCCGCCCTTATACCCCTGGTTGAGGTAGAGCAGCACCGTGGCGATGCGCTGGTTCGCGAGGCCGGGCAGCGCGTCGTGATGCGGGCGATATTGCTGGCCGGGCTGATAAGCGAGGAGCGTCAGCGGCTCACCCTGATCGACACCGGTGCCGGACAGGAGTGCAATCCGCTTGAGGATCGCCTGGATCGGCAGCGTCTCTCGCGTCGGGCCGATCGCTGCGCTGGCGGAGGTGCGGATCGGATGCGCGATCTGACGCCCGCTGCGCGGGTCGACGACGGTCGAGGGCGCCAGGAGGTCGGATGCCGCCTGCACCACGTGGCGCGCCTCCTGGGGGCTCAGCAACCCACGCGCGAGCGCGACGCGCGGACGCTCGCTCAGCCGCTCCAGATCGGGTAGGCGTCGGGGCAGGCCCTCGCCATCCAGGTTCATGGCGCGCAGCATTTCCAGATGGTCCGCGGCCAGCCGGTCGCTCCGCGCGGCCCGCTCGAGCAACGCCACGGCGAGCCGCCAGTCACGTGGACCCCCGGTGCCGTTGGCCGTCAGCGCCACTTCCATCAGCGCGGCATCCGGATGACCGGCTTCGCGCGCGGCGGTGAGGGCGGTGCGGGCACCGACCAAGTCGCGCGGCACCACGTCGCCCGTCAGCCGCAATACCGCCAGCCGAAGCCAGGCCCCGCCATCCCCCCGTCGACCCGCCATCTCCAGCGCGGCGACGCCCTCGTCGATATGGCCGGCGGCGATGAGGGCTTCGGGATCGGCGGTGCTCATGCGCCGACTATCACGAGGCTCCGCCCAAAAGAAAAGGGGCCGGGCGCGAACGCCCAGCCCCTTCGAGGTCGCTGGTGAAGCGGATCAGAACTTCGCGACGAAGCCGATATACCCGTAACGGCCACGCACGTCGTAAATGCCCGAGCCGGCGCCGACGCCGGTCAGGCCGAGCGGCGGCAGCTGGTTGGTGACGTTGTCGATGCCCAGGTACAGGTTGAACTTGTCGTTCACGTCCACGTCGGCGCGAATGTTGTGGTACCAGACGTCCGGATAGAACTTGAACTCGGCATAGTCCGGGTTCTCGGGCGGACGACCCTGGAGCGAGTTAAAGTCCTCATAGGTGTTGAGGTACATCTTGTCGATCCAGCGCAGCTCGTACCCGATCCGGAAGTTGCCGATGCCCAGGCGGGCATTGACGTTGACCTGATCGCGCGGATTGCCGAGCTCCTGAAGCAGGCGGTTGATGCGATCCGGGTCGGTCGGATTGGTGAAGCTGTCACGCTGCAGCACGCGCGTCCAGATGCCCGACAGCAGCAGGTTGCCCCAGCCGAGGTTCTGACGATAGCTGATGTTCGTGTCGATGCCGCGTGCCTTGAGCTTGGCGAAGTTGAGCGTCGATGCGAGCAGCGTCCCTTCGAGAATCCGGAACGGCTCTTCGCCGTTCGGACCGCCGCCAGCACCCGCACGCTGGATCAGCGCGCAGAACTGGTTGTCGAGCGTTGCCAGGTCATAGCACTGGTTGGCGATCGTCTGCGCCGCGACCGAGGTGATGACGTTCTTCACCGCGACGTCGTAATAATCGACCGACATCGAGAAGCCCGGGAAGAAGCTCGGTTCGAAGACACCGCCGATGGTGTACGAGACGCCGCGCTCTTCCTCGAGGTTCGGGTTGCCGCCGCTCAGGACCTCGAGCGACTGGACATACACGAAGTCGTAGTTGGCCGGACGGCCTGCGGCGGCGCAGTTGGCGGCGCGGGTGTTCGAGCCCGTACCGATGTTGCGCGCCGAGCAGGGATCGGCGAAGCCAGGCGCAAAGTTCTGGCTCTGCGCCGAGTAGAGCTCCGAAAGGTTCGGCGAACGGATCGAGCGCGAGTAGCTGCCGCGGAACCGGATGTCCGGGATCGGCGCGAAGTCGACGCCGGCGCTCCACGCGAACACGGTGCCGACCGCGTTGTTGTAGTCGGCGACGCGACCCGAACCGGTGACGGTGAGTGCATGCGCGAACGGCAGGTCCTTGAGCAGCGGGATCGAGACCTCGCCGAACAGCTCCTTCACCTCGAACGCGGGCGCCGTGAACTCGGGGATCGCGTTGTAGAAGGCGTAGCCCTGCTGCGTCAGCTCATCCAGGTCGTAATAGTTCGTCTCGCGGCGATACTCGGCACCGACCGAGAACGCGATCGGACCGCCTGGCAGCTCGAACAGCTGGCTGAGGTCACCCGACATGAAGCCCGAGGCCACGAACTGGGTGATCTTGCCCTGCGCCGACGAGTCGACGGTGACGTAGTCGCGCGCCGCCTGCGATGAAGAGCCCTGTCCGAACGGGTTGATCGGAACGCAGGCCGCGATGTCCGCGGCGAGGCGAGCAGCGTCCGGGGTCGCACCGGCGTAACCGATCGCGGCGGCCGGATCGACCTGCGAGCGGCAGACGATCTGACCGGCGGCGTTGCGGGTCGTGTCGAGGCCGAGCAGGTAGCGCTGGAGATTTACGTTGCCGGCGATCCGGTTGCGCTCGTTGTGCTCGCCGTAGTTCAGCGAGAGTTCGTAGTTCCAGTCGTCGTTGAAGTCACCGCGGACACCGCCGACGATGCGGAACGTCTCACGCGTGATCTCTTCGTCGCGGATGCCGAATTCGACCCAGTTCTTGCGAAGGGCGAAACGCGTCGCGCCGGTCGGCGCGGTCGAGCCCGCAGCAAGGCGGGCGGTCGTCAGGACACCGCGTGCCTGATCGGTCAGGTACGGGTTGTCGAAGCGGATCTGCTCGCGGACATCGGCGCCCAGCGTGCCGCCCTGCGAGAAGAACGGACCCGACTGCGAACCGAAGGCGCGCGTGCGCGAATACTTCGCCTCGTAGAAGGGGACGAACGCAGGCGAGACTTCGAAGTGACCGATCGAGTTGACCGAGACGCGCTCGAGGTTCGGCGACAGCGTCAGCAGCTGGCCCTCGCGGCTGCTCGTGCCGTTGCCGCCCAGGAAGTTGCCATTCGGCGCAAGGCCGACGCGCTGACCGGTCTGCTGCACCAGCGTGCCGTCGGGCTGGAACAGATAGGCGCAGGTGAACGCGGCGCCGAGCGAGTCGCGGCCGCATGCGCCGGTCGGGCTGGCGAACGCAACCTGACCGCCGAGCGAGATCGTCGCCGCGCGGATGTCGCGGAAGAACAGGCGATCGGGAACGCCGTCCGAGTTGTTCACGACGCCAGGCGCACCGGGCACGTCGGTGTCGACGACCACGAAGCCGTTGTTCTGACGAAACGCCGGACGGCCCGAGCCGAAATAGCTCGACTGGTTCGAGTATTCGACGTTCAGCGCGACGTTACCGCGACCTTCGGCGAAGTTCTTGCCGACGAGCGCCGACACGTACTGATTGCCAGCATCGCCATAGTCGATGTTGACGCCGGCCTGGCCGCGGATCTGGATACCCTCGAAATTGTCCTTGAGGATGAAGTTCACCACGCCGGCGATCGCGTCCGAACCATAAACCGACGAGCTGCCGCCCGTGGTGATGTCGACGCGCTCGATCAGGTCGGTCGGGATGGTGTTCACGTCGGGCGAAACGCCGTTGACGAGGATGTCGCCCGCAACGTGGCGGCGGCCGTTCTGGAGAACGAGCGTGCGCTGCGTGCCTAGGTTGCGAAGGTCGAGCAGGCTGATCCCACGCGTGCCGAGGAAGCGCGTCGAGTTCTGCTGGCTGAACGTGTTGGCGAGCTGCGGCAGGTCGTTGAGAATGTCACCGACCGAAACCTGGCCGGTCTCGAAGAATTCCTCACCCGACACCGACGTGATCGGCACGGTCGATTCGAGGTTGGGCTGGCGAATGCGCGTGCCGGTCACGATGATCTGGCCCGAGCTGTCGTCCGAGGTCTGGCCGGCGTCGACCTGCTCCTGCTGAGCGACGGCGGGCGGCACGGTCGCCTGCGCGTTTGCGGCGCTCGGCGCGAAGGCTGCAACGCCCGCGAGCGCGGTCGCGGACATCCAACGAGTGGTACGCATCTTTGTCCCCTTTTACTTTTCTGAACGTAAGATGGCTGGATCAAAGCGCTTCGTTCAGATCGGGGCAAGATGGCATTGGTTCGTTTTGAAACTTCCTGTGCGGTATGTGACAATCCCGTCACATACCGCAATGTTCTTTTACAATTGAGCTCACCCCCGCTCGATGCACATGGCGATGCCCATGCCGCCGCCGATGCAGAGCGTGGCAAGGCCCTTCTTGGCGTCGCGGCGCTGCATTTCGTAGACGAGCGTCGTCAGCACGCGCGCGCCCGACGCGCCGATCGGATGGCCGATCGCGATCGCGCCGCCGTTGACGTTCACCTTGTCGAGCGGCCAGCCCATGTCCTTGCCGACCGCCAGCGCCTGGGCGGCAAAGGCTTCGTTGGCTTCGATGAGGTCGAGGTCGCCGACCGACCAGCCGGCCTTTTCGAGCGCGCGGCGGCTGGCGGGGACGGGGCCGATGCCCATGATCGAGGGGTCGACGCCGGCGCTGGCGAAGCTCTTGATCGTGGCGAGCGGGGTCACGCCGCGCTTGTCGGCTTCCTCGCGCGTCATCAGGACGAGCGCGGCGGCGCCGTCGTTGAGGCCGCTGGCATTGGCGGCGGTGACGGTGCCGTCCTTCTTGAAGGCGGGGCGCAGGCCCGCGACGCCGTCGACGGTGGCGCCCGCGCGGATATACTCGTCGTCGGCGACCACGGTGTCGCCCTTGCGGCCCTTGATCGTCACCGGCGCGATCTCGTCCTTGAAACGCCCTTCGCTGCGCGCCTGTTCGGCGAGGTTCTGGCTGCGAACGGCGAACTCGTCCTGGTCGCCGCGTGTGACCTGATACTGCTCGGCCAGGTTCTCGGCAGTGATGCCCATGTGATAGCCGTTGAAGACGTCGGTCAGGCCGTCCTTGATCATCGTGTCGACGAGGCTGGCGTCACCCATCTTGGTGCCGGCGCGCATCGGCACCGCGTGCGAGGACATCGACATCGATTCCTGACCGCCGGCGACGACGATCGTCGCGTCGCCATTGGCGATCGCCTGCATCCCGAGGGCGACGGCGCGCAGGCCCGATCCGCAGACCTGGTTGACGCCCCAGGCGGGCACCTCCTTGGGCACGCCGGCGGCCATCGACGCCTGGCGCGCGGGGTTCTGGCCCTGCGCGGCGGTCAGCACCTGGCCGAGGATCACTTCGGAGACTTCCTCGCCCTTGACGCCGGCCTGCTCCAGCGCTGCCTCGATCGCGATGCGGCCGAGTTCGTGCGCTGGCGTGGCGGCGAACGCGCCCAGGAAGCTGCCAACGGGCGTGCGCTTGGCGGCGGCGATGACGATCTCGGTCATGAGAGCTCCTGCGTAGGGTTGTTTCGGGCGCTATCTAGCGAGCGCGTGCCCGCTTAACCAGTCGGCGAGCGGCGCCCACAGCGCTGCGTGCGCCTTCGACCCGACGATCATGCCGACATGGCCCGCGCCGAGGAGGCGGCGGTCAGTGAGCGTCGCACTCGACGCGGCCGGCACGATGCGATCGGTCGAGGAGACGAACTCGACCGCGGGGCAATCGAGCGCACGTGGATCGGCAATCCGGCCGCCGACGCGCCAGCGACCGGTCCCCGGCAGGTCGGCGTCGTAGAAGTCGTCGAACAGCTCGCGCCCGGCGGCATAGGTGAGCGGCGCCCCCTGGTTGGTCCAGTCCTCCAGCGCGACGAAGGCGGCGGCCGCCTCGCTGACCGGATCGACCTCGGCGAAGCGCGCATATTTGTCGAGCGTACGTTCGGGATCGAGCCGCCAGAAGCCCGACTGGAGCACCTCCATCGGCACCAGCCCCAGCGTGTCGCAGGCGGGCTCCGCCGCAGTCCAGAGATCGGCGATGTCGGCGCGCGCGCGGTCCGAGAAGCCCGAGAAGCGCCACGGCGCGGCAATGAGCGCGAGACCGGCCAACGGCGTCAGCGCACTCGCCGCCATCGCGATGGTGCCGCCTAGGCAATAGCCGACGAGGATCGGCGGCTCGTCGAGTGCGGCGAGCAGCGGAAGCAGCCGGTCGGTGATGTGACCGCCGATGTCGAGGCCGCGCTCGGCCGGCATCGGCTCGCCCCAGTCGACCAGCATCGGCGAGAGGCCGCGATCGGCGAGCCAGCCGAGCAGCGAATTGCCTGCCGACAGATCGAGGACGCGCGGCGGGTTGATGAGCGAAGGGACGAAGACGACCGGCCGCCCCCGGCTCGCCGCGCCGCGATGGTCGCGCAGCGTCGCCGACCCCGCCTGTGCCAGCACTGGCCGCGGCGGGCGGGCAGGGGGCCGCGGCGCCCGCTGATAGGCGGCGAGCCCGGCGAGTACCGCGGTGCGGCGATGTGGCAATGCTGCACTATGTTCGCGCAGCATCGACAGAAACAGCGGGAGTGGACGCGGGCCGTGTTGCGGTGCGTCAACAAAGGATGTTACGGGTATGTCATTCAAGGTGGCAGGGGTCCGTACCGATGAAGAAGGCCAATTCGGGGAATGGCCCCGTCATCATCAAGAAATACGCCAATCGGCGGCTCTACAATACCGAAACCTCGTCCTACATCACGCTGGATCACCTGGCGACGATGACTCGCGACGGGCGCGACTTCAAGGTCGTCGACGCGCGCAGCGACGAGGATATTACCCATAACGTCCTGACGCAGATCATCATGGAAGAGGAAGCGCGCGGCGGCCAGACCATGCTCCCGGTCAGCTTCCTGCGACAGCTCATCAGCCTTTATGGCGACAGCATGCAGGCGATGGTGCCCGGCTATCTGGAGGCGTCGATGGACAGCTTCCGCCGCAACCAGGAACAGTTCAAGTCGGCGGTCGAGGGCGCCTTCGCCAACTCGCCCTTCGCCGAGATCGCCAAGCGCAACATGGAAATGTTCGAGGTCGCGGCCGCAGCATTCAAGCCCAAAGGCGGTGCAGCACCCGCGGCGGCCACGCCCGGACCGGCAACCGCCCCCGCGCCGCACGCCAAGGACGAAGAGATCGCGGCGCTGAAGGCACAGCTCGCCGACCTCCAATCCAAGGTCGAGAAGCTGGGCTGACGTTCAGGCGAGCGCGACCGCCTCGACCCAGCGGGCGATCTGGCCCTGGTCGAGGTCTGTGGTGTTGAAAACGACCACGGTCTCGCTCGCCGACAGCCGGTGCGCGATGTGGGCGCGATAGCCCTGCACCTTGCCGGTCTCCCACGCCCAGCGCTCATCGCCGATGACATGGACGCGGCCGCCCAGGGCATAGTCCTGCTCGGGCCAGCGCACCGTCGTCAGCGCGGTGCGCGAGGCGGCGCCGATCAGCGAACCGTGAAAGATGCCGTGCGCGGCGCGGATTGCGTCCGCCGCGGTCCCCGCGACATTGCCGGTCGCGGCGATGAAGCCGGGCGAGGGCA
Organism: Sphingomonas sp. Y38-1Y; assembly: GCF_032391395.1. Lineage (NCBI taxonomy): Bacteria > Pseudomonadati > Pseudomonadota > Alphaproteobacteria > Sphingomonadales > Sphingomonadaceae > Sphingomonas > Sphingomonas sp. Y38-1Y. Next base: position 1,195,682 of record NZ_CP135916.1, read on the forward strand.
GCATCTTGCGCACCGGCGGTTGAACGCTGCCATAGGCGGCGGCGAGATGCGGCAGCGGCGGACGATCGAGCTGCGCGAAGCCGGTGTTCGTCAGCCCGAGCGGCCGGAGCACCAGACGCCCGACCGTGTCTGCAAACGCTTCTCCGGTCAGTCGCTCCACGATCGCCGCCAGGATCACCCAATTGAGCGCGGCATAGTCCCAGCCCTGGCCCGGTTCGAACATCAGGTCGCCGCCGCCGAACCGTGCGACGATCTCCGCCGCGGAAGCACTGGAACTGCGCAGCGCCGGCTCGCTCGCGATCTGGCGCGTGAGGAGGTCGGGGATGCCGCTGGTGTTGGAGAGAAGATGGACGAGGCGGACGCGCTCGCCCGTATCGGGGCGAAAGTCGGGCAGGTAGGTCGCGATCGGTGCGTCGATCGACAGCCGGCGCTGCTCGGCAAGGCGCAGCACCGCAACGCTCGCCAGCCATTTGGAAGCTGACCCGAACTTGAACCGTGTCTCCGGCGTGACCGGCCGCCGCGCCTCCACGTCCGCGAAGCCGACGCGGCGGGCATGGACGATCCGGCCGCGACGCCCATAAGCCAGTACGCCGTTGAAGCCGGCGGGAAGCTCGACGGCCTCGATCGCGCGGCGCTTGGCGTCGGCCACTGGCCCCGCCGCGGCGCGGCTGGCAAGCAGCACGGCACTGCCGGCCAGGATGGTGCGGCGATCGAGCATCTTCCTCCCCCTTTTCCCGCGACATAGGCCGGCCGCCGGGCGTGCGCCAGCCGAGGATCCCCTTGCCTCCGCCGCGCCGCTCGGGAACAACCGTCTCGGCACCGCGGGCGAACCCGGGCCGTCTCTCGGGGAGTTTCCAGCCATGCCGTTGTTCCTGCCGCTCGCGCTTCAGGTTGCGCCGCCGACACCCGGACCCGTGCCGCCGCCGTCCGTCACCACCTACATTCTCGCGGGCCGCGTCATCGATCGGCCGGGGCGGCCACCGCGCGGCGCCACGACGATCGTCGTGCGGGACGGCAAGGTCGCCGAGCTGATCGACGGGCATCAGACGCCGCCCGACCGGACGAACGTCATCGACCTGTCGAGCCAGACGGTGCTGCCCGGCCTAATCGACGCGCACGTCCACCTCTCTTCCGATCGCGCGGGGCAGGAGGGGCTGCTCGCGGAGTTCACCGAGGGCGCGCAGATGCACGCCTATGAAGCGCTGTGGAACGCGCAGAAGACGTTGCGGGCGGGCTTCACGACAGTGCGCAACCTGGGCGACGACGGCGCGACGCTGGCACTGCGCGATGCGGTCGCGCGCGGGTGGGTGACGGGACCACGGATCGTCGATGCCGGGCGCTCGATCTCGACCACGTCGGGGCACATGGACGCGCGGCTGGGGCTCAACGACGAGCTGCGCGACCATCCGCATACCGACAATCTGTGCGACGGCCCGGAGGCGTGCCGCAAGGCGGTGCGGCTCCAGATCGGCCGCGGCGCCGACGTCATCAAGATCGCGACGACGGGCGGCGTCAACAGCCGAATCGGCGCGGGCCTCGGCGCACAGATGTTCGACGACGAGGCAAAGGCGATCGTCGAGACCGCGCACCTCTATGGCAAGAAGGTCGCGGTCCACGCACACGGCGCCGACGGGATCAAGGTCGCGATGGCGGCGGGCGCCGACTCGATCGAGCACGGCACGCTGATGGACGAAGAGGCGATCGCGGTGATGAAGAAGGCGGGTGCCTTCTACGTCCCGACGCTGTCGACGGTGAACGGCTACAAGGAGCGGATCGCGCGCGACCCGAACGCCTATCCGCCCGAGGTGCGCAAGAAGATCGACTGGCGCATCTCGATCACTGGCAAGGCGCTGGAGCGCGCGGCACCCGCGGGCGTGCGCATCGCGTTCGGCACCGACGCGGGCGTGTCGAAGCACGGCCGCAATGCCGACGAGTTCGAGCTGCTGGTCCAGCACGGCCTGACCCCGGTACAGGCGATCCAGGCGGCGACGGTGAACGCCGCCGAGCTGCTGGGCCTGTCGGGCGAGATCGGTACGCTCGAGCGGGGCAAGGCCGCCGATTTGATCGCGGTCGCGGGCGATCCGCTGGCCGATGTGCGCGTGCTCAAGTCGGTGGCGTTCGTGATGAAGGGCGGGGCGGTGGTGCCGCTGACGCCATGAGTCCGGCCGAAACCGCGATCCGCACCGCGCGCCTCCACTGGAACGCGGCGATTGCGACGGGCGATGTCGAGGGCGCGGTCGGGCCGGTCACGCGCGACTGCGTGCTGGTGCCCGCGGGCGGCGAGCCATTCAACGGGCGTGCGGCGATCGCGCTAGCGTGGCGGCGGTTGCTCGGCCAGGGCGGGCGGTATGTGCGCGAGGTCGAGCGGATCGAGGCGGGCGAGGGCGTCGCGGCCGAGTTCGGGCGCTGGCGGAGCGACGCGGGGCTGTCAGGCGCATATCTCGCCGAATGGCATGAGGGCGCCGAAGGCTGGCGGTGCGCGCGCGAGCTGTACGTGCAGCTCTCGGGCTAGAGTTCCAGCGTCATCGCGTCGTTAACCGGGAGTGCTGTCCAGCGCTCGGAAAGCGTGTCCAGGCGCGCCCGGATCGCTTCGATATCGTGCTCGGTCACCGCGGCGACGGCATGGTCGCGTGCATGACAGGCGTGCTCGTAGGTGGCGATCATCTCGCTTGCGGGCACGCGGCCGCCCCATAGTTCGGCCTGGAACGTCTCAACCAGCCGCTCGACCGCTTCCTCCCCTTCGCCGCCTTGCGCAGAGAAGTCGGCTGGCGAACCATCCTTGACCATGGACAGGAAGCCGCGCTGGGCGAGCACGGTTTCCACCGCATAATGCACCATGTCGTGAGGAACGATCCCCTGCTTCGGACAGGCGATCGTCTCGGTCGCGCCGCCCTCGCGCACGAGGGTCAGCTCGTCATATTTACCGGCGCGTTTGGTGAAGGTGAGTTGCACAGGGTCTAACCTGGGGAAGTCGGCGGGATCGCAGTTTGGTCTGGGATCCCGCTTCGACCGCTTATTTCTTGGGCTTCCTGAACCGCACCGTCATGCGGTCGCTCTCGCCGATCGCGACATACTTGGCGCGATCGACGTCGCCCTTGCGGAGCACGGGGGGCAGCGTCCAGACGCCGTCGGGATAGTCGGCGGTATCCTTGGGGTTCGCGTTGACCTCGCTCTGGCCGACGACCTCGAAGCCAGCGGCCTTGGCGAAGCCGATCACCGACGAGGTCTTCATATAGCCGCTCTTCTCCTCGGCCGCGGCGTCGCGGCTTTCGGGAAGGCGGTGCTCGACCACGCCGAGCGTGCCGCCGGGCTTGAGCATCCGGAACGCGGCGTTGAACACCTGTTGCGCGGCATCCTGGCCGCCGAAGCGCCAGTTATGCACGTTGCGGAAGGTGAGCACGACATCGGCGCTGTTAGCCGGCACGGTCTCCAGCCCGGTCGCGACCTTCACCTTGCCATAGGTCTTGGCGTCCTTGGCGATCAGCGCCTGGACGCCCTTGAGCCCGCCGGCGGGCGCCGCGACCCAGAGCTGGCCCTTGGCCGACAGATAGGGCGCGAGAATCTCGGTGTACCAGCCGCCGCCGGGGAAGATCTCGACCACCGTGTGATTGGGCTGCACGCCGAAGAAGGCGAGCGTTTCGACCGGGTGGCGATACGGGTCACGGGCCTTGTTGGCCGGTGTCCGCGTCGATGCCTCGGTCGCGGCCTTCAGCGCCGATCGCTGCGTCTGGGGGGCGCCGACGGCGACGCTGGCGACCGCGACGGCGGTGGTGGCGACGGCAAGAACGGCGATGGTCTGGCGCATAGATGGTCCCCCGATGACGCAGTAACGATCGGCCCACTACCGCTAGCAGTGCGCTGACCAGCGCTCAACCGGCGGCGTCCCGATAAGTTGCAGCTCGGCAGCCTAGCTGAACATTTCACAACGGGAACAATCGTTTTCGGACGCAGTTTCTTCGCCCATCATCAACGGAGGGACCGTGACATGATCGAGGAACGCACCACCTATTCGGACCAGCCCCACACCACCACCGTCGTCGAGCGTCGCAGTGGCGGTGGCGGCACGATCCTGATCGGCGTCGTATTGCTGGTCGCAGTTATCATCGGGGCCTTCTTCCTGATGAACCAGAACCGCAACGAGACCATCCAGACCAAGGCGATCAGCGGTGCCGCCGAAAGCGTCAGCGAAGGCGCGCAAAAGGTCGGCGACGCGGCGCAGAAGGCGGTCGAGTAAGATCGGGACGACGCAGCGGCGTACGCCCGCCGCTGCTGGTCCGTTACCTTACCGGACGCACGCATCCAGCCGCTCGCGGCGGACGACGCCGATGCGGCGGACGATGGTGTTGCCGTATCGGCGGGTGAAGCCCTGCGGCGCGATGCCGGCGCGCTTCTTGGGCAGCGGCAGCACCGCAGCGATGCGCGCCGCCTCGCGCTCGGTCAGGCGGCCGGCACCGTGGCCGAAATAACGACGCGCACCCGCCTCCACGCCATAAGTGCCGATGCCCGTCTCCGCGACGTTCAGATAGACTTCCATGATCCGGCGCTTGCCCCAGATCGCCTCGATCAGCAGCGTGAACCAGGCTTCGCCGGCTTTCCGAACATAGCCGCCGCCCTGCCACAGGAAGACGTTCTTCGCCGTCTGTTGGCTGATCGTCGAGCCGCCGCGGATACGGCCACCGCTCGCGTTGCGGATCGCCGCCGCGGCGATCGCCGAATAGTCGAAGCCGTGGTGCGAACAGAAGCTGCTGTCCTCGCCCGCGATGACCGCGCGCGCCATATCGGGGTCGATGTCGTCCAGCGAACGCCAGCTCTTGGTCACGCTGCGTCCGGCAAAGATGTCGCCGGCCATGGTCAGCGTGAACGGCGGCGGCACGAAGCGATAGATGCCAACGACCACGACGCTCAGCACCACGAAGATCAGCGCGGCGCGCACCGTCCAGCCGGCGATCCGCCGGACCCATCCCCTTGTCGGTTTCCGCTGCCGCTCGCCCCGTGCCATCGCGCGATCCGTTAGCGCGGGCGGCGCGGGGTGCAAGCGGTGAAATGCGTGCAGCCTGCGACCTTGCTGCGACGAAGCGTAGACCTTAGGGAACGCGCATGAAGCGCAATACCGGCCAGGACCGCAGCATCACCTCGCAATGGCGCCCCGCCACCCAGGCGGTGCGCGGCGGCACGATGCGGTCGGAGTTCGGCGAGACGTCGGAGGCGATCTTCCTAACGTCGGGCTATGCCTATGACTGTGCGGGCGACGCGGCGGCGCGCTTCGCCGGCGAACAGTCGGGCATGACCTATTCGCGGCTCCAGAACCCGACGGTCGAGATGCTGGAGCATCGCATCGCCCTCCTGGAAGGGGCCGAGGCGTGCCGCGCGACGGCCAGCGGCATGGCGGCGATGACCGCGGCGTTGCTCTGCCAGCTGTCCGCGGGCGATCATGTCGTCGCGGGCCGCGCGCTGTTCGGGTCGTGCCGCTGGCTGACCGACACGCTGCTCCCCAAGTTCGGCATCGCCACGACGATCGTCGATGCGCGCGACGCCCAGGCGTTCGCGGACGCCACCACCGACAAGACCAAGCTCTGGTTCTTCGAGACGCCCGCCAATCCGACGATGGATGTCGTCGACCTGCGCGCGGTGTGCGATCTTGCCAGGGCAAAGGGCGTGCGGACCGTCGTCGACAACGCGTTCGCTACTCCCGCGCTTCAGCGGCCGATGGAGTTCGGCGCCGACATCGTCGCCTATTCCGCGACCAAGATGATGGACGGGCAGGGCCGCGTGCTGGCGGGCGCGGTGTGCGGGACCGAGGATTTCATCCTCAATGAGCTGCTGCCGTTCACGCGCAACACCGGGCCGACGCTCTCCGCGTTCAACGCCTGGGTGGTGCTGAAGGGGCTGGAGACGCTCGACCTTCGCATCCGCCGCCAGTCGGAGAACGCGCTGGAGGTCGGCCGCTTCCTCGAAGGGCGCGTCCCGCGCATCAACCATCCGGGCCTGCCGAGCCACCCGCAGCACAACCTCGCGCTGTCGCAGATGGCGATGACGGGGCCGATCTTCTCGTTCGAGGTGGATGGCGGGCGCACACAGGCGCACGGGTTGCTCGACGCGCTGACCCTCATCGATATCTCGAACAATATCGGCGACTCGCGCTCGCTGATGACGCATCCCGCCTCGACCACGCATTATGGCGTAGCCGAGGAAAAGCGGCTGGAGATGGGCGTGACGGAGGGGCTGCTACGCCTCAACGTCGGGCTCGAGGATCCCGCCGACCTGATCGACGATCTCGACCAGGCACTCCGGCAGGTCGGCCTATGAAGGCGCTGTTCACCGAGGAGGCGCGAACGCGCGGCGTCGTTGTGCGCACGTCGGTCAGCTATCTGCCCGAGCAGTCGGAGCCGGCGCGTGGTCGCTGGTTCTGGGCCTATCACATCCGCATCGAGAACGAGGGCGAGACGGGCGTCCAGCTCCTCACGCGGCACTGGATCATCACCGACGGCCGCGGCGCGCGCCATTCGGTCGAGGGCGAGGGCGTCGTCGGCGAGCAGCCGATGATCGCGCCGGGCGGCAGCTTCGACTATGTTTCCGGCTGCCACCTCGCGACGCCGACGGGATCGATGCAGGGCAGCTATCACATGCTGGCTGAGGACGGATCTGCGTTCGACGTCGCCATCCCCAAGTTCGGGCTGATCGCCCCGGCGGTCGCGGGATGAAGCGCACGCATCTTCCGCTCAATGGCCTGCGCGTGCTCGACGCCGCGGCGCGGCACCTGTCGTTCACCCGCGCCGCCGACGAGCTGGCGGTGACCCCCGCCGCGGTCGGGCAGCAGATCCGCGCGCTGGAGGATACGCTCGGCGTCGTGCTGTTTCGTCGCACCACCCGCGGGCTGGAGCTGACGCCGGAGGGCGAGCGCGGGCTGGTCGCGCTGCGTGACGGCTTCCTCCAGTTCGAGGAAGCGGTCCGCGCGATGCAGGCCGGGCAGTCGTCGCGGTCGCTGACGATTGCCGCGCCGCGCGACCTGACGCACAAATGGCTGATGCCGCGGCTCGCCGCGATCGCCGAGAGCGACCCCGACCAGCGCTTCACGCTCGTCGCGGCGGAGGATGGCGTCGACTTCGCACAGGCCAACCTCGACCTCGCGATCCGCTGGGGCGAGGGGCCGGGCGAGCATGAGGGCGAGGCGCTCGAATCCGACGGCATGGTGACGGTGGCGGCGCCGGGCGGCGGGGCCGACACGCGCATCTCCTGGCCCGGCTGCCTTAACGAGGAAGCGGTGTCGCGCGTCGCGGTCGGCGATGCGGGCCTGGCGATCGACGCCGCTGCCGCGGGCCTCGGCTTCGCGACGGTGCCGGAACTGCTCGCACGCGCCGATCTCGCCGCCGGGCGGGTGGTATCGGTGGGCGAGCCGACGCCCTATTCGCGCGGCTATTGGATGGTCGCGCCGTTGCCGCAGTGGCGCCAGAAGAAGGTGCGCGCGCTGGTCGACGCGCTGGCGGCATGACCCCGCGCGAACTGCCGGTGCTGCGCAGCGAGCGGCTGGTGCTGCGCCCGCGCGAGGCACGCGATGCCGAGGCGCTGCACCCGCTGTTCGCCGATGTCGAGGCGATGCGATATTGGTCGGGCCCGCCGCACCGCGACGTGGCCGAGACGCTCGCCTCGTTCGACCGCAACGAGCCCGCCTGGCGCGTGTGGGCGATCACCACCCCCGCCAACGACCATGCGATCGGCTTCGTCGCCGCGGGTGAGGACTGGAAGGGCAACGTTACCGAAATCGGCTACATGCTCGGCCGTGCGCATTGGGGCGGCGGCATCGCGCAGGAAGCGGTCGGCACGGTGATCGACCGCATCTTCGCCGAGGGTCAGCGGCGCGTCTATGCCGATACCGATCCCGACAATACGCCCTCGCGCGCGATGCTCGAGCGGTTGGGTTTCAAGCTCGAAGGCATCCTTCGCGCCGAGTGGGAGACGCATATCGGCGTCCGCGACACCGCGCTCTACGGCCTGCTCGCCGGCGAATGGTCAGCGGGCCGCGCCGATCAGGTCGAGCGCGCGCGCGACGAGGTTGTCGAGGGCTGACGGCTCGATCGCGCCGTCGCCGCGATGCTGGCTGGCGGCCACGACATACCATCTGCCCGACCGATCGCGCGCGAGGTGGTTGAGGCTGAGTATGCCCGGCTCCGACCCGCCCTTGTAGCCGACATAGGCCAGGCCATGGCGATCCGCGCGCGCGGTGGCGAGGATGGCGAGCGCCTGCGATCCGCCCTTGCGCGACAGCCAGTCGAGCGTCCGTGCCATCGCGCGCGGGCTGGCGAACCACTCGATCTCCGGCCGGACGGCGGTGTCGCCGAACAGCGCCGGGTCGAGCGGCACCTTGGCAAGTGCCGGATCGGCAAGGCGGGCGCGGCGCTGCTCGGGCGTGAGCGTCGCCCAGCCGGTGGCGAGCGCGGCGGCGGCGGGGTGCTTGAGCCGGAACGCTTCAGCCGTGGTCAGCACGGGCAGGCTGGCGGCACCCAGCGCCTGTGCCCGCGCATCGACGGCGTCGCGGCCGAGCAGCGCGACCAACGTGTCGGTGGCGGTGTTGTCGCTGATCGAGATCATCAGCGTCGCCAGCGCCTGAAGCGTCATCGGCGTGCCCGCGGGCCAGTCCTGGGTGATCCCGCTGGCAAGCGAGCGGGGGCCGAGCGGCGCGACCTCGTCCCAGCGATGCTTCCCGTCCGCGACCTGCGCGGCGAGTTCGGCGAGGACCCACAGCTTGAACGCCGAACCGATCGGCGCCGCCGCCTCGCCGCGATGCTCGCCGATCGCGCGCGGGCTCGGGTCCTCCAGCGCATAAATGCCGAAGCCGGTGTCGCCGGGCAGCCGCGCCGCCTCTGCGACGATCCCGGCGAAGCTGTCGGCGAGCGGCGCGGTGCCGACGATTGCGAAGCCCGCGACCTGCCGCGTGCCGCCGGGCGCCAGCGTCAGCCGGACCCGCGCGCGCCCGCGCTCGAACATCAGGCTGGCATCCGCCTCCAGCGCGTTGTGTCGCTCGACCCGGCCGATGCCGGTCGGTTTGCCCAGCCCGGTGCGAAGCTTCGCGGCGATCGCATCGAAGCGCGGTTTGGGCACCTCGGTGCGAAAGCGCTCGCCGAACGTGGCCGCATAGTCGCCGCTGCCGCCGAGCAGCGCGACGATCTCGGCCAGGCGCTTGTCGGCGTCGGCGGGGCGGGCTGGACGATTGCGGGGGCGGGGCGGCCTGGCATGTCCGACCCTCGCGCATCGCCGTGGCTGGCGCAATCAGACGGCGACGATCTCGCGCAGGATAGCCTCGAGCACGGGCATCCCGGTATCGGTCGTGCGAAGGCGGTCGCCGTCCCGTGCGAGCAGGCCCTGGTCGATCAGCAGGTCGACCCGCTCCCCGCGCAGCGGCGGCTCGCCGCCCGTCAGCGCGGCGATGCGCGGCATGTCCACGCCCTCGCGCAGCCGCAGCCCCATCAGCAGCGCCTCGACCGCCTGTTCGTGGCCGGGCAGCGCATCCTCCGCCTCGATCCCGTGGCCATTGCGGGCGAGCGCGTCGAGCCAGTTCTCCGGCTTCTTGCGCCGGAACGTCGCATGGCCGCCGCGTCGCCCGTGCGCGCCCGGCCCGACGCCGAGATAGTCGCGATACCGCCAGTAAGTGAGATTGTGCCGGCTCTCCTCGCCCGGTCGCGCATGGTTCGACACCTCATAGGCGGGCAGCCCCGCGGCCTCGGTCATCGCGCGCGTCAGCTCGAACAGGTCGGCGGCGTCGTCGGCGTCGGGGATCGTCAGTTCCCCCTTGGCGGCGAGCGTAGCGAAGCGCGTGCCGGGTTCGATCGTCAGCTGATAGAGCGAGAGGTGCCCGGTGCCGAAGCCGATCGCGCGGCCAAGTTCCGCCTCCCATTCGGCCATCGACTGGCCGGGGCGGGCATAGATGAGGTCGAACGACACGCGCGCGAACGCCGCCTGTGCGGTGTCCAGCGCCGCCAGCCCCTCGCGCACCGAATGCGCGCGGCCCAGGAACGCGAGTGCCGCATCGTCCAGCGACTGCAGGCCGAGCGACACGCGGTTGACCCCCGCCGCCGCCAGATCGGCAAAGCGCGCCGCCTCGACCGAGGAGGGGTTGGCCTCCAGCGTGATCTCGCAATCGGGCGCGAGACCCCAGTGCCGATCCGCCGCCTCGATCAGCGCGGCGACGGTGTCGGGCGGCATCAGCGAAGGCGTACCGCCGCCGAAGAAGATCGACCCGATCGGCCGCCCGGCCGCGACCCCGGCCTCATGCGCCAGATCGGCAAGCAACGCCGCGCGCCACCGGTCCTGGTCGACCGCGTCACGGACGTGGCTGTTGAAGTCGCAATAGGGGCATTTGGAAACGCAGAACGGCCAGTGAATGTAGAGGGCAAGCGGGTCGGCAGACATGGAGGCCGCCATGCCCGATGCTGGCTCCCGCGAAAAGCCGTCAACGCCTTGACAGCCTGTTAGCCCTCTAACATCATAGTTAGATGGCAAACAATAAGGCGTCTGCCGAGTCTGGATTGGTCGGAGCGTGGGCGAAGCGCTGCTACTTCGCCGGCCGTGCGCTGATGGAGGAGGCATTGCGCCCGCATGGCCTCGGCGCGACGCAATGGTATGTCCTGCATCAGCTGGCGCAGGGCGGCCCGACGATGCAGCGCGAGTTCGTTCCGCTGCTCCAGGTCGAACGCGCAACGGTCAGCATCGTCATCGCAGCGCTCGTTCGTAAGGGCCTGATCGAGCAGGTGCCGGACACCGCCGACCAGCGCCAGAAGCTGCTTCGCCTGACGCCTGCCGGCGCCGCGCTGTGGCATGAACTGCCCGACCTCAGCTTCATCCATGACGAGGCATTCGGCGGGTTCACCGATGCCGAGATCGAGACGACGTCACGCGTGCTGATGGCCGCGACCCGGCGTCTGAACCAGCGACTGAAAAGGAAGTAACATGACGATCCTCGTGACTGGCTCGACCGGCCTGGTCGGCGAACGGCTGTTGCCGCGACTGGTGGAGGGCGGAGAAGTCTGCCGCGCGCTGGTGCGGCCGGGGAAGGTGGCGCCCGCCGACGTTCAGACGGTGACGGGGGATCTGTTCGATCCGGCGGCACTCGCCGACGCCGTCAGCGGCGTGTCGGCGATCATCCATCTGGCAGCGGTGTTCCGCACGCAGGACACCGACTTGATCTGGAAGAGCAATCTCGAGGGAACACGCAACCTGATCGCGGCGGTACGGGCCCATGCGCCCCGCGCCCGCTTCATCCTGGCGAGCACGTCCAACGTCTATGACCGAAACGGCTCGCGTCCGGGCAGGGAAACCGACATGGTCGCGCCGGAGCAGGCCTATCCGGCGAGCAAGGTCGCGGCCGAGCGGGCGCTGTTCGAAAGCGATCTGAAGGCCGCGGTGCTTCGCTTCCCGTTCGTCTATGGGGACGGCGACGGCCACCTTGCCATGCTGCCCAAGCATGTGGGCGCGTTCGGGTTCCACCCCGCCAACCGGCTGAGCACGATCCATCACCGCGACATCGCGACCGCCATGAAGCTGGCCTTGGCCGGCACCTTCGACGGCCGCATCGTCAACATCACTGACGAGGCGCCAACGACCCTCTACGAGCTGATCGGGCTGGTCGGGGAAGAGATGAACCCGTCCGCGGAAGCGATGCAGAACCCTTGGTACCTTCATGTCGACGGCTCGCTCGCCCGCTCGATGGGGTTTCAACCGACGATCAGGACGGTCCATCAGGCTGCGCAGGCGGGGATCCTCTAGGTCGCAGCATCGGCGCGCGCCGCGTTAGATCAAGCCGGCTCGATCTCCGCATTGGCGAGGCCGAGCGGCTTCAGCACGTCGAGCGCGCGCTGCGACAGGAGCAGCCGGCCGTCGGGGGCGGTGGCGATGTCGCCGTCCTTGGCGGGCTTCAGCCAGGCAAAGGCGGGCAGCGCGCCGTCCTTTGCCTTTGCACTCATGAAGTCGGGCGAGACGGTGATCGTCACCGTGTCGAACGCCGCCCCGGATAGACCGGCGGCCTTGATCGCGCGGCGCGCCTCTTCGGTGACGACGAACACGGGGAAGCTTTCGAGCAGGCAGTCGCCCAGCCACCCTTCCATCCGATATTCGAGGCGGCGCACGACCGGCGGGTGCGTCGAGGTGTCGAGGTCGGTCGCCGGGCCCAGGCTGCCGGCGACTTCGGGCTCGACGTAGAAGCGGTCCATGTTACCTCACCGGTGGATTGAACTGGGTGCCGTACTTGGCATCGATCTCGGTGGCTTTGTCCAGTAGCTGCTGCTGCGTCGCGGTGGAGTTCTCGCGATAGAATTTGTTCCATTCGCGGCGGATCTGGCTGAGGTGCAGCTCCGAATTACGTTCGTTGGGGATGCCGCGCAGATTCTCGAGCGAGTGCATCTGCCCCTCGGTCACGACGCCGGGATAGCGGGTCAGCACCTGCTGTTCGACGGCGTGATGGACGACGACCTTGCCTTCGAGCGACGGGTTGGCGGCAAAGAAGGTGCCGCGATAGTCGGTGGAGACGGCGTTGCCGAACCGTGCGCCCTCTGCGTTGCGCGTGCCGGCGGCGAAGAAATCGTCGAGTTGCCGCTTGGTCGCCTCAAGCGATTCGCGAGCGCTGGCGGGAAGGGCGTTGAGCGCGCCTTCAGGGATCGCGTCGATCGCGCCCTTCACCTTCTCGAGCGCGGGGGCGAGCGTCTGGCGGAGCGCGGGGTTGTGCGCGACCGCGCTCACCGAATCGCCGACCGTCTCGGCCCATTTGCCGATCTTGCCGAGCTTGGCGGTGTCGCCCAGGATCGGCAGCATCGACGCGCCGGAGATGAGGCCGTTGACCGCGTGGCCGCCGGCCTCACCCCAATTGCCCGAGAGGAGCGAACCGAACGCGCGGCCGGCGGAGATGACGCCGTTGGCGCCGTCGCTGATCGGGGTGGGGTCGAACAGCCCGGCGATGTCGAGCGCCATCTGGCCAAGGTCCAGGCCGAGCTGCACCGGATCGGGTCCGGTGCCGGGCGCGGGATTGTCGTTGGCGGGGGCGTCCAGCGCGCGGGCGAGCTCGCCGCGCTCGACGGGGGTAAGCTGTGCCTCGACCTGCTGCTGGAGCGCCGAGGTGGCGCCGGGGTTGCCGGCGCCAAGCTCGGTCAGGCGTGCGGCGAGCGCCGGGGCGTCGAAGCTGCCGGTCGCCCGCGCATCGAGCGCCAACTGGGCCGCCTGATCCTGCGGCAGCGACGCCCCGACGTTGCTTGAGCCCGCAACCGATGCGGTTTCGGCGACCATGACCTGACCTTTCCAGCAACCCGATGCCGGCGGTTAGAGCAGGTTCGTGGGCGTCCCGCCCTCCGCGGAGCGACTAGCGGGCCTAGTCGGATCGACTAGGCGCCTCCCCGGCCGGGGGAGGCGCGTCGGGGTCACACTTGGGCGAGGCCGCCATCGGCGAAGACTTCGCCGCCGGTCATGAAGCTGCTGTCGTCGGAGGCGAGGAAGGCGGCGACGGCGCCGATCTCGGCGGGTTCGCCGATGCGGCCGATCGGCGTGCCTGCGCCCAGCGCCTCGATCGCCTCGATCCCGACCACTTCGCCGGCAAGCTCGGTGCGCGTCGGCCCGGGCGAGAGCACGTTGACGCGGATGCCCGTTCCGCGAAGGTCGAGCGCCCAGCTTCGCGCGAGATTGCGCACCGCCGCCTTGGTCGCGCTGTAGAGGCTGAAACCGGGCGTCCCCATCACCCCGGTCGTCGATCCGGTGAGGATGATCGATCCGCCCGCCTGCATCAGCGGCAGGCCCTTCTGCACCGTGTCGATCGTCCCACGGACGTTGACGTCGAACGCCTGGTCGTACTGCGCGCGCGTCAGCTCGCCGAGCGGGGCGACGCTGCCGGTGCCGGCGTTGGCGAACAGAATGTCGAGCCGGCCATGCCCCTCGCGTACCGCGTCATAGAGCCGGTCGAGGTCGGCCGGGTCGGTGACCGAACCCGCGACCGCGCTCGCCTGTCCGCCCAGTTCCTCGACAGCGGCGTCGAGCGGCGCCTGGCGTCGGCCGAACAGATAGACGAACGCGCCTTCCTCGACGAACCGCCGTGCTGCGCCCAGGCCGATGCCGGTGCCGCCGCCAGTGATGATCGCAACCTTGCCCTTCAATCGTGTCACGTCCTTTGCTCCTGTCAGTGATGGACAGGAGCTGGCGGGGCGCATACCTATCGACAAGTATGCACCTTTTGGTAAGTATCAAAATATGAGCGAACCCGAACTCGATCCGGTCGCCGGCTTCAGCTGCGGCCTCGACGCCACCCTCCGCATCATCTCGGGCAAGTGGAAGCCGCTGATACTCTATTTCCTGCGGCAGGGGCCGAACCGCTATGGCGAGCTCAAGCGGGCGGTGCGCGGCGTTAGCGACAAGGTACTGATCCAGCAGCTCAAGGAGCTGGAGGCCGATGGCGTGCTGATCCGCCACGATTATCGCGAGGTGCCGCCGCGCGTCGACTATGCGCTGACGCCGCTGGGCGAGGGGCTGGCGGAGGCGCTTCGTCCGCTGTGCGAGTGGGGCAGCGCCAACCTGGAGGCGGTCGCGAAGGTGCTGGCGGAGCGCGCCAAGTGGAGCGACGCGGCGTAAGCCGCGAGCCCCAACGAAAAAGGGAGGCGCAATGGCCTCCCTCCCGCCGCTTCAAGCGGCGCCAAGCTGATCGAGGATCAGTTGCTGTCGGGCGAACCATCGTCGCCGACCGTCAGGCCGACCACGAGAATCGCGACGATGCCCGCGCCGAGCAGCAGCCCAGCGGCGCCGGCACCGCCCAGCGCGCCATTGGCGTTCCGGGTCTGGGTCGAGGCGCGAACCTGCTTCGCAACCGACAGGCTGGAGGCGGGATTGGCGGCGAGCGGCGCGGCCGCCATGGTGGTGGCGGCAAGCGCCAGGGCGATCTTCCCGATCATCGGAACGCTCCTTCAAAGACAGACACAACAAACGGTGCGCGGATGCACACCAAGCGTTCCAACAGCTTAGACCACAGTTTGTTGCAGATGCGAACCGTTTTATATGACGGATGCGACGAGTTGATGGAACGCGTCGGCGCGGTGGCTGGTCGCGTGCTTCGCCGCCGGGTCCATCTCGCCGTACGTTTCCTGGCCGCCGTCGGGCAGGAACATCGGATCGTAGCCAAATCCCTTGTCGCCGCGCGGCGGCCAGACGAGCGTGCCGTCCACGCGCCCTTCGAACCATTCGACATGACCGTCGGGCCAGGCGAGCGCGAGCGCACAGACGAAGTGCGCCGCGCGGGTGGGGACGGGATCGATCGCGGCGAGCTTGTCCTCGACTGCCTGCATCGCGAGCGCGAAATCCTTGCTCGGCCCGGCCCAGCGCGCGGAGAAGATGCCGGGGTCGCCGCCCAGCGCCTCGACGCACAGCCCCGAATCGTCGGCGAGTGCGGGAAGGCCGGACAGGTCGGCCGCCTGCATCGCCTTGAGCTCCGCATTGGCGACAAAGGTCGTGCCCGTCTCCTCGGGCTCGGGCAGGTCGAGCTCGGCGGCCGACACGGGCTCGATGCCATAGGGGGCGAGCAGCTCGCGGATTTCGCGCACCTTACCCTGGTTGTGGCTGGCGATGACGAGCTTGCCGGGGGCGAGCTTGCGGATCGCCTGCGGCTCCTTGCCCTCGCCGCTCATCGGCCGATCGCCTTTCGCTGCGCCTCGAAGATGCCGTTGCAGCCGATCCGCGCGAGGCGGAGGAGGCGAAGGAGCGATTCCTCGTCATAGCAGGCGCCCTCGGCGGTCGCCTGCGCCTCGGCGATCTTGCCGTCGCCCAGCAGCACGAAATTGGCGTCGGCGTCGGCCGCCGAATCCTCGGGATAGTCGAGGTCGAGCACGGGCGTGCCGTTATAGATGCCGCAGCTTACCGCCGCGACCTGGTGCAGGATCGGGTCGGTGGTGAGCTTGCCGTCCGCCATCAGCTTGTCGACCGCGAGCCGCAGCGCGACCCACGCGCCCGAGATCGAGGCGGTGCGCGTGCCGCCATCGGCCTGGATCACGTCGCAATCGAGCGTGATCTGGCGCTCGCCGAGCTTCTTGAGGTCGGTGACCGCGCGAAGGCTGCGGCCGATCAGCCGCTGGATCTCCTGGGTGCGGCCCGACTGCTTGCCCTTGGCCGCCTCACGGCTGCCGCGGGTGTGGGTCGCGCGCGGGAGCATGCCATATTCTGCGGTGACCCAGCCCTCGCCCTTGCCGCGCAGGAACGGCGGCACCCGCTCCTCGACGCTGGCGGTGACGAGGACGCGCGTGTCGCCAAAGCCGATCAGCACCGATCCTTCGGCATGGCGGGTGAAGTTCGGCTCGATCGTGATCGCACGCATTTCGTCGGGGGCGCGGCCGGATGGGCGCATCGGTTCAGCTCCTATATCGTTGGGGCGGGCGAATAGACCGGCGATGGCCGCCACGCCAGCCTGACGACAAGGGGAACCCGAATGAACCTGCGCCTTCTCGCCCTCGCGCCGCTCACACTCGTCGCCGCCTGTGCGATGCAGCCCGGTGTCGAGGCCGGTGCGCCCGTCGCGATCGAGCGCACCGCCGTCACCTATTCGACCGAGCCGTGCCGCGGTTTCTGCCCCGTTTATTCGGTGACGGTGACGCCGGAGGGCGAAGGCGTGTTCGAGGGTCGCGAGCACACCGCGGTCAAGGGCGAGCGCCGCTTCACCGTCGACGCCGCCACCGCCGCGCGCTTCATCGAGCATGTCGGCGCGGTAAAGCCGGCTGCCGGCGATCGCCGGATTGAGATGGACACCCCCGATTGCGGGATGGTCGCCACCGACCTGCCGGCGATCAACGTGCAGTGGAACGCGAACACCGGCGCCGCCCCGCAGATGCTCCACCTCTATCTCGGCTGCCGCTCCGACGAGGCGGCGCGCGTCAAGGCGGTGCTGCAATCCGCACCCGACCTGCTTCCGATCGCCGCCTTCATCGGAAAGCGCTGAGCGGTGGCCATTCATCTCGCAGCCTTGGCCGCATTGCTCTCGCCTGCCCCGGCCGAGGCTGAGACGATCACGCTGGAGATGAGCGGCTGCTACGGGACTTGCCCGATCTACCGAGTGACCGTCGATGAGCGTGGCAACGGCGTGTTTGTCGGCAAGCGCTTCACTTGGGTCAGCGGCGAGCGGCACTTTCCCCTGCCAACGGCCACGTTCGATCGCTTCCGCCGGCATCTGGAAGCCGTCAGACCCAAGTCGGGTGACCTGACGGCGACCGGCCTGTCTCCGGCCTGCGCCGGAGATACGAACCTCCTTGTCTCCGATGGTCCGACCGCGACGATCAGCTGGTCCGGGGGAGGTCAGCGGGCGCGGCAGACGCTGGTCTTGTATCTCAGCTGTCCGGGGCGGGAAGCCAGGCGCTGGAGCCGGACGGTGCAATCCGCACCCGACCTGCTCCCGATCGGCGAGTATATCGGAACCCGTTGAGCCCGGCGCCGCACGGCCCTAGATCAAAGGGATGACACCGCCGATCCATGAGATGACCGACCGCGCGCGCGAGGTGTTCCGGATCGTCGTCGAAAGCTACCTCGATACCGGCCTGCCAGTGGGGTCGCGGACACTTTCGAAGATGTCTGGCCTCAACCTTTCGCCCGCCAGCATCCGCAACGTGATGCAGGACCTGGAGGAATATGGCCTGCTCGCCGCGCCGCACACCAGCGCGGGGCGGATGCCGACCGAAAGTGGCCTGCGCCTGTTCGTCGACGGCATGATGCAGGGCCACGAGCCCTCGCCCGAGGAGCGCGCGGCGATCGAGCGCCAGTCGAAGGAAGGCGGCCCGGTCGAGGAGGCGATCGCCAACACGACCGCGGTGCTGTCGGGCCTGTCGGCCTGTGCCGGTCTCGTCCTCGTCCCCAAGCGCGAGCCGCGGCTGCGCCAGGTCGGGTTCGTGCCGCTCAGCCACGACAAGGCGCTGGCGGTGCTGGTCGGGGAGGACGGGTCGGTCGAGAACCGGGTCGTCGACCTGCCGCCGGGGCTGCCTGCCTTCGCGCTGGAGCAGGCGGCGAATTATCTTTCCGCGACGCTCGCCGGGCGGACGCTCAGCGAAGCGCGCTCGCTACTGGGCCGGGAGATCGCGCGCGAGCGGGCGGCGCTCGATGCGGCGGCGCGCGACCTGGTCGAGCGCGGGCTCGCCGTCTGGAGCCAGGACGGCGGTGCGCGGCCGGTGCTGATCGTCCGCGGCCAGGCGCGCTTGCTCGACACCGGTGCCGCCGAGGACCTCGACCGCGTGCGCCAGCTTCTCGACGAACTGGAGGACAAGGAGGAGATTGCGCGCCTGCTCGATTCCGCGCGAGAGGGCGATGCGACGCGCATCTTCATCGGGTCGGAGAACAAGCTGTTCGCGCTGTCGGGCTCGTCGGTGATCGCCAAGCCGGTGCGATCGCTGGACGGGCGCGTTGTCGGCGTGGTCGGCGTGATCGGGCCGACGCGGTTGAACTATGCGCGCGTCGTGCCCATGGTGGACCTGACGGCCGCGACACTGTCGCGCCTCCTCAGCTGATTCAACATTCGACTGACCGACAGGGGCTTATGGAACACGAAGAAACAACGGCATCGGCGACCGCGACGGCCGACGCCGAGGCACTGCGCGAGGCGACCGCCGACGCCGCACCGGAGGTCGCCGAGCATGACCGCCACGCCGAGCTTGCCGAGGAACTGGCCGAGGCCAAGCGCCAGGTGCTCTATGCCCAGGCCGAGGTGCAGAACGTCCGCCGCCGCGCCGAGAAGGAAGCCGCCGACGCGCGCACCTATGCGGCGACCGCGTTCGCGCGCGACATCCTGTCGGTCGCCGACAACCTGTCGCGTGGCCTGTCCGCGATCCCCGAGGATGTCCGCGGCGAGGAGCGGTTCAAGGGGCTGGTTACCGGCCTGGAGGCGACCGGCCGCGAGCTCGACAGCATCTTCTCGCGCCACGGCATCACCCGCATCGCCGCGGTCGGCGAGACGCTGGACCCCAACCGCCACCAGGCGATGTTCGAGGTGCCGACCGCCGACCAGGCGCCCGGCACGATCGTGCAGGAGATTCAGGCCGGCTACATGATCCGCGACCGGCTGCTGCGCCCGGCGCTGGTGGGCGTGGCGAAGGCGGGGGAGTAAGCCATCCTCCGCTCGTCACTTGCTTCGTCATCCCGGACTTGATCCGGGATCCCGCTTCTTCTCAGGCCTGGGCGAAGGCAGCGGAACCCCGGATCAAGTCCGGGGTGATGGGTTGGAGAGGGTGCGCCAGATAGCGGTGGTCGCACCCTCCCCAAAGCGCACGCGACTTTTCATCCCATGCGCCTTATCTATCCCAGCATGTCGAACCGCATCGCCACGCTTCCCAATCGCCGCGCGATCATCGATCGCCGTGTCGTCGCCGACCGGCTTACGGCGGTAGAGGGTAAGGGCGCGGCGCTGCGTCAGGCAGGCACGGTGGTGCTCAAGGCGGCGCTGGATGATGGCCGCGCCGAGATCGAGCGGCGCTTTGCCGAGCATCCGACGCGTGGCCTCGAAACCGCGGCGTCCTATGCGTTTCTGACCGATCAGCTGCTCCGGCTGCTGTGGGACTTCACCGTCCAGCGCATCTATCCGAACAACAATCCGACCGCCGCCGAGCGCATGACGCTGATCGCCGTCGGCGGATATGGCCGTGGCGAGATGGCGCCGCATTCGGACATCGACCTGGGCTTTCTCACCCCTTGGAAACGGACGGGCTGGTGCGAGCAGGTGATCGAATCGATGCTCTATGCCCTGTGGGACATGGGGCTGAAGGTCGGGCATTCGTCCCGCTCGCTGGACGAGATGGTCAAGATGGCCAAGTCCGACGTGACCATTCGCACCGCATTGCTCGAAGGGCGCTACGTCTGGGGGGACACCGCGCTCTATGACGATGCGTCGCGGCGGTTCCGGCTGGAGGTGCAGTCGGATACGCGCGGCTTCATCGGGCTCAAGCTGGCGGAGCGCGACCAACGGCATCGCAAGATGGGCGACAGCCGCTATGTCGTCGAACCCAATGTGAAGGAGGGGAAGGGCGGGCTTCGCGACCTCCACACCCTGTTCTGGATCGGCAAGGACGCATACGGCGTCCAGCGCGCGGCCGAACTGGTCGAGAAGGGCGTGCTCGGCGCCGCCGAGTATCGCCGCTTCCACCGCGCCGAGAACTTCCTGTGGGCGGTGCGCTGTCACCTGCACCTGATCGCCGGCCGGGCCGAGGATCGCCTGACCTTCGACATGCAGCGGGAGATCGCGGCGCGGATGAACTATGCGGACCGGCCCGGCAAGCTCGCGGTCGAGCGGTTCATGCAATTCTACTTCCTTCAGGCCAAGACCGTCGGCGACCTGACCGGCGTGTTCCTGGCGCATCTGGACGAGAGCTTCGCCTCGCGCGGGCGGCGGTTCGGGTTGCCGTTTATCCGGCGGAGTCCGCGCAAGATGAAGGGCTTCGTGCTCGACCGCGGTCGCCTGGCGCTTCCCAACGACCAGTTCTTTCGCGAGGACCCGGTGCGCCTGGTCGAGCTGTTCGCGCTCGCCGACCTGCACGGCGTCGAGGTCCACCCACAGGCGATGCGGATCGCCGCGCGCGATGCCAAACTGATCGACGATTACCGCACCGATCGGCGCGCCAACGCGCTGTTCATGGACCTGCTGACGTCCCCGCGTGATCCCGAAACGGTGCTGCGCTGGATGAACGAGGCGGGCGTTTTCGGCCGCTTCGTGCCCGATTTCGGCCGCGTCGTCGCGCAGATGCAGTTCGACATGTACCACCACTACACCGTCGATGAGCACACGATCCGCGCGGTCGGCCTGCTCGCGCGGATCGAGCAGGGCAAGCTCAAGGACGAGCATCCGATCTCGACCGCGATCTTCCCGCAGATCGTGTCGCGCCGTGCGCTCTATGTCGCGGTGCTGCTCCACGACATCGCCAAGGGGCGCGGCGGCGACCATTCGATCCTGGGCGCCGAAGTCGCCGAGCGGCTCTGCCCCCGCTTCGGCCTGACCGCGGCCGAGACCGAGACGGTGGCGTGGCTGGTGCGCTGGCACCTCCTGATGTCGGCGACCGCGTTCAAGCGCGATCTCAGCGACTTCAAGACCGTGCTCGATTTTGCGGGCGCGGTGGCGAGCCCGCAGCGCCTGATGATGCTGATGGTGCTGACCGTGGTCGACATCCGCGCGGTCGGGCCGGGCACCTGGAACGGCTGGAAGCGGCAGCTGATCGGCGACCTCTATGAGGCCGCCGAGGAGGTGCTGCGCCTCGGCCACAAGCAGCGCGGGCGCGGCGAGCGCGTGGCGGCCAAGCAGGCGGCGTTGGCGCAGGCGCTTGGCTGGGACGACGCAGCGTTCCAAAAGCTCGTCCGCACGCTCCCCGAAAGCTATTGGGTGGCAGAGCCGCTCGACGTGCTGGAGCGCAATGCGCGGCTGATCGAGCGCGCGGCCAATGCAAAGCTGAGCGTGGACACGCAGCCGCATCCGGAGCGCGGCGCGACGCTGGTGACGATCTATGCCGCCGACCATCCCGGCATCTTCTATCGCATCGCCGGTGCGATCCACGCGGCGGGCGGCAACATCATCGACGCGCGCATCCACACGACGCGAGAGGGAATGGCGCTCGACAATTTCCTCGTCCAGGACCCGCTCGGCCGGCCGTTCGACGATCCGGGGCAGATCAAGCGACTGACCGCGGCGATCGGCGACGCGCTGCTCAACCGGGCGCGCATCACCGAACGGCTGCGCGCCAAGCCGCTGACGCGCCCCCGCGCCGACGCCTTCACCATCGAGCCCGCGGTGCTGATCGACAACCACGCGTCGAACCGGTTCACGGTGATTGAGGTCAACGCGCGGGATCGGCCGGCGCTTCTCTTCCACCTCGCGAATGCGCTCTTCCAGTCGAAGGTGACGATCCATTCGGCGCATGTCGCAACCTATGGCGAGCGGGCGGTCGACACCTTCTACGTCACCGACCTGATCGGCGATAAAATCGATTCGACCTCGCGGATGCGCAGCCTTGAGCGCAGGCTGATCGAGGCGGCAGCGGGCGAGGGTGCCCTGGCCGAGGCGGCGTGAAGGAGGACGGACGATGCCGGTCGTGGGCCTTGGCGGTTTCTTCTGGCGGGCACAGGATCCCGCTGCGCTGAAATCATGGTATGCCGAGCATCTGGGTGTCGGCCCGGGACCTGGCGAGTGCTTCTGGCAACCGGAGCCCGGGCCGATGGTGTTCGAGCCGTTCAAGGCGACCACCGACTATTTCGCCGCCGAAAAGGCATTCATGCTCAACCTGCGCGTCACCGACCTCGACTCGCTGTGCGAGCAGCTCAACGCCGCCGGGATCGCGGTCGAGACGCGAGCCGAGTGGAACACGCCCGAAACCGGCCGCTTCGCACGAATCCACGACCCGGAGGGCAATCCGATCGAATTGTGGGAGGCACCGGCATCATGACCCTCAAATGGCTGCTCGCTGGCGCGCCGCTGCTGATCGCGGCGACCGCCCCGGCGGGGCAGGGGCTCGATACGCCGACGCTCCTCTTGATGGTCACCGCGGTAGTTGGGGTGGTGGTGCTGCGCGGCGTGCTGATGCGGCGGCATTTGCGCAAGCGGAGGCCGCGACGGACGGGGAGCGAGGGGCCAGGCATGCGGCGTTCGGGCAGCGAAGACCCGATCGACGCAGACCGCGATCGGGGCAAGTAGCCTAACTGCAACTAACTCGCATTAATTGCGACTCGCTATTGCGAGTGACTTGCATCCTGACACCGCGGCGCTAAAGCGCGCGGCAGAAGGAGACACGTCCCAATGCCTGCACCGTTGTTGCTCGCCGCCCTGACACTGGCCGCGCCGATCGAGGAAGATCATCAGACCGGCCAGGAGATCATCGTCACCGGCGTGCGCGACGAAGCGAGCGAAGACGGCAACTATGGCGTGCGCTCCTCACGCTCGGCGACGCGGCTCGGCCTCAGCCAGAAGGACACGCCCCAATCGGTGAGCGTCGTCACGCGCGCGCAGATCGACGATTTCCAGCTTCGCGACGTCAATACGCTGCTCAGCACGACGACGGGCGTCAACGTCCAACAGGCCGAGACCGATCGCACCTATTACACCGCGCGCGGGTTCGAGATCACCAACTTCCAGTATGACGGCATCGGCCAGCCCTTCGCGTTCGGGCTTCAGAACGGTGCCCTCGATACCGCAACCTATGATCGGGTCGAGGTACTGCGCGGCGCCAACGGCCTCCTGTCGATGACCGGCAATCCGTCGGCCACGATCAACTATGTCCGCAAGCGTCCGGGCACCGATTTCGCGGGAAGCGTCCTGCTGACCGGCGGCACCTATGATACCAAGCGGGTCGAGGGTGACGTGACGGTCCCGCTTGCCGCCGACGGCAGCGTGCGGTCGCGGATCGTCGGCGCCTATCAGGATGTCGGCAGCTATCTCGATCGCTACACCGGCAAGCGATCGGTCCTGTACGGCATCGTCGAGGCGGACCTGACGGACACCACGACGCTGACGATCGGCTATCAGCGGGAGGACAATCGCACCGATGGCGGCCTGTGGGGCGCGCTGCCGCTGTTCACCGCGCAGGGCAATCCCACCGACTATCCGCGCTCGACGAGCACCTCGGCCGAATGGACGCGCTGGAATATCCTGACGCAGCAGATCTTCGGCGACCTGACCCAGGACCTCGGCGGCGGCTGGAGCGCCAAGGCATCGTTCCTGCGCAAGGCGATCGACGAGGATAGCAAGCTCTTCTACGTCTATGGCAATCCCGACGAGACGACCGGCGACGGGCTGTTCGCCTATCCCGGCTGGTTCCGTGGGCCGACGCGCGACCTGACGCTCGACGGCTATGTCACCGGCCCCGTCAACATCGGCGGCCGCGCGCACGAGGTCGTGATCGGCGTCAACCACGGCACCGCCCACCTGATGCAATATTCGAGCTATCCGTCGGCGGGCGCGCCGCTCCCCGGGACCAGCGCGTTTGACGGCAGCATTGCCGAGCCGACCTTCCCGCCGTTCACGCTCAGTGCCGACTACAACACCAAGCGCACGTCGGTGTACGGTCTCGTTCGGTTGAACCCGTTCGATCAGCTCAAGATCATGCTCGGCGGCAACTATACCTGGGTCGAGAGCGGCGGTTACTCGTACGGCGTCGATCGCGTCTATGACGAGAGCCGCGCGCTGCCGTTCGTCGGCGCGACCTTCGACGTCACACCGACGGTCAGCCTGTACGCAAGCTATGCCGAGATCTTCAATCCGCAGTTCGAGATCGGCGAGAACTTCTCGATCCTGCCGCCGGTCAAGGGCGACAATCTGGAGGCCGGCATCAAGGGAAGCTGGTTCGGCAACCGCTTCTATGCCTCGGCCGCGGTATTCCGCGCGACGCAGAACGACCTGGCGGAGGCGTCGATCTTCGACACGACGATTGGGCAGCAGCTCTATCGCCTCATCAACGCGCGGTCCGAGGGGATCGAGCTCGACGTTGGCGGCCAGCCGCTCGCCGGCCTCAACGTCAATGGCGGCTACACGACGCTGCGGCTTCGCGATCCGGCAACCGACTTCGCGGTGCGGACCTATGTCCCGCGGCACACCGCGCGGCTGAACGTCACCTACACCCCGCCGTCGCTGCCGGCGGTGACGGTGGGCGGCGCCGTCCAGTACCAGAGCGAGATCTCGCGCGAGCAGCGGCCGGCTACCGACACATCGGCGGCGATCCGCACCGCGCAGGGAGACTATGCGCTGGTCGACCTGATGGCGCGCTGGTCGATCACGCCGGCACTGTCGCTGACCGCCAATGTGCGCAACCTCACCAACGTGAAGTACATCAGCAGCCTCTTCTGGGAGCAGGGCTTCTACGGCGCGCCGCGGACCGCCAGCGCGACGTTGGGGTTCAAGTTCTGATCGAAAACCGTCACCCCGGCTCAAGGTCGGGGTGACGATTGGTGTTGCCGAAACCGGACAACGAAAGAGGGCGGCCCGAACGGACCGCCCTTTTTCTTGGCCTTCAGCGCGAACTCAGCGCGGGGACAGCACCATCAGCATCTGACGGCCTTCCATGCGCGGATAGCTCTCGACCTTGGCATCCTCGGCGCAATCGGCCTGGACGCGCTGGAGGAGCTGCATGCCGAGCTGGCCATGGCTGAGCTCACGACCGCGGAAGCGCAGCGTCACCTTGACCTTGTCGCCTTCGCCGATGAACTTGTGGATGTTGCGCATCTTCACGTCGTAATCATGGTCGTCGATGTTCGGACGCATCTTGATCTCCTTGATCTCCTGCGTCTTCTGCGACTTGCGCGCGAGGTTCGCCTTCTTCTGCGCCTCGTACTTGTACTTGCCCACGTCGAGGAACTTGGCCACCGGCGGGTCGGCATTGGGCGACACTTCGACGAGGTCGAGGCCGACTTCCTTTGCCTGATCCATCGCTTCGCGCGTGTACATCACGCCCAGATTCTCGCCGTCCTGATCGATCACGCGGACGCGGGGGCTCTGGATGAACTCGTTGAAACGAGGGCCGTTCATGGGCGGTGGCGCCATCGGGCGCCGCATCGGGGGACGTATAGCTTCTTCTCCTAGGACTATTCCGATCGCGCGATATAGTCGTTCGCACCCGATTTTGGAAGCGCCCCGGCCCGACTTTCGGCTTTAGTCCAAGGCGTCGAGGCGCAAGGTGATGCCGGGAAGCAACAACGGCGCGACTTCGTCATGCGCCTCATATTCCTCGACATCGGCATAGCTGCCGCTTTCCGGCACCCGATGGATGCGGATCGTCTGGCGGACCGCATCGACGACCCAGTAGTCCCGCACGCCGTAGCGGGCGTAAAGCGGTGCCTTGACCCGCAGATCATAGGGCAGCGAGCTGTCCGCGACCTCGATGACGAGCAAGAGGTCGGGGCCGCGCAGGTCACGCGGACGGATCGTCTTCGGCGCGACGACCAGATCGGGTTCGAGCAATGTTTCGGGCGCGAACGTAATCGAAGGTGCGGGGTAGAAGCGGGCCTCGGACGGCACCAATGGCGCCAGCGCGCGGACCAGGCGGCCCTCCATGATCGAGTGCCAGTCCGCCTTTGCCGCCGCCATCGGCATCACCTCTCCGTCGATCAGCTCGAACCGATCCCCTTCGCCCAGCACACCCGAGTCGGTCAGCGCATAAACCTCGTCCACCGTCAGGCGGGCGGGGATCAGCCCTTTGCGGATGTTCTGAAAGACGGTCATGGCCTCCAGCCTAGCACAGATCGGGCGGGGTCGCCTCCTGCCGCAGCATCACAATCGCGTCGGCCAGCGGCATCATTCGCTGGCCCTCGCGGCCGAGCGTGCGGATCGCCACGGTGCCTTCCTCCGCCTCGCGCTTGCCGACGACGAGCAGGTGCGGGACCTTGGCCAGCGAGTGCTCGCGCACCTTGTAGTTGATCTTCTCGTTGCGAAGATCGGCGGCGACACGGATGCCCGCGGCCTTGAGCTGGTCCTCGACCGATCGCGCATAATCGTCGGCGTCGGAAACGATCGTCGCCACCACCGCCTGGGTCGGCGCGAGCCACACGGGCAGGCGACCGGCGAAATGCTCGATCAGGATGCCGATGAACCGCTCATAGCTGCCGAAGATCGCGCGGTGGAGCATCACCGGCCGGTGGCGCTCGCCATCCTCGCCGACGTACGACGCATCGAGCCGGTCGGGCAGCACGCGGTCGGACTGGATCGTCCCGACCTGCCACGTCCGCCCGATCGCGTCGGTCAGGTGCCATTCGAGCTTGGGCGCATAGAAGGCGCCTTCGCCGGGCAGCTCTTCCCAGCCATATTCGGGCGTCGCCAGCCCCGCCTCGACCACCGCGGCGCGCAGCTCCGCCTCGGCCTTGTCCCACATTTCCTCGGTCCCGAAGCGCTTCTCGGGACGAAGCGCCAGCTTGATCGAATAGGTAAAGCCGAAGTCGCGATAGATGCGGTCGGCCAGCTCGCAAAAGGCCCGGACCTCGCCCACGATCTGGTCCTCGCGGCAGAAGATGTGCGCGTCGTCCTGCGTGAACTGGCGCACGCGCATCAGCCCGTGGAGCGCGCCATGCGGCTCGTTGCGGTGGCAGCACCCATTCTCGTAGAGGCGCAGCGGCAGGTCGCGATACGACTTGATCCCCTGGCGGAAGATCAGGACGTGCGCGGGGCAGTTCATCGGCTTGAGCGCCATCCAGTCGGCGTCGTCGCTGACGATCGGTCCCTCGTCCTCGGTGTTGGGTACCTCGTCGGGGATGACGAACATGTTCTCGCGATACTTGCCCCAATGGCCCGACGCCTCCCACTGGCGGGCGTCCATGACCTGCGGCGTCTTCACTTCCTGATAGCCGGCACCATCGATCGCGCGGCGCATATAGGCCTCCAGCGCGCGCCAGATGACATAGCCGTTGGGGTGCCAGAACACCGACCCGTGCGCTTCGGCCTGGAGGTGGAACAGGTCCATTTCCTGCGCCAGCTTGCGGTGGTCGCGCTTGGCCGCTTCCTCCAGCCGGTGGAGGTGCGCGTCGAGCTGCTTCTTGTTCAGCCAGCCGGTTCCGTAGATGCGGCTGAGCATCGCGTTCTTCTGGTCGCCGCGCCAATAGGCGCCGGAGACGCGCGTGAGCTTGAACGCGTCGGGTGCGACCTTGCCCGTCGAGGCGAGGTGCGGACCGCGGCACATGTCGAGCCAGGCATCCTCGCCGCGACCGGCACGATAGACGGTCAGCTCCTCGCCGTCGGGCAGTTCGGCGGCCCACTCGGCCTTGAACGTCTCGCCTTCCCTGGACCAGCGCGCGATCAAATCTTCGCGCGCCCAGACCTCGCGGATCAGCGGCTCGTCTGCGGCGATGATGCGGCGCATCTCGGCCTCGATCGCGGGCAGGTCGTCCTCGGTGAACGGCCGGTCCTTGGGGGCGAAGTCGTAGTAGAAGCCATCGTCCGTCGCGGGACCGAAGGTGATCTGCGTGCCGGGGAACAGCTTCTGCACCGCCTCGGCCAGGATGTGCGCGTAATCGTGGCGGACGAGTTCGAGCGCGTCGGCCTCGTCCTTGGCGGTGATGAGCGCCAGCTGCGCGTCGCCCTCAAATGGGCGCATGATGTCGCGCACCTCGCCATCGACGCGCGCTGCCATCGCCGCCTTGGCGAGGCCCGGGCCGATCGCCGCGGCGATGTCCGCGGGGGTGGTCCCCGGCGCAACCTCACGGACGGAACCGTCGGGCAGCGTGATGCGGAACATGGCGGACATGATTTCACCAATTTGTTGAAAGAGCCGCGCATATGGCTTGGCGGCCTAGTCTCGCGCAAGTCGCTTACTTGGCGATGCCGGTCTCGCGGACGATGCCGCCGCCGTTCCTCGCCACGAAGTTCGTGATGTCGGCGCCAGCGCGGCCATGGTCGAAGTCGCGCATCGCGATCGCCGCGTCGACATTCTCCTGCATCTGAAGCCGCAGCAGGTCGGCCCAGCGCGCGTCCAGGCTCGGGCGACCGTCACCGCCGGCAAAGCGGCAGTCCACCGCCACCTTGGTCCGGTCGTTGCCGCGCGCGTCGAGCGTCGCGGCGCAGTCGGCGCTGGAGCCCGGCGTCATCTCGGGCGTAAAGTCCCAGCGGACGACCGCGTGGCCGGGCTGCTCGTTGGTGGTGCGGGTTGGCCTGGCGCCGCTGAGAATTCCCGCGTCGAAGTCGAGCGCCTCGACGCGGAGGAGCGCGACGGGCTGGCGCACGGGCACGACGCCGCTTTCCGGTACCAGGCCGAAGGCGAATGCGGCGAGCACCGCGCCGCCGCCCATCAGGAGGATGTCGCGCATCGCGCGGGCGTCACCAGCCGGGCGGCTTGGGCTTGGGCCGCTCGGCCTCCGCCTTTTCCATCTCGCGAAGCGAGCGCATCTCTTCGGCCTGCATCTGAAATGCCTCCGACTGCGCGTCGAAGATCGTGCCGTGCTCGACATCGTCCTTGGGCCACTTGGCCGCGGTGGCGCCGCGGGCGCGTTCCGCGTCATAGGCGCGGCCCGTCATCGTCGCGTCGGCCAACTCGATCATCTTGTTCCGGCGCATGACCGTCGTCAGCCCCGCCGCGGCGCCTTCGCCGATATTGGGGCAGGTCATGTCGAGCTGGGTGCGGCCACCCTCGACCGGCGCGATCAGGATCGTGCAGCCGCGGCCGCTTCCCTTCATGCCGGTATCCCAGCGGACCTCGCTCTTGCCGTTGCCGGACGGATAGACCTCCAGCCGATCATAGGGGCCGTCGCCGTCGCCCGTCTTCACGGGCTCCATCAATTTGGCATAGGCCGCCTCGGGCGCCACCGGATAGATATTGGGCGGTGTATAGGGGCTGAGCAGGAACCAGCCGCCGACCAGCGCCGCCGCGCTGACACCCAGAATCATCACCTTCATCGATCGCCCCCGTTCGAAGTCCGGACGGCGCTACGCCAATGCTGGTAAAGGATTCGCCAAAGGTTAGGCGATTCCGAACGGCACCACATGATTGTCCGCATCATGGCCGATCCGCGCTCGGCCCAAATAGGGGACACGCATCTCGCCGCACCAGCGCGTCATGATCTGGTCGATCGTCTCTCCGAAGGCGTCCGGCCCGTCGCCCTCCGGCACGTCGGTCACCGACCCCATGCGGATGCCGGCAAGCCCGCGAAGCTGGCTGGCATTGGCGATCTGGAACATCATCCGGTCGAGCCGGTAATAGCTTTCGCCCACCTCCTCGAGCAGCAGCACATGGTCGGTGAGGTCGGGTACCCAGGGCGTGCCGAGCATCGCCGTCAGGATCGCCAGGTTGAAGGCGGCGGCGGGGCGGCCGTCGAGCGCGGGTTCGAGCGCGCGGCGGTCCTTCGCGGTCAGCCAGGCAAGCGCCCGCCACGCCGGCGCGCCCTGATTGCGCGCAGTCGCCTCGGTCGACATCGGCCCGTGGCACGGCCGCCCGATCCGCCGCGCATAGAGCGCGCCGAGCAGGAACCCCATGTCCGAAAAGCCGAGATAGGTCTTCGCCCGCGCCGCGTCGTTGAGCTTCGGCATCACCTCGGCGAGGATGCGGTTCGAGCCATAGCCGCCGCGCGCGAACCAGATCGCGTCATAGGCGGGGTCGTTGGCGTAGCGCAGGAAGGTCTCGGCGCGCAGCGCATCAGGGCCTGCGAAATGTCCCGCATCGGCAAAGCATTGCGGATCGAAGACCAGGTCGGCGCCGGGAAAGCTCAGCGCGGCGAACGCAGCGCCGCGCGTGGCCGATTCGGGGCGGATCGAGCGGGCGGGGGCAACGACGGCGATCTTCATGGGCGGCGGTGTAGGGCGGTCCGGCCGCGGCGTGAAGCGGGTGCGATGCCGGGTGCGAGCACCCACCCCCCGTTCGCCCTGAGCTTGTCGAAGGGCTGCCCTTCTTTCCACAGTCGAGATGGGCAGGGCCTCGACAAGCTCAGCCAGCACGGTGGGGGCAACATCATATCCCCGTTCGTGCTGAGCCTGTCGAAGCACGTGATCCAGGCGCGCCGCCCTTGGCACGTCCTTCGACAGGCTCAGGACGAACGGGGAGGGGAGTTACCCACCAGCGTTCGCTTCGAGCGAAGTCGAGAGGCGGTTGGGTGGCGATCCGCTTCGGCTTCTCGACTGCGCTCGAAGCGAACGCTGTTCGGAAAGACAGCCTCCTCCACCGTTCGTGCTGAGCCTGTCGAAGCACGTGATCCAAGCGCGCCGCCCTTGGCACGTCCTTCGACAGGCTCAGCACGAACGGGGAGGGGAGGTACCCACCAGCGTTCGCTTCGAGCGAAGTCGAGAAGCGGTTGGGTGGCGCTCCGCCCAGCCCTCTCAACTTCGCTCGAAGCGAACGCCGTGGGGGTGCCGTGCGCAGAACGATCGGATCAGCCACCCTTGCCCCAGCCCCCCGAACCCCCGATACGCGCCGACATGAACCAGCGTTACTTCTTTGTCGGCGTGGGCGGGTCGGGGATGACGCCGCTGGCGATGATCCTGGCCGGGCGCGGGGCCAGGATCGCGGGGTCGGACCGGACGCTGGACCAGGGCCGGCTCGCGCCCAAGTTCCAGGCGCTGCGCGACCTCGGCATCGAGCTGTTCCCTCAGGACGGCAGCGGCATCACCTCCGCCGAGCAGACCGTCGTCGCCTCCGCCGCGGTCGAGGATAGCGTGCCCGACATCCAGGCCGCCACCCGCGTCGGCGCGCCGCGCCTCTCCCGCGCGCAACTCCTCGCCAGCCTGTTCAACGACAGCCGCGTCCGCATCGGCGTCGCCGGGACCAGCGGCAAGTCGACCGTCACCGGCATGATCGGCTGGATCCTCCACGCCGTCGGCCGCGATCCCACGGTGATGAACGGCGCGGTGATGAAGAACTTCGCCGCGCCCGACCGCCCGTTCGCCAGCGCGCTCGTGGGGCAGGGCGACGCCTTCGTCAGCGAGGTCGACGAGAGCGACGGGTCGATCGCGCTCTATGCACCCGACATCGCGGTGCTCAACAATGTCAGCCTCGACCACAAGTCGCTGGAGGAACTGCGGACGCTGTTCGGCGACTTTGCGGGCAAGGCGTCGCGGGTGATCGTCAATGCCGGCGATGCCGAGGCGGCCGCGCTCGCCGCGACGATCGGCAGCGACCGGCGCACGACCTTCGCGGTCGAGGGCGAGGCGGACCTCGTCGCGCGCGACCTCGAGCCCGAGCCGTTCGCGATCGCTTTCACATTGGCGGCGGCGGACGAGCGCATCCCCGTCCACCTGTCGGTGCCCGGTCGCCACAATGTCGCCAACGCCCTCGCCGCGATCGGCGCGGCGCACGCCGCGGGCGTGCCGCTCGCCGACGCAGCGAAGGCGGTCGAAGGCTTTGTCGGCCTCAAGCGCCGGTTCGAACTGGTGGGGGAGGCGGGCGGCATCGCCGTCATCGACGATTTCGGGCACAACCCCGACAAGATCGCCGCGACGCTCGACACGCTCCTTGCCTTTCCCGGCCCGCTCAAGCTCCTGTTCCAGCCGCACGGCTATGGCCCGCTCAAGGTGATGCGGCGCGAGCTGGTCGAGAGCCTGGCGCAGCGGCTCCGCCCCGGCGACGAGCTCGTGCTGCCCGACCCGGTCTATCATGGTGGCACGACCAGCCGCGAGGTGACGAGCGCCGACATCGCCGCCGACCTCGCGGCACTGGGCGCCCCCGCGCGCCACATTCCCGACCGCGCCGCCGCCGCCGCGCATCTCGTCGCAGGTGCCAGGCCCGGCGACCGCATCGTCGTCATGGGCGCGCGCGACGATACGCTGAGCCAGCTTGCCGCCGACATGCTCGCCGCGCTGGCGAAAAGGAGTGACCGATGACCGAACCCGCCCGCATCGCCTTTCGCGTGACCGAAGGAGCGGGGCCGACCATCGTCTTCCTGCCCGGCTATGCCAGCGACATGAGCGGGACCAAGGCGCTGGCGCTGGAGGCATGGGCCAAGGCGCACGGCCGCAGCTTCGTCCGCTTCGACTATCGCGGCTGCGGCGAGAGCGAGGGGTCGTTTGAGGACTTCACGCTCGCCGATTGGCTGGAGGACGCGCTGCTCGTCATCGATCAGGCGGCGAAGGGCCCGGTCGTGCTGGTCGGATCGTCGATGGGCGGGTGGCTGGCGCTGCTCGCCGCGCGCGAGCGGCCCGACCGGGTGACCGCGCTGGTCGGCATCGCGCCCGCCCCCGACTTCACCGATTGGGGCTTCAGCCAGGCGGACAAGATGGCGCTGCTCAACGACGGGCGGCTGGAGAAGCCCTCGCCCTATTCGGACCAGCCGACCGTCACCACCCGCGCTTTCTGGAGCTCGGGCGAGGCGCGGCGGCTGATGCACGGGACGATCCCGCTCAAGCTGCCGGTGCGAATCGTCCAGGGCATGCGCGACGCCGACGTGCCGTGGGAGCGCGCGGTGCGGCTGGCCCAACTGATCGAGGGCGAGGACGTCCAGTGCTGGCTGGTCAAGGACGGCGACCACCGCCTGTCCCGCGACCCCGACATCGCGATGATGGTTCGCGCAGTCGAGGAGGTGAGCGCCGCATAGCCGCGCTATGCCGCGCCCGGCTTTTCCGATGCTTCCAACCGACGCCCCGCGCGCCTAATTCGGCGCCATGCAATTCGATTTCATCCATTGCCATGGTTCGGGCAACGACTTCCCGCTGATCGACGCGCGGGCGCTGACGCTGGCCGATGCCGAGTGGGCAGCGGTCGCGCGCGCGCTGGCCGACCGGGCGGGGCCGGTCGGAGGCGACGGACTTCTGCTTCTCGTGCCGGGACGCGGCGGCGCGCCGTTCGGGCAGCGCATGTTCAATCCCGACGGCAGCGAGGCGGAGACCTGCCTCAACGGCCTTCGCTGCGTCGCGCGTGCGGGGTTCGAGGCGGCCGGGCTCGACGCCGCGACGGTGACGCTGCCGCAAAGCGAGGCGGCGGCGCGGCGCGTGGCCGACATCGCACCCGGCGTCGTCAGCATCGAGACGCGCGTGACCTCGATCGGAGATGCACCAAGTTCGGTGGGGCTGACGACGGGCGAGACGCCGTTCGTCGACGCCGTCATCCCCGGCCTGCCGAGCGAGCGCCGCTTTACCGCGCTCGCCATGCCGAACCCGCACCTTGTCGCCTTCGTCGATGGGGTGGACGAGGGCGAGCTCGTCGCGCTCGGCGACTGGTGCGAGGCGGCGCCGGCACTGATCCCCGGTCGCGCGAATGTGAGCTTCGTGACCGCGGGCGAGGGCGGGCTGTTCGTCCGCACCTATGAGCGCGGTGTCGGCCTGACCGACAGTTGCGGGAGCGCGATGGCCGCCTCGACGATCGCGGCGGCGCGGACCGGGCGGACTGCGTGGAACGCCGAGGTGATCGTCCGCAACGCCGGCGGGCTCGTGCGCGCCCGGCCCGAACGGACGAGTGAGGGTGAGGCGGTTTCGATCGCGGGCAACGCGACCTTCACGCATCGCGGCGTCGCCGAGGTGGACGTCACGGCCGGGCGGATCGTTACGACCGCGACGACGGTACGGAACGAAGCAGAGATCGCCGCCTGGAGCGCGCTTCTCGCCGCGATCTAAAAAGGTCCGTTAACCTCGCGCTGCTAGGCCAGCGGCATGGCGCGTAACGATGTTCGTACCCTAACCGGCACGTGGCCGTTGTTGATCTTCGGCATCGCCTATGCCGTCGCGATCGCGTTTTCGCTGCTAACGCGGTTCGGCGGCGGGGTCGCCTGCATGTGGCTGGCGACGGGCGTGCTCGCGCCGGTGCTGGCGCGCCTGCCGATGCGCCATTGGTGGCGGGCCGCGATGATCGCCATCCCGGTCAGCGGCGTGCTGACGGCGTTCATCGGACTGGGTCCGATCGCCGCCCTCCCGCTCGGACCGCTCAACTTCATCGAGGCGGGGATCCTCGCCTACCTGCTCAAGCGACTCGCCCCGGTCGACGACGGCGCGCTGCGCAGCATCGGCCAAGTCGCGGTGCTGATCCTGGGCGGCCTGCTGGCGGCGATGCTGGTCGGGGTACCGGCCGCCGTCGTCGCCGATCAGGTGTCGCAGACGGGCTTTGCGCACAATTGGTCCAACTGGGCGACCGGCCATGCGCTCGGCACCATCGCGGTCGCACCGATCGTGCTGCTGCTGCTGAGCGGCGACCTTGGCGAATGGTGGCGAAGCGCAGGGCGCGGCGAGCGGATCGAGGCGGGGGTCCATGCCGCGTTCGTGACCGCGATCGCGCTTGCGACCTTTGCGCAATCGATCATGCCGCTGTCGTTTCTGCCGATCCTGCCCGTCACGCTGGCGACGTTCCGGCTGGGCCGAGTCGGCGCGGCGATGTCGACCTTGATCCTGTCGACGATCGCCATCCTGTTCTCGATGCAGGGAACCGGTCCGGTCGCATTGCTGCCGCCGGAGCCGGCGCTTCGCATGCACCTGATCCAATTCTACCTCGCGACCGTCGTCATCACCGTGCTTCCCGCTGCCGCCGATCTTCGCCGGCGCAAGGACGTATTGCGGCGACTGTCGGCGAGCGAGGCGCGCTATCGGCTGGTGACGGAGAATGCGTCGGACGTCGTGCTGACGCTGGATGCGGAGGGGTATATCCGCTTCGTCTCGCCCTCAATCGAGGGACTCGGCGATTACCGCGTCGCGGCGCTGAGGGGCACGCCCGCCAGCACGCTGATCGCGGCCGAGCATCGCCCCGCGGCGGCGCGCGCGCATCTGGAGGCGCTACGCACGCCCGGCACTTCGCAAATCGTCGAGGTTGAGACGCGGCCCGATGCCGACGGCCACCAGCGCTGGATCGAGATGCGCGTCCGCGCGATCGAGCCGGAGGTCGCGGGCGACGCGATCGAGCTCGTCTGCGCGATTCGCGACATTTCGAAGCGCAAGTCGGTCGAGGCTGAGCTTCAGCGCGCCGCGCGGACCGATCCGCTGACCGGGCTCGCCAACCGGCGGTTGTTCAATGACGCGCTCGATCTCGTCCTCGATCGTGTGGGCCGCGACGAGCGCGCCAATGCGTGCATCGCCATCTTCGACATCGATCATTTCAAGCGCGTCAACGACGCGTTCGGCCATGACGCCGGCGACCGCGTGCTCGCGCGCTTCGCCGCGGTCGCGTCGCGGGCGACTCGCGCGAAGGACCTGGTTGCGCGGCTGGGCGGCGAGGAGTTCGGGCTGGTGCTGCCCGGCGCTACCCAGGCGGAGGCGCAGGCGATCTGCGAGCGGCTGCGCGGCGACTTTGCGGGTGAGGCGACGGTGCTGGACGACGGCAGCCGCATCTGGTCGACGGTGAGCGCCGGGATCGCGACGATCGGCGGGGATGAAAGCCGGGCCGACGTCATGCGCACCGCGGATGCCGCGCTCTACGCGGCCAAGCGCGCGGGGCGCGACCGGCTGGTGCTGGCGGCTTAGCGACCGGCAGAACCCCCGTTCGTGCTGAGCTTGTCGAAGCACGTGGGGAGCCGATGCGCTCGTGGCACGTCCTTCGACGAGCTCAGGACGAACGGGCCGGTGGTGGCAAGTTGACGTAAAACCGGGCTCGCGAACGGCGACTCCTCAGTTCGCGCGGGCGACCTGCAACCAGGCGCGCGCCGCCTTCTGGGCCGCGGCGATCTCGGCCGCGGTCATGTCCTCGGCCACTTCGGCGCGGCACGCCTGCGCCGCGGTGCTGCCCGACATCGCGGCCAGGTTGAACCATTTGTGCGCCTCGATCAGGTCGACGATCGCGCCCTGTGCACCGCTCGCATAGACCATGCCGAGGTCATAGAGCGCGTCGGCATCGCCGCACGCGGCCTCGCGCATCCTGCTCTCGATCAGGAATTGCGCGCTCTTGAGACTGTTGCCCATGTCGCATTCACCCCTTTTGCCCGTTTTCGAGCAGGTTCAGGATGAAGGCTGACGATCAACAAATGGTTAACGCTGTTAACCCTGTTGAGCGGTGACCGCGACATTGTCGATCAGCCGCGTGCTGCCGATCCGGGCCGCGGCCAGCAGCCGCATCGGTCGCGCGGGATCGACCGGCTCCGCGAGCGTTTCGGCATCGACCAGCGCGACATAGTCGACGGCAAATCCCGCTGCCGACAGCGCCTCGCGCGCATGGGTTACCGCCGCC
This sequence comes from Sphingomonas sp. Y38-1Y, assembly GCF_032391395.1. NCBI lineage: Bacteria > Pseudomonadati > Pseudomonadota > Alphaproteobacteria > Sphingomonadales > Sphingomonadaceae > Sphingomonas > Sphingomonas sp. Y38-1Y. The sequence goes on from NZ_CP135916.1 coordinate 1,232,176, forward strand.
GCCGGATCGCCGCCCTTCTCGATCGCCCGCGCCGCCACGCCCAGCGCGCGGGGCAGGGCGACCGCCTTCGCGCGATCATCCGGCGCGAGGTAGAGGTTGCGCGAGGAGAGGGCGAGGCCGTCATCGTCGCGCTGGGTCGGCACGCCGACGATCTCGACGGCCATGTCCAGGTCGGCGACCATGCGGCGGATCACCGCCAGCTGCTGGAAGTCCTTCTCACCGAACAGCGCGACGTCGGCGCGGACCTGGTTGAAGAGCTTGGTCACGACGGTGGCGACGCCGTCGAAATGGCCCGGCCGCGCGGCGCCGTCCAGGCCGTCGCTGACGCCCGTCACCGATACCGTCGACGCAAAGCCCGCCGGGTACATCGCCTCGACCGGCGGCAGCCAGAGCAGGTCGGCGCCGGCATCCGCCAGCATGCGGCTGTCGGCTTGTTCGCGGCGGGGATAGCGGTCGAGGTCCTCGCCGGCGCCAAACTGCATCGGATTGACGAAGATCGACACCGCGACTCGGGCCGCGCGGCGGCGCGCTTCGGCGACCAGCGCCATGTGGCCGGCGTGGAGCGCACCCATGGTTGGCACCAGTGCGATGCGCTCTCCCGTGGCTTTCCACGAGTCGATCAGCGTGGCCAGCGCGGCCTTGTCACGGATGGTTTGCACGGCCCGCCCCTTGCGATAATGACCCTTGGGGCGCGCGTTCTATGAGGGGGGACGCGGCCGATCAACAAGGGAAGTTTGCGTCTTGGCCAGCCATGCCGACGGCTTGCACGTCATTGTCTTTGCGAACGAAAAGGGCGGCACCGGCAAGTCGACGACGGCCGTCCACGTCGCCATCGCGCTCGCGACCAAGGGCGCGCGCGTCGCCGCGCTCGACCTCGACCATCGTCAGCGGACGCTGGGCCGCTATCTCGACAATCGTGCCGCGACGATGAAGCGGACGGGCAGCGCGCTGCCGATCCCGCGCCACGCGACTCACGACGGCGAGAGTCACGATCGCTTCAACGACCTGCTCGGCGAGTTGAGCGAGGGCAGCGACTTCCTCGTCATCGACACCCCCGGCCGCGACGATCCTTTCGCGCGGCTCGCCGTGACTAACGCCGACACCCTCGTCACCCCCATGAACGACAGCTTCGTCGATTTCGACCTGATCGGTCAGGTCGATCCCGACGACTTCAAGGTGACGCGGCCGAGCTTCTATTCAGAGCTGATCTGGGAATCGCGCAAGAAGCGCGCGCGTGCCGACGGCGCGACGATCGACTGGGTCGTGCTTCGCAACCGCCTCCAGCATATCGAGGCGCGCAACATGCGCCGCGTGTCCGACGCGATCCAGCAATTGTCCCGCCGCGTCGGTTTTCGCGTGGTGCCCGGCCTGTCCGAGCGCGTCGTCTATCGCGAGCTGTTCCCGCAGGGACTGACGATGCTCGATTCGCGCGAGTTCGGCGCGATGGGCCTCAGTCATGTCGCCGCGCGCCAGGAGCTTCGCGAGATGATGGCGGGGCTGGCGCTCCCCGACACCGCCGCTGCGCTCGCTGTTCCGGCCTGATGGGAAAGATTCTTTTCGCGCTCGCGCTGATGGGCGTGATCTGGTGGCTGGTCGCCCGGCCACGACGGCCGCGGGTTTCGCTTTCCGAGGCGGAAGCGCGGGCAGTGCTGGGCGTGGGCGCGAGCGACGATGCCGAGGCGATCCGCGCGGCGCATCGCCGGCTCGTCACCGCGGTCCATCCCGACAAGGGCGGATCGGCGGAGCTGACGCGCCGCATCAATGCCGCCCGCGACGTGTTGCTGCGGACCCGCTGAACGATTTCTGTTGCAAGTGCGAGAGAATGCAACTTTCGCAGTGCAGGGGAATTCTGGCCGCTACGCCTTGATCCATTGGGGGACCCATGACGCATCAGTTCGATCCGACTTCGCTTCGTGAATATGACATCCGGGGGATCGTCGGAAAGACGCTGCACCCCGCGGACGCAGAGGCGATCGGACGCGGCTTCGGCACGCGCGTGCGCCGAGCAGGCGGTACCCGCGTGGTCGTCGGCCGTGACGGTCGCGTGAGCTCGATCGAGATGGAAGCGTCGCTCGTGCGCGGGCTGACCGCGGCCGGCATCGACGTCGTGCGCATCGGCCTCGGTCCCACGCCGATGCTCTATTATGCAGAGGCGACGCTGGAGGTCGACGGCGGCATCCAGATCACCGGCAGCCACAATCCGGCCGATTACAACGGCTTCAAGATGGTGCTTCAGCACAAGCCCTTCTTCGGTGCCGACATTCAGGACATCGGCAAGCTGGCGGCCGATGGCGACTGGGAAGAGGGCGAGGGCGCGGTCAGCGACCACGACATCGTCGACGACTATGTCGGCCGGTTGATGGCCGGCTATTCGGGCGGTACCTACAAGATCGGCTGGGACGCGGGCAACGGCGCCGCCGGTCCGATCGTCGAGCGGCTGGTCAAGCTGATCCCGGGCGAGCACCACACGCTCTACACCGATGTCGACGGTGCCTTCCCCAACCACCATCCCGATCCGACCGAGGAGAAGAACCTCGTCGACCTCAAGGCGCTGGTGGCCGAGAAGCAGCTGGACTTCGGTCTCGCCTTCGACGGCGACGGCGATCGGATCGGCGCGATCGACGGCCAGGGTCGCGTGATCTGGGGCGACCAGCTCCTCTCGATCCTGGCCGAGCCGGTGCTGCGCGAAGTGCCCGGCGCGACGATCATCGCCGACGTGAAGGCGAGCCAGGCGCTGTACGACCGGATCGCCGAGCTCGGCGGCCAGCCGTTGATGTGGAAGACCGGCCACAGCCTCATCAAGACCAAGATGAAGGAGACCGGCTCCCCGCTCGCCGGCGAGATGTCGGGGCACATCTTCTTCGCGCACAATTACTATGGCTTCGACGACGCGCTCTATGCGGCGATCCAGCTCATCCGGTCGGCGCATGTCATCGGCAAGTCGATCACCGAGCTGCGCAGCGAGATGCCGGCAATGGTCAACACGCCCGAGATGCGCTTCCAGGTCGACGAGAGCCGCAAGTTCGCGGTCGTGACCGAGGTGCTCGATCGGCTCCGCCAGGAAGGCGCCGAGGTCAACGACACCGACGGTGCGCGCGTCAACACGCCCGACGGCTGGTGGCTGCTCCGCGCCTCGAACACGCAGGACGTGCTGGTCGCGCGTGCCGAGGCCAAGGACCAGGCGGGTCTCGACCGGCTGATGGGCATGATCGATGCGCAGCTCGCCGCGAGCGGTTTGGAGCGCGGGCCGCAGGCGGCTCACTAACACAGTCGTGCTCCCGCGTAGGCGGGAGCATGAAGAAGTTTGGTTCGCACAATGGCGCGAAGGCGCAAAGAGGCCATGGTTCTCTTCGCGCCTTTGCGCCTTTGCGTGAACCGCCTTCCTTCTTCCTGCCTGCGGCGCCACGCTCGCAATTGTCAGGATTAGTCGCCACATAGGCGTCATGCCTCCCAAGCCGCAGCCGAGCATCGTTCGCGTCATCGATCTGGAGACCACCGGCAACGCCCCGCCCGCACATGCCGTCCTGGAGATCGGCTGGCAGGACGTGGCGCTCGGCGACGACGGCCGCTGGGAATTGTACGGCGAGGGCGGCGCCCGCTTCGTCAATCCCGGCCGCCCGATCCCGCCGGTCACACAGGCGATCCACCACATTCTGGAGGAACAGGTCGCCGATGCGCCCTGGTTCCACGATCTCGCCCGCCCGATCCTGGACCCATGGCCGCGCCGGGTCGCGTTGGCGGCGCACCGGGCGAGCTTCGAGCAGCAATTCTGCACCGCCGCGCTGACCCGGGGGGCCGACTGGATCTGCACGTGGAAGTGCGCGCTGAGGCTTTGGCCGGACAGCCCCAGCTTCTCAAACCAGACGCTTCGCTATTGGCGCAAGCCCGAGGGGCTGGAGCATGAGCGCGGGCTGCCCGCCCACCGGGCGTTCCCCGACAGCTACGTCACTGCCCATCACCTGCGCGACATGCTCAACGAGGCGAGCGTCGCGCAGCTCGTCCAATGGTCGAACGAGCCCGGGCTGCTGCCGCGCGTCCGCTACGGTCCCGATCGCGGCAAGGAATGGCGCGAGATCGACAATGAGTCGCTCGCCAAGTTCCTGACCGACCGCGACGAGGACGTCCGCTTCACCGCGCAGACGGAGCTGACGCGGCGGCGCGGCGGCGGCGCGGTGGGGCGCGACGCCGCCGACTGGCTGCTGCTCTAGCCGGCCGCGCGCTGCGCCCTACCGATAGCGGTAGAGGCGCAGGCGATAGAGCTTGCGGTCGGCATTGTCGGTGGAGAACAGGCGTAGTCCCTGACCCTGGCCGGTTTCGTCGCCGTTGAGGCGGCGGCCGGTGCGCAGCGTGCCGTCTTCGCCCGCGAACTGCTCGTCGATGCTTTCGATTCCCGCGATCGGCGCGCCCGGCCGGTCGGTCGCGAACGACAATTGCATGTCGCCGGCGCCGACCACCAGGAACTCGTCGGGCGCAGTCTGGATGAACATCGCGGCGACGCGGCTCAGCGGATCGGTCTTGCCATCGGGGCCGCCCGCCCGCGAGACATTGGCGACATAGTCGCCGATCCGCCCGCGTGCCGCCCGCTGCGCACCGCCTTCGGCGATCACCGTCGTGATCGCGCCCTTTGCCTGCGCATCGAGGATGCGCGGCGCCAGCGGTGCGAGCAGGCCGTACAGCGCCGTCATCGTCGGATCGCCTGCGCCCGCGGCGCTGAGTCCGATGCTGGCGTCGCCCTGAAGCACGACACCCTCACCGTCGATGCCGAACGGCGAGAAGCCGATCGCCCGCAGCGCGCCGAAACTGTAGAGCGCGTTCGCCGCGCCGACCGCCCCGCCGCGCGCCTCGGGCACGAACAGGGGATTGTCGGGACGGGCATATTGCGACGCCCAGTTGACGTAATCCTCGAAATAGATGTCGGGCGCGAGGAAATCGAGCGAGGGCGCCCCCGCCTTGTACACGTCGATCGCGTGGGGCAGGGGGCCGCCCGAATTATACTGGCCGGGTTCGTAGTTCGGCCGGATCAGCGCGGCGTTGGTGAACATCGGCAGCGCGTATTCGGCCTTTCCGGCGGCGGTCACCCGTTCGATGAACGTCGCATAATGCCACGCCATGAACAGCGAGTCGGTCATGGCGGCGTCGCCGAATACCTCGCGCCAGTTGCCGCTCGTGCGCGCGCCGGCCCGCTCCCAGGCGGTGCGAAGCTCCGGATGCAGGCCCACGCGGTCGCTTTGTAGTCGCTGGAGCAGCGTAGTAGGCACGGGCGCCGCGAACGCCGCCTCCGCCACTGCCGAATGGTCGCGCGATACGGGAATGACGCCGACCTCGTTCTCGACCTGCACCATCAGCACCGTCCGCCGCGCGCCATCGACCCGCTTCAGGTGGCGCATCAGCGCGGCGAACGCGCGCGCATCCGCGTCGCGAACCGTGGCGGAGAAGGGCGACAGCCGCTCGGTCCCGCGACCGTCCGCGGTCTCGACCCGCGGGAACCGTGCCTGGTCGCGTTTCACCCAGGCGGGAACATAGCTGGAATAGGTGTTCTTCCACGCCCCGAACCACAGGATGACGAGGCGCATGTCATGGTCGCGCGCACCCTTGAGCAGGCCGTCGACGTTGCTGAAGTCGAACCTGCCTTCCTCCGCCTCGATCGTTTCCCACGCGACAGGCGCGAGCACGGTGTTGAGGTTCATGGCCTTTAGCTGCGGCCAGATCGGCGCCATATAGGCAAGGTCGCTGCTGCTGGAATTATGGAGCTCGCCGCCCAGCATCAGGAACGGCTTGCCGTCGACGATCAACTGGGTCGCCGCGCCGCGCTTCTCCAGCGTTTGCGCATGGACGCTGCCAACGCTGGCAACAAACGCCAGCAGGGCGGTCAGCAACGTACGCATCGGCTCTCCTCATCCATTGATCGCGCATGGCGGCGCGCGGGCAGTAAGCACGGACCTGACCCGTTTGGCCAGACCAATCTGGAGGCGGGCGCGGCGACCGCTGAGACATTTTGTCCCATCGCCCTGCGCGTGCGGAGCACCCATATCCGCGCAATGGCCGAACCCGACGAACCGCTGAAGACCGACGACGCCAACAAGTGGCGCTGGATCCTGTCGTCCGGCTGGCACGGCCGCTGCCCGCGCTGCGGCGAGGGGCACATGTTCGCGTCGTGGCTGAAGGTCACCGAGCGATGCGACGCGTGCGGGCTCGACTATCGGTTCGCGGCGCCGGATGACGGGCCGGCCTTCTTCTCGCTGTGCATCATCGCGTTCCCGCTCGCGTTCGTGATCGTCTGGCTGGAGGTCATGTTCGATCCGCCGATCTGGGTGCACCTGTTCACCTCGGTGCCGATCATGCTGTTCGGCTGCCTGTTGCCGCTTCGGCCGATCAAGGGCTGGCTGGTCGCTTCGCAATATGTGAACCGCGCGCAGGAGGCGGGCACGCAGGGGCTGTGGGCGAAGCTCCACGGCAGCGACGCGAGCCGGAGCGAGTTCGACCAGTAATGCGCCGGGCGGCGCAGCGCCGCGACCTTGCGGCGGATGGCGGCGGTGCTACACCGTTGCCATCGAAACCTTCTTCGGGACTTCTCGCCACATGCGCACGACCGTCGCCGCGGGCCTCGCGGCTCTTCTCTTCTCGACCAGCGCACTGGCGCAGACGGCTGCCGACTTCTCCGCCGACCGGGTGAAGGCCGATGTGACCTGGCTCGCCGACGACGCGCGCGAAGGCCGCGACGCGGGCAAGCCGGGCTATGACGCCGCCGCCAAATACGTCGCCGATCGCTTTGCCGAGCTCGGCCTGACGCCCGCCAACAATGGCCAATGGTATCAGCAGGTGCCCTTCGTCACGGTGGGCGCCGACAAGAGCGCGCCCCGCCGCCTGACGATCGGTGGCAAGCCCTTCGCGCACAAGGCCGATGTGATGGTCAACGCCTATGGCACCGGCGCGCAGTCGCTGACGACCGACACGGTGTTCGTCGGGCGCGGCATCGTCGATCCGGCACGCGGGTTCGACGACTATGCCGGGCTGGACGTGAAGGGGAAGACGGTAGTCCTCTTCTATGGCGTGCCCAAGGGCGTGCCGAGCGACGTCGCCGCCGCGCTCAACAATCGCAAGTCGAAGATCGCCGAGGAGCATGGCGCGGTCGGCGTCATCACGATCCTGGACAGCGAGACGGCCAAGCGCTTCCCGTGGGACGAGATCGCGCATCAGGGTGACGAGCCGTTCATGAGCTGGGCGACCGAAACCGGCGCGCCCTATCGCAATGCCGCCGGGATCAAGGCGTCGGGTCTGGTTCGCGGTGCGGCGGCGCAGGCGCTATTCGCCGGTGCGCCGCAAAGCTACGCGCAGGTGCTCGCCGCGGTCGACAAGGGCGGCAGCGTCAAGGGGTTCGCGCTCAAGCCCAAGCTGAGCTTCGAGGCAACGATGACCGCCAACCGCTTCGACAGCCCCAATGTGGTCGCGATGATCCCGGGCAGCGATCCCGCGCTCAAGGGTGAGGCGGTACTGCTGATGGCGCATCTCGACCATGTCGGCGTCGATCCGGAGGCGAAGGGCGACGACAAAATCTTCAACGGTGCGATGGACAATGCCGCGGGCGTGGCGACGATGCTTGAAGCGGCGCGCGCGTTTGCGAAGAGCAATCCCAAGCCCAAGCGCACCATCCTCTTCGCCGCGGTGACGGCGGAGGAAGACGGGCTGCTCGGCTCGCAATACCTCGCCAAGCATCCGCTGCCGGGCGTCAAGGTGACGAGCGTCGTCAACCTCGACATGCCGGTGCTGCTCTACGACTTCACCGACGTCGTCGCGTTCGGCGCCGAGCATTCGACGATGGGCCCGATCGTCGAGAAGGCGACGGCGGACATGGGGATCAAGCTGTCGCCCGATCCGATGCCGGAAGAGGGACTGTTCACCCGTTCCGACCATTATCGCTTCGTGACGGAGGGCGTGCCGTCGGTGTTCCTGGTGACCGGCTTCGCCAATGGCGGCGAGAAGGCGTTCAAGGACTTCCTCGCCACCAACTATCACAAGCCCAGCGACCAGGTGACGCTGCCGTTCAACTGGAACGCGGGGGCCAAGTTCGCGCGGGTGAACTACAACATCGCCCGCGCCCTCGCCGACGCACCCGAAGCGCCGCGCTGGTATGCCGACAGCACGTTCGGGCAGCTCTACGCGGCAGACGCACCAAAGGCGCAGCGGCCGGCCGGGGCACCGGCGCCGGCGAAGTAACGCGCCTCTCCGTTCGCCCTGAGCCTGTCGAAGGGCGTGCCACGAGCGCTTCGCTCGCGGCACGTGCTTCGACAGGCTTCAGCACGAACGGGTTTGGCAAACGCCGAGCGCCCCCCCGCTCGGGTGCATGAGACGCCTTGTGTTGCCCATGTGCAACACTATCTCAGCCGCATCAAACCGCAGGGGACCGCATGAACCTCGAGAAATTCACCGATCGCGCGAAGGGCTTCCTCCAGTCCGCACAGACCGTCGCGATCCGCAACAGCCACCAGCGCATCGCGCCCGAACATCTGCTCAAGGCCTTGCTCGAGGACGAGCAGGGCATGGCCTCGGGCCTGATCGGCGCAGCGGGCGGCGATGCCAAGCGCGCGCTGGCCGAAACCGATGCCGCGCTTGCCAAGATCGCCAGCGTTAGTGGGTCGGGCGCGCAGTCGACGCCCGGCCTCGACAACGATCTCGTCCGCGTCCTCGACCAAGCCGAGCAGGTCGCGCAAAAGGCCGGTGACAGCTTCGTCACCGTCGAGCGGCTGCTGCTCGCGCTCGTCCTGTCGTCGACGACCGCGGCTGGCCGTGCGCTGGCGGGGGCGGGGGTGAAGGCTGAGGCGCTCAATGCTGCGATCAACCAGCTTCGCGGGGGGCGCACCGCCGATACCGCGGGCGCCGAGGACCGCTATGACGCGCTCAAGAAGTTCGCGCGCGACCTCACCCAGGCGGCCAGGGACGGCAAGCTCGATCCCGTGATCGGCCGGGACGAGGAAATCCGCCGCACCGTCCAGATCCTGGCGCGCCGCACCAAGAACAACCCCGTCCTCATCGGGGAACCCGGCGTCGGCAAGACCGCGATCGCCGAGGGGCTGGCGCTTCGCATCGCCAATGGCGACGTGCCCGACACGCTCAAGAACCGCACGCTGATGGCGCTCGACATGGGATCGCTGATCGCGGGCGCGAAATATCGCGGCGAGTTCGAGGAGCGGCTGAAAGGCGTGCTCGACGAGGTGAAGGCGGGCGAGGGCGACATCGTCCTGTTCATCGACGAGATGCACACGCTGATCGGCGCAGGAAAGAGCGACGGCGCAATGGACGCGTCGAACCTGCTCAAGCCGGCACTGGCACGCGGCGAGCTCCACTGCATCGGCGCGACGACGCTCGACGAGTACCGCAAGTACGTCGAAAAGGACCCCGCGCTCCAGCGGCGGTTCCAGCCCGTCTTCGTCGGCGAGCCGACGGTCGAGGACACGATCTCGATCCTGCGCGGCCTGAAGGAGAAGTACGAACTCCACCACGGCGTCAGGATCACCGACGGCGCGATCGTCGCCGCCTCGACGCTCTCCAACCGCTACATCACCGACCGCTTCCTGCCCGACAAGGCGATCGACCTGATGGACGAGGCGGCAAGCCGCCTGCGGATGGAGGTCGAGTCCAAGCCCGAGGAGATCGAGAACCTCGACCGCCGCATCATCCAGCTCAAGATCGAGGCGGAGGCGCTGCGCAAGGAAAGCGACGCGGGCTCGCGCGACCGGCTGGAGCGGTTGACGGGCGAGCTGTCGGGGCTGGAGGCGCAGTCGGCCGAGCTGACCGAGCGCTGGCAGGCCGAAAAGGTGAAGCTCCAGTCGGCGACGTCGCTGAAGGGCGAGCTCGACGCCGCGCGCACCGCGCTCGACCAGGCGCAGCGCGAGGGGGACCTCGCCAGGATGGCCGAGCTTTCGTACGGCACCATCCCCGCGCTCGAGAAGCGCATGGCGGAGGCCGAGCAGGCGACCGAGAGCGCGATGCTGCGCGAGGAGGTCACCGCCGATGACATCGCCTCGGTGGTCAGCCGCTGGACGGGCATTCCCGTCGACCGGATGCTGGAAGGCGAGCGCGAGAAGCTGCTCCAAATGGAGGCGCAGCTCGGCCGCCGCGTGATCGGCCAGGCCGATGCCGTGCGCGCGGTCGCGACGGCGGTGCGGCGCTCGCGCGCCGGCTTGCAGGACCCGAACCGGCCGCTCGGTTCGTTCCTGTTCCTGGGGCCGACGGGCGTGGGCAAGACCGAGCTGACCAAGGCGTTGGCCGAGTTCCTGTTCGACGATCCCAACGCGATGGTCCGCATCGACATGAGCGAGTTCATGGAGAAGCACGCGGTCGCGCGGCTGATCGGCGCGCCGCCGGGCTATGTCGGATACGAGGAGGGCGGCGTGCTGACCGAGGCGGTGCGGCGCCGCCCCTATCAGGTGGTGCTGTTCGACGAGGTCGAGAAGGCCCATGGCGACGTGTTCAACGTGCTGCTCCAGCTGCTCGACGACGGGCGGCTGACCGACGGACAGGGGCGCACGGTCGATTTCTCGAACACGATCGTCATCCTGACCTCGAACCTGGGCAGCCAGTATCTGACCGCGCTGGGCGACGGCGACCGGGTCGAAAGCGTCGAGCCGCAGGTGATGGAAGTGGTGCGCAGCCACTTCCGGCCCGAGTTCCTCAACCGGCTGGACGAAATCATCCTGTTCCACCGGCTGGGCGCGGAGCACATGGCGCCGATCGTCGACATCCAGGTGGCGCGCGTCGCCAAGCTGCTGGCGGATCGCAAGATCGGCATCCACCTCACCGATGCGGCACGGGCGTGGCTGGGGCGGGTCGGCTACGACCCCGTCTATGGCGCGCGGCCGCTGAAGCGCGCGGTGCAGCGCTACCTTCAGGATCCGCTTGCCGACCTGATCCTCCGCGGCGACGTCCGCGACGGCTCAAACGTCGAGGTGGACGAGGGCGACGGCGCGCTGGCGCTGACGGTGGGGTAAGTAAGAACCTCCCCGTGCCGGGGAGGTGCTTACCTCACGGCAGGATCAGCCCCGCCAGCGCCGCCGACATCAGGTTGGCCAGGCTCCCCGCCAGCAGCGCACGCACGCCCAGCCGGGCGATCATTGGCCGCTGGTTGGGGGCGAGGCTGCCGGTCGCGGCCATCTGGATCGCGATCGAACTGAAATTGGCGAAGCCGCACAGCGCAAAGGTGACGATCGCCTGCGTCCGCATGCTCATCGCCTGACGAAGCTGGCCAAGTTCGATGAAGGCGACGAATTCGTTGAGGACGAGCTTGGTCCCGAACAGGCCGCCCGCCAGCCCCGCTTCGTGCCAGGGGATGTTGAGGAGATACATGATCGGCTGGAACACCGCGCCGATCAGCAGCTGGAAGCTGAGCGCCGGATAGCCGAACCAGCCGCCGACAACGCCCAGCAGCCCGTTGGCCATCGCCACGAGCGCAACGAAGGCGAGCACCATCGCGCCGACCGCGACCGCGATCTTGACGCCGGTCTGCGCGCCCATCGCGGCGGCCATGATGATGTTCGCAGCGCGCTCGTCCTCCGGATCGGGTTCGGCGACGGCAAGCACCGCGGCTTCCTCGACGCCCTCGGCCTGGAGCGTGGGTTCGGGCGCGACGTCGGGCATGATGATCTTGGCCATCAGAATGCCGCCGGGCGCCGCCATGAAGCTGGCCGCGAGCAGATAGGGGAGCGACGCCGGGCCGAGGAACGAGGCATAGGCCGCCAGGATCGTGCCCGCGACGCCCGCCATGCCGACCGACATCACCGCGAACAACTGGCTGGGGGTGAGGCTCGCGAGATAGGGACGGATGACGAGCGGCGATTCGGACTGGCCGACGAATATGTTCGCCGCCGCGCAGAGCGACTCGACCTTGCTGACGCCGATCAGCTTCTCGATCCCGCCGCCGACCCAGCGGATCACGAACTGCATGATGCGCAGGTGGTAGAGCACCGAGACGAGGCTGGCGAAGAAGATGATGACGGGCAGCGCGGAGATCGCGAAGCTCTGTCCGCCCATTTCCGGCGTCGCCAGCGGGCCGAAGATGAAGTCGGTGCCCGCCTTGGCATAGCCGAGCAGCGCCGACACGCCGGTCGCCAGCGCACGGATCGCTGCCTGGCCTGCGGGCACATAGAGGACCAGGAACGCGATTCCCGCCTGGAGCGCGAAGGCCGAGCCGACGACGCGCAGCCGGATCGCGCGGCGATTGGTCGAGAGGGCGACGGCGAGGCCCAGGATGACGGCGATGCCGGCCAGGCCGATGAGGAAACGGGTCAACAAGCGATTCTGGCTCCCACGCGCATGGGCCGTGCGTGGCATAGCCGGGCGGGCGGGGAAAGGGGCGGGGTGGCTGGCGCGCGACTGGCGTGACCTTCTTGCCACCCACCGGCGCGCCGCTTGCCAGTCGCCTTGATCCAGGTCACACTCTGCCCGCCTTTCGGGGGGAGGGATCATGCGAACGATCGCGGCGATGCTCATCGCCATGTTGCTTGCCACGCCAGCGGAGGCGCAGCGGCGCGAGCCCGTCATCGACATGCACATCCACGCCTATGGCGCGGACAACATGGACGGGGCGTCCTATGTCTGTGCGCCGTTCCCAGCGTTCCTGCCGATGGATCCGGGCAAGGGCGGCGACGGCCTTCCCGGATACATGAAGCGGATGTTCGAGGACCCGGCCTGTCCCAACCGGATCGCGCCAGCCAAGGACGATGCGGACCTGCGGGCGCGCACGATCGCCGAGCTTCGCCGCAACAACGTCTATGCGATCGCGGGCGGCACCGTCGCCAATGTCGATCGCTGGATCGCCGACGATCCGGTTCGCCTGATGCCTGCGATCAGCGCCAGCGGCCCGGACCGGCTGCCTCCGCCCGACGTTCTTCGCAAGCGGCATGCCGAGGGCAAGCTCAAGGCGCTGATGGAGCTCACTTTCCAGTATCGCGGCATCGCGCCCGACGATCCGCGGATGGAGCCATATTGGTCGCTCGCCGAGGCGCTCGACATCCCGGTCGGCATCCACATGGGGCCAGGGCCGCCGGGGACGACCTATTTCGCGACCCCCGGCTATCGCGCGGCGCTCAGCGACCCGTTGTTGATCGAGCCGGTGCTGGTGCGCCACCCGAAGCTGCGCGTCTTCATCGTCCATGCGGGTTTTCCGATGAAGGACCGCACGATGGCGCTGATGGCCGCGCATCCGCAGGTCTATGCCGAATTCGGCGTCCTCACCGCGCTTTATCGCGACAGCGACATCTGGCCCTACCTCAAGGCGTTCGTCGATGCCGGGTTCGAGGATCGCATCCTTTATGGCAGCGACCAGATGATTTGGCCGCAGATGATCGGCATCTCGATCGACCGCATCCGCAAGACGACGGCCCTGACCGCCGCGCAGAAGCGCAAGTTCCTCTACGACAATGCCGCCCGCTTCCTGCGCATCGACCCGGCGGGAACGGGCGTGCTCGGTCAATCGCGATGGGGCGCGCCGAGCGGGAAGTAGCGGCGGAACGGCCGGGCGTCGTCGACCACTCGCGCGATCGAGGGGCGGGCGAGCAGGCGTGCGCGATAGGCGGTGAGGACCGGAAGCGAGTCGCCCAGCGGTTCGGCCCAGTCGGCGTAGAACAGCGCCGGGGCGGCGGCGACGTCGGCGATCGTGAAGCGCTCGCCTGTCGCCCAGTCGCGCCCCGCCAGCCGCCGCTCGAACCAGGCATAGGCGCGGCGCAGCCGCTCGCGCTGGCGTGCGACCTCGCTCGGGCTGCGCTCGGCGTCGGGCAGCAGCGCGTCGGCGACGATCCGCTGCATCGGCACCGCGATATAATCGTCGAACAAATCGGCCAGCTCGCGCGCCTCGATCGCGGCGAGGCGATCGGCGGGGATCAGCGGGGGCATGTCGCCGATGCCGTCGAGATAGTCGATCACCGCGTTGCTGCCGACGACCGTGCGGTCGCCATCGACGATCACGGGGAATTGCCCCGTCGGCGACAGCTCGGCAATGCGCGCGCCGTGCTCCGGCTGGTCGACCTGCCGGAACTCGAACGGCACGCCGCGCTCGTGCAGCGCGATCAGTGCCTTCCAGGCAAAGGCGGCGAAGGGGTGGCCATAGAGCGCGATCATGACGGCGCTTCATACCGCTTTCGCCGCGCCCCGGCATCCGCTAACCGCCGCCGATGGACTCTAGGCCGACGATTTCCCGTTCGCTGTTCGCGCTCGCCATCTTCTATGGCGGAATGGTGTGCATTGCCGGCGTGCTCGGCAACAAACAGGTGGCGCTGGGGCCGCTGGCGGTGGAGGCGGGGATCTTCGCGTTCCTGCTGCTGGTCGTCGTCTCCTCGGCGGTCGCGGAGCTGCATGGGCGGGCGATCGCCAACCGGCTGGTGATCGTCGGCTTCGTGCCCTTGCTCATGTCGATGCTGCTATCGTGGATCGTCGTCCAGCTGCCGCCGGCCGGCAGCATGGAGCCCGAGCGGGTCGAGGCGTTCACGCTGCTGATGAGCAGCACGTGGCGCATCTGGGCGGGCGGGATCGCCGCCTATGGCCTGTCGCAGATCCTCAACGTCACCCTGTTCGACGTGCTGAAGCGCGGCGAGGGCAGGCTCCTCTGGCTGCGCGCGGGCGTCGCGAGCGTGCTGAGCCAGGTGCTCGACACGCTGATCTTCGTCACCGTCGCCTTTTACGGCGTGTTCCCGATCGGTCAGCTGCTCGTGGGGCAGATGCTGGCCAAGGTCGTGCTGTCGATCGTGCTGGTGCCGCCGCTCATCTATCTCTTCGTCGGGCTCGGTCGCCGGCTCGACGCCAAGGACCTGGCCGCATGACCAACCACGCCCCCGATCCCGCGCTGCTCGCCAAGGCGGAGACGCTGACCGAGGCGCTGCCTTATCTCCAGCGCTATGCCGGCAAGACCTTCGTCATCAAATATGGCGGCCACGCGATGGGCGATCCGGAGCTCGCGCGCGACTTCGCCGAGGACGTGGTGCTGCTGAAGGCGGTCGGCATCAACCCCGTCGTCGTTCATGGCGGCGGGCCGCAGATCGGCGCGATGCTGAAGCGGCTGGGCGTCGAGTCGCAGTTCGTCGGCGGTCTGCGCGTCACCGATGCCGCGACCGCCGAGGTCGCGGAGATGGTCCTCGCCGGCAAGATTAACAAGGAGATCGTCGCCTGGATCGACGCCGCGGGCGGCCGCGCGATCGGCATCTCGGGCAAGGATGCGCGGCTGGTCATCGCCGAGAAGGTCCAGCGGTCCGAGCCCGACCTGAATTCTGGGATCGAGCGGCATGTCGACCTGGGCTTCGTCGGCGATCCCGTCGCGGTCGATCCGTCGATCCTGACGATGTTGGCCGACCAGAACGTGATCCCGGTGGTCGCGCCGGTCGCGCTGGGGCTGGACGGGCACACCTACAACATCAATGCCGACACGATGGCGGGCGCGATCGCCAGCGCGATCGGCGCCTCGCGCTTCTTCCTGCTCACCGACGTTGCGGGCGTGCTCGACAAGGATGGCGAGCTCCAGACCGACCTGGACCCACAGCGCATCGCCGAATTGAAGGCCGACGGCACGATCTCGGGCGGGATGATCCCCAAGGTCGAGACGTGTGTGAACGCTGTCGAGGCGGGGGTGGATGCCGCGGTCATCCTCGACGGCCGGGTGCCGCACGGGATGCTGCTGGAGATCTTCACCCGCCGCGGCGCAGGGACGCTGGTCAGGCGGTAATCAGCGCAACCGTCGATAGTGGAAGTTGCGCACGAATGGCGCGCCGGTCGGATCGACTGCGGCGGCCGATTCGGTCATCGCGCGGCCATCGGGCGACACGGCATAGACGCGGACCGAGCCCAGCATCTTCTCGCGTGACAGGGTCATGACGAGCACGTCGGGCGCGGGTGAGCCGAGCGCGGCGCTGTCGGCTTCGCTGGTGTCGCCTTCGCCCGGCATCGCGCGGCCGTCGCGGCGATAGCGGACGACCATGTGGCGGACGCTGTCGTCGGGCGCGATGATGTCGACCGTGGTGCGCCACATGCCTTCGCCGACATCCTCGAAGCGATAGACGACGCGCTTGGGCGGCGGGCCGTAGCTGTCCGGCATCCGATCGAGGTCGAGCTCCCACTCGCCGAGAAAGGGTGAGGCCTTCGCCTCCTGTCGCGTGCTGGCGGGCGCCGCGGCGGCGAGGAAGAGGGTGGCAAGGGCGAGGGACGTCTTGAATGCAGGGGCCATGACAGGTTCCTTCGTGGACACCTTTTATAACCTATATATGTAGACTTAAGAGTCAATCGTTTCGATCAGGGGATGAAGCGGCCCTCGATCACCGTCACACATCGCCCACGCAGGATCACACGGTCCCCCGAGACCTCGCAGTCGAGATGCCCGCCGCGCGCACTCGCCTGAAGCGCGGTGAAGCGCGAGCGCTCAAGGCGTTCGACCCAATAGGGTGCGAAGACGCAGTGCGCCGAGCCCGTTACCGGGTCCTCATCGATGCCCGCCGCCGGGGCGAAGACGCGGCTGACGATGTCGGTGTCGTCACCGGGCGCGGTGACGATGTTGAGCGTGTCGCCGATCGCGGCGAGCGCGCGATAGTCGGGCGCGACCGCTCGCACCGCCGCCGCGTCCCTCAGGACGACGAGATCATAGCCATTCGGATGGCGCAGCACCTCGCCCGCCGCGAGGCCCAATGCCTCCAGCAGCCCCGGCACGTCCGCGGGTTGCGGCGGATAGGCGGGGAGCGCCATCGCATAGCCTTCGCCCTCACGCGTGACTTCGAGGATTCCGGCACGGCGCGTCCTGAAGGTCACCCGCTCGGCCCCTTCACGGGCCAGCAGGAAATGCCCGCTCGCCAGCGTCGCATGGCCGCACAGCGCGACCTCGGTCCCCGGCGTGAACCAGCGGAGTTCGTAATCCGCCGCGCCGCTTTCGTCGGCAACGAGGAAGGCGGTCTCCGACAGATTGTTCTCCGCCGCGATTGCCTGAAGGACCGCATCGTCGCGCCACGCATCGAGCGGCATCACTGCCGCCGGATTGCCGGCAAACGGCCGGTCCGCAAACGCGTCGATCTGGGCAAAGGGGATCATGCGCGCTTCCGGAACCAGTGGGGGGTAACGTCCTCCTCGACCAGGGGGTCGTCGGTGTCGGTATGCCCTTCGGGGTCGAGGTGGATCAGCACCTCTACCTTGGGGAACGCCGTGTGCAGCGCGTGCTCGACCTCCTCGACCACGTCATGCGCCTCGACGATCGACAGGTTGCGGTCGACGTTCATGTGGAACTGGGCGAAGTCGCGGGTGCCCGATCGGCGGGTGCGGAAATCGTGGATGCCGCGCACCTCCGGACTGGCGACGGCGACCGCGATATAGCGCTGGCGTTCCTCCTCGGGCCACTCCTTGTCCATCAGCTGGTCGATCGCCTGAGCCGATGCTTTGAACGCGCCGAACCCCAGCCAGCCGGCGATGGCGATGCCGAACAGCGCGTCGGCGCCCGACAGCCCCAGATAGCGGGACAGCACCAGCGCCGCGATCACCGACAGGTTGAGGAGGATGTCGCCCTGATAGTGGAGGCTGTCGGCCTGTACCGCGATCGATCCCGTCTCGGCGATGATGCGCTTTTGATAGGCGACGAGCGCCATCGTCGCGATGATGGCGACGCCCGAAACCGCGATGCCGAGCTCGGCATCGGCGACCTGCGCATCGCTGCCCAGCGCCGCGATGCCGCGCCAGCCGATCGCCAGCGCCGATGCGGTGACGAGCGCGACCTGGAACAGCGCCGCCAGCGCCTCCGCCTTGCCATGCCCGAAGCGGTGATCGTGATCCGCGGGCGTCGCCGCCAGCCGCACGCCATACAGCGTGACCAGCGAGGCGAGCAGGTCGAGTCCCGAGTCCGCAAGGCTGCCCAACAGCGCGACCGAATTGGTCGTCAGCGCGGCATAGCCCTTGAGACAAAGGAGGAAGATCGCCGTCGCGACGCTCGCCAGCGCGGCGCGCGCGGCGACGCTGTTGAGCAGACGCCGGCGGCGTTCGGTCTCGGTCACGGGAACAGCAATCCTTCGGTCCAGCCGCCATCGCCGGTGGCGGTGAAGACGCGCCGCTCGTGCAGTCGATGCGCGCGGTCCTGCCACAGTTCGATGGCCCGGGGCGTCACGCGGTAGCCGCCCCAATGCGGCGGGCGCGGCACGTCTGCGCCTTCGAAACGCGCCTTCATCGCCTCGAACTGCGCCTCGAACGTCTCGCGCGCATCCAGTGGTCGCGACTGTTCGCTGGCCCAGGCGCCGAGCTGGGAATCGCGGCTGCGGCTGGCGAAGTATGCGTCGCTCTCGGCATCGCTGGCGCGGGTGACGGACCCTTCGATCCGAACCTGTCGACGCAGTGACTTCCAGTGAAAGAGGAGCGCTGCGTGCGCGTTCTCGGCCAGCTCGCCCGCCTTCCGGCTCTCTCGGTTGGTGTAGAAGACGAAGCCGTCGGGGCCATGCCCCTTCAGCAGCACCATCCGCACCGACGGGCGGCCGTCGGCATCGGCGGTCGCCAGCGCCATGGCGTTGGGATCGTTGGGTTCGCTGGCCCGCGCCTCCGCAAACCAGGCGTCGAACAGGGCGATGGGGTCGTCGGCCATGATCCGCGCGGCATACGCCCGCGCCTGACGGCTGTCGAGGAACGAGTCCGCGCCTCGCGCTTTGACTCGGCTTCGCAACGACTTGGGGACCAGACATGGCCGCGCGAGCCTATTGGCAGGGACAGATCCGCCTCGCTCTCGTCTCGATCCCGGTCGAGATCTACTCCGCGACTCGTAGCGGCGCGACGATCAGCTTCCGCCAGATCCACGAGCCGACGGGCAAGCCGATCCAGTATGAGAAGGTGGTGGCGGGCGTCGGTCCTGTCGACACCGACGAGATCATGAAGGGATACGAGATCGAGAAGGGCAATTACGTCCTCCTTGAGCAGGACGAGATCGAGGCGGTGAAGCTCGAGTCCAAGAAGACGCTGGAGCTCACCCAGTTCGTCGATGCCGACGAGATCGACGTCCTTTATTACGAGAAGCCCTATTTCGTCGTTCCCGCCGACGACCTGGCCGAGGAGGCCTTCATCGTGCTGCGCGAGGCGCTGCGCCGGACGAAGAAGGTGGGGCTCGGCCAATTGGCGATGCGCGGTCGCGAATATGTCGTCAGCCTGAAGCCGTGCGGGCGCGGGCTGGTGCTGGAGACGCTGCGCTATGCCGACGAGGTGCACAAGGCGCAGGGCTATTTCCGCGACATTCCCGATGACGAGCCCGACGCCGACCTGCTCGACCTGGCCGAGACGCTGATCGAGAAGAAGGCGGGCAAGTTCGACCCGCAGGTCTTTCACGACCGCTATGTCGACGCTTTGAAGGGCCTGATCGAGCGCAAGAAGAAGGCCAAGGGCGGCAAGATCATCGAGGAAAGGGACGAGGGCGGCGCCGGGCGGCGCGGCTCGAACGTCGTCGACCTGATGGCGGCGCTGAAGAAGAGCCTGGAGAAGCCGGGCGAGAGTGGGGCGTCCAAACCCGCGGCGAAGAAGGCGCCGCCGAAATCGACCGCCGCGAAAAAGGCGCCTGCACGAAAGCCGGCGGCGAGGAAGCGGGCGTGACGAACCCTTTTCATCGTCACCCCGGACCTGTTCCGGGGTCGACCGGCCAGCAGGCGCCGCCGCCGGTCGGATACGCGGTACGCTGGACCCCGGAACAAGTCTGGGATGACGGTAAGAAGAGCGAGTAGGATCTGTGCCCCGCGCGCCCGACCCGCTCGCCGCCTACAACGCCAAGCGCGACTTCGCGCGGACCGCCGAGCCGGCGGGCACGCTGGCGCCGGGCAAGGGGAACAGCTTCGTCGTCCAGAAGCACGACGCCACGCGCCTCCACTGGGACTTCCGCCTGGAGGTGGACGGCGTCCTCAAGAGCTGGGCGGTGACGCGCGGCCCCAGCCTCGACCCCGGCGAGAAGCGGCTGGCGGTCCGGACCGAGGACCATCCGCTCGGCTATGCGACCTTCGAGGGGACGATCCCGGCCGAGGAATATGGCGGCGGCACGGTGATGCTGTGGGACCGCGGCACCTGGTCGCCGATCAAGGGCAAGTCGGCAAAGGATCTCGACAAGGGCCATCTCCACTTCATCCTCGATGGCGAGCGGATGAAGGGCGAGTGGCTGCTGATCCGCCTGAAGCCGCGCGGCAAGGAAAAGCGCGAAAACTGGCTCCTGCGCAAGATCGACGATGCGCATGCCGGGGGTGCCGACATGCTGGTCGAGACCGCGCTGACCAGCGTCGAGACCGGCCGAACGATGGACGAGATCGCCGAGGGCAAGAAGCCCCCGAAGCGCAGCCGCAAGGCGCCGAAGAAGACGGCCAGGCCGCCCGCCTCGCCGTTCCGCGGCGGCGGCGAGGTGCTGCAGCTCGCCACGCTCGCCGATGCCGTCCCGGCGGGCAATGGCTGGCTGCACGAGGTCAAATATGACGGCTATCGCGCGCTGATCGCGGCAGGCGGGAGGACGGCGCGCATCTACACGCGCTCGGGGCTCGACTGGACCGACAAGTTTCCCGCCATCGCCGAGGCGGCAGCGGCGATCGACACGCCCGCGCTGATCGACGGCGAGATCGTCGCGATGAAGGATGGCCGTCCCGACTTCTCGACGCTCCAGGACGCGATCTCCAACGCGTCGGGCGAGATGATCCTGTTCGCCTTCGACCTGTTGGAGGCGGGCGGCGAGGACCTGCGCGCGCTGCCGCTGACCGAACGCAAGCAGCGGCTGGCGACGATCCTGCCGGCGGGCGACCCGCGCATCCACTTCGCCGAGCATGTCGTGGGATCGGGCGAGAAGCTGCTCGACGCGATGTGCACCGAAGGGCTGGAGGGGATCGTCGCCAAGCGCGTCGATGCGCCCTATCGCGCCGGCCGTGCGAAGAGCTGGATCAAGGTCAAGTGCACCCGTCGGCAGGAATTCGTGATCGTCGGCTGGCTGCCGTCATCGGCCAAGGGTCGGGGCCTGCGCTCGCTGCTGCTTGGGCTCAACGAGGACGGCAAGCTGCGCTATGCGGGCAAGGTCGGAACGGGCTTCAACGCTGACACCCAGGCGATGCTGGCCGAGAAGCTGGACAAGCTGGCGCGCAAGACCGCGCCGGTCGAGGTGCCGCGCGCAGCGGCGCGGGGCGCGATGTGGGTCAGCCCCAAGCTGGTCGCCGAGATCGCGTTCGCCGAATTCACGGCCGAGAATGTCGTCCGGCACGCCAGCTTCATCGGCCTGCGCGGCGACAAGCCGGCAAAGGAGGTCGTGGCCGAGCAGCCCGCGGACGCGCCCTCGCCCGAACCGGCGGTAAAGATCAGCAGCCGCGAGCGCGAGATCTTCCCCGGCGACGGCATCACCAAGGGCGAGCTAGCCGACTATTATGCGGCGATGGCGGGGCTGATGCTGCCCTGGCTCGCGCGCCGGCCGATCAGCCTGGTCCGCTGTCCGCAGGGGCGCGCCAAGCAATGCTTCTTCCAGAAGCACGACGCGGGCAGCTTCGGCGGGCACGTCCACCATGTCGACATCCACGAGAAGGACGGGTCGGTCGAACCCTATCTCTATGTCGAGGATGCCGCAGGCATGCTCGCCTGCGTCCAGATGGGGACGATCGAATTCCACGGATGGGGCGCGCGCAGCGACGATGTCGAGCGGCCCGACCGCCTCGTCTTCGACCTCGACCCCGATGAGGGGCTGGACTTCGACGACGTGAAGAAGGCGGCGGAGCACATCAAGACGGTGCTTGCCGACATGGGGCTGACCAGCTTTCCGATGCTGTCGGGGGGCAAGGGCGTCCATGTCGTCGTGCCGCTGACGCCCGAGGCCGAGTGGCCCGCGGTCAAGTCGTTCGCCGACCGCTTCGCCCGCGCGCTCGCCGCCGCCGAGCCCGACCGCTTCACCGCGACGATGAGCAAGGCGAAACGGACGGGGCGGATCTTCATCGACTGGCTGCGCAACCAGCGGGGCGCGACCGCGGTGCTCCCCTATGTCGTCCGCGCGCGACCGGGGGCGCCGGTGGCCGCTCCGGTCGCGTGGAGCGAGTTCAAGGCGATCGACACGGCGGCGCGCTGGCATCTCGGCGATGCGGCGGAGCTTCAGAAGCGGGCGGCGAGCCGGCTGCTGCAAGGCTGGGGCGTTGCCGATCAGGTGTTGCCGGAGGTCTGAAGCGATGGCCAAGTCGCACGATTTCACCGCCGCGATCGAGTGGACCGGCAGCCGGGGATACGGCACCACCGGCTATCGCGATTACGACCGCAGCTGGCGGGTGACGACACCGGGCAAGCCGCCCGTCGACTGCTCCAACGAGCCTGCGCTCGGCGGCGATCCGGCGCTGCACAATCCCGAGGATCTGCTGCTCTCCGCGCTGTCGGCGTGCCACATGCTCTGGTTCCTCCACCGCGCGAGCGAGGCGGGGATCGTCATCACCGGCTATCGCGACGCGCCGCTCGGCATCGGCGAGAGTGAACCGTCGGGGGCAGGGCGCTTTACCGCGGCGGTGCTGCGGCCCGAGATCGCACTGGCCAACCCGAGCCAGGCCGAGCGCGCCGATGCGCTGCATGCGGCGATCCACGAAGTCTGCTTCATCGCGCGGTCGGTGGCGTTCCCGGTGACGATCGAGGCGCGGTACGTCACGAACTAACCACCGTTCGTGCTGAGCCTGTCGAAGCGCGTGTCCCGGAACACGTCCTTCGAAAAGCTCAGGACGAACGGTGGTGTGTGTTCGAGAGTAAAAGCCGCACCACGGCGTCCGGCGTGTCAAACCCGTAATCCGGCGCGAGCTCGTCCAGCGCCGCGCGGTGCGCATAGCCCCAATGCACCGCGCCCGAGCGGATGCCGCATCGCCGCGCCGCTTCGATATCGCGGGTCTCGTCGCCGATCGCCAGCACCTCGCTTGCGCGCACGCCGGCCGCGCGCAGCACGCGGCGGAAGCGCGGCGCCTTGCCATAGAGCGAGGAGGCGCATTCCCAGATCGCGATCCGCCGCGCATTCTCCTCGCCCAGGATGCGACGCGCATTGATCTCCGCGTTGGAAGTGACGAGCGCGAGCCGGACGCCCGCCTGGTCGAGCGTCGCCAGCATCTCGGTCACGCCGTCGAACAGCTGCACCTCGTGCGTGTGGAGCGCGAACAGGCTGCGGACATAACGGGCGATGAAGGGGAGCTTCCAGGCGGGGATGCGCAGGCGGCGGATCACCTCGCGCGTCGGCAGCGCGCGCAGTCGCTCGACCTCGCCCGCTTCGACCATGCGGAAGCGATAGCGCTGGGCGAGATGGTCGACGATGCCGAGGAACCAGTGCCCGCTGTCCGAAAGCGTCCCGTCGAAATCGAAGATGACCAGACGGATGGGCGGATCGAGCGGCGGCACACGCAAAGAGTGGCGGAGGGGCGGCGGCGTTGCAACCCGCCCGGCGCAGGCCGGAAATTTGAGGATCGTAAAAACGAAGCGCGATTACAAGACTTGTTCTGCACGCCCGCATGACTCATGTATCACCCGTGGCCTGGAGCCACGCTCGTTCTTCAACAGCGAAAGGAGGTGATCCGATGTCTCATGGTTCAGCAGTGAGGTCGGTTCAGTTCGTTCGGGAGACGCGCCGCTAAACGCACGGCGTGAAGGCGGGGGATAATCTTCCCCAATCAACGCCTTCGTTCGCCAAGCGCGCGGCCCGCATGGTCTCCCGCGTCGGAACGTCCGGCCGCTGACCATGTCGGAGGCTGTCGGGCCCTTGGGAAAGGGCTCGGCAGCCTCTTTCATTTTTGAGGAAGATCGATGGCGCGACTGCTCGTCCTCTATGGCTCTTATCGGCGCGACCGGATGGGCATCCGGCTTGCCGACTATCTCGTCGCCGGCCTTGCCGCGCGCGGGCATGATGTCGAGCTGATCGACGCCAAGGCGGTGGGACTGCCGATGCTCGACCGGATGTACAAGGAATATCCGGCGGGCGAGGCGCCGGCCGCGATGCAGGCGCTGGCCGACAAGATCGTCGCCGCCGACGGCTTCGTGTTCGTCACCGGCGAGTATAATTGGGGCATGCAGCCGGGGCTCAAGAACCTGACCGACCATTTCCTCGAGCAATGGTATTGGCGGCCGGCAGCGATCGCCAGCTACTCGGCAGGCCGACTGGGCGGCGCGCGGTCGGCGACCGCGTGGCACGGGACGCTGTCCGAGATGGGCATGGTCGTCACCTCGACTACGATCGGCGTCGGCCAGATCGGCGGCGCGCTGGATGCCGATGCGCAGCCGACCGGCGATGGCGGCGCGGCGCTGGACCGCAACTTTCCCCGCTTCGCCGCCGACCTCGAATGGTGGGTCGAGGCGGCGATGGCGCAGCGTGAACGGAAAGCGCCGCCCTACTGATCCTCCCCTGGAAGGGGAGGTGGCAGGCCGAAGGCCTGACGGAGGGGTAGGCGGCGATGGCATATTCCATTGAAGCCGGTGACACCCCTCCACCACCGGCTGCGCCGGCGGTCCCCCTCTCCTTGCAGGGGAGGATCTTGCAGGACCGGAACGCCCGCCGCTCCGCGCCGTTGAAGCGGCGGGCGATGTGGCGGAGAAAGTTGATGGATTTCAGGAAATTAGCGGTTGGCCTCGGCGTCTTCTCGATCGTGCTCGGCGCGGGCGAGCTGTTCGCGCCGAAGAAGATCGCCCGGACCCTGGATGCCGAGGGCGGCGAGCCGGTGATCCTGGGCTTCGGCGCGCGAGAGGTGCTGACGGGCGTAGGCCTGATCGCCGCACCGGCGGTCTCGGCGGGTGCCTGGGCGCGGGTGGCGGGCGATGTCGCCGACTTGACCGCACTCGGCGTCGCGGCGCGGCGAAGCCCCGACAATCGCGCGATCTGGGGCGCGATCGCCTTCGTGCTGGGCGCGGCCGCACTCGATCTGTTCGCCGCGCGCGGGCTGGACCAGCAGAGCGACGACGAACTGCGGGCGGCGATGGCTTAGCCAAGCTCGTCACCCCGGACTTGTTCCGGGGTCCACCGCGCCGCGCAGGCGTTGGTTCGTTGTCTGTGAGCGGCGGCCACCTCCTGAAAGTCTGAACCATCTTCTCAGATGGATGCGCACGTGGGCCGGTGGACCCCGGAACAAGTCCGGGGTGACGAAGATGCTACTCCACCAGCACGCGCCCTTCACGCCGCGGGTCGTAGCCGCCGTCGATCCGGCCGTTTCGCACCAGCACCGCGTGGACACCCGAATCCTCGCCCTGACCGGGCGTCAGCGTCACGCCGCGCGCGGCGAGACCCTCGACCACGCCGGGCGCGAACTTGTCGACCTCGCCGCTCATCGACGATCCGCGCGCGACGAGGTTAGGAAGGGCGAGCGCCTGCTGCATCGGCAGCCTCCACCACACCCCCGCCACCAGCGACTTGCCGACATAGGGGAGGATCGCATTGCCCCCCGCCGATCCGATCGCCCCGGCGAAGCGGCCCTGGCCGTCGAGCAGGATCATCGGCGTCATCGACGACCGCGGCCGCTTGCTTGGCGCGACCGCATTGGCCGCGGGGCTGCCGTCGCGCTCGGTGGGGGAGAAGCTGAAGTCGGTGAGCTGGTTGTTGAGGAAGAAGCCGTCGACCATCCGGCCGGTGCCGAAGATCGATTCGACGGTCGTCGTCATCGACACGACGTTGCCGTCGCGATCGCCGACGATGAAGTGCGTCGTCCCCGCGGGCTCCCGCGTGGCGTCGGGGGCACGTGCCAGGGCCCCCGGCGGTGTGCCGAAGGCGGGCGGCGGGCCGGCGCGCTCGCCGATCAGTTGCGCGCGACCGTCGAGATAGGCCGGATCGAGCATCCCCGCGACGGGCACCCGCACGAATGCGGGGTCGCCGACATAGCGGTCGCGGTCGGCGAACATCACCCGGCTCGCTTCCTCGAACAGATACCAGGCCTGGGGATCGGTCGGCCCCCGCTTGGCGATGTCGGTCCGCTCGAGCAGTTGCAGCAGCATCAGCATGCCGACCCCCGACGATGGCGGTGGCGGCACGCAGGCGCGATAGCCGGCCCAGGGCGCGCACAGCGGCTCGCGCTCGACTGGCTTGTAGGCGGCGAGGTCGGCGAGCGTCATGCTCCCTTCCAGCGGCGCGGCGCGCGTCCGCTGGACGATCCGCGCCGCGGTCTGACCCTTGTAGAGCGCATCCGGCCCCTGCGCCGCGAGGCGGGTCAGGAACTCGGCATAGGCCGGGTTGCGGAGTCGATCGCCGATACCGACCAGCGACCCGTCGGGCTTGCCGAAATAGGCGCGCGCATCGGGCTGTTCGAGCTGGGGAAAGCTGCGGCCGAGGAAGCGAGCGAGGCGCGGCGACACGATGAAGCCGTCGCGCGCCGTCCGTTGCGCATCGCCGAACAGGTCGCGCCAGGGGAGACGTCCGTGCGCGCGCTGCGCCGTTGCCAGCATCGCCACCGCACCTGGCACCCCCGTCGCGCGGCCCGACACGACCGCGCGGCCGAACGGCAGCGGCTTGCCGTCGGATCCCAGGAACATCGACGGCGTCGCGCCCGCGGGCGCCACCTCCCGTCCGTCATAGATGCGAACCTTGCCCGATGCGCCGTCCAGATAGGTCATGAACGCGCCGCCGCCGATGCCGGAGCTTTGCGGCTCGACCAGCGACAGCATCGCCTGCACCGCCACCGCCGCGTCGACCGCGCTGCCGCCGCGACGCAGGATCGCCATGCCCGCTTCCGCCGCCAGCGGATTGGCGGCGACGACGAACATCTCGCGAGCCGCCGGCGCGCTTGCCGGCGCGGGTACCGCAGCGCGGGGAGCGGGCGCGCACCCGGCAAGGGCGGCGGCAGCGAGGCCGGCGACGAGGGCGGACAGACGCATCGGCAACTCCGGTATCGGGCCGCGAGCGCGCCCCTTCGTCCCTGCGATAGCCGAGCGCGCGGGCCTGTCCAACCATGGGGCAGGCATCCGGGCTTTGCCCCGCCGCGCGGGCGCTCTAGAAGGGCGACGCTACGGCAAGCGTATGGCGCCCGCCGGGCAGGAGACGGACGACGAATGGCGCGCAAGCTCGAGCACTTTCCCAACCTCGTCAGCATGTTCTTCGTGCGCGCGCGCGAGCGCGGCGAGCGGCCGTTCCTGTGGGCCAAGGTCGGCGGCAAATGGGTCTCGACGAGCTGGGCGGAAGCCGCGCGCCAGGTCGCCAGCCTCGCCACCGCGCTCAAGAAACTGGGGCTGCAACCCGGCGATCGGGTGATGCTGGTCAGCGAGAACCGGCCGGAATGGTGCATCAGCGATGTGGCGATCATGGCCGCCGGCTGCGTCACCGTGCCGACCTACACCACCAATACCGAGCGCGATCACCAGCACATCATCGAGAATTCGGGTGCGCGGGCGATCATCGTCAGCAATGCGCGCCTCGCCAAGACTTTGCTCCCCGCCGCGATCCGCACCGGCACCGCGCAGCAGATCATCGGGTTCGAGGAGCTGCGCGGCGGCCAGCCCGGCGCGCTCGAATATCATCAGTTCCAGACGCTGATCGCCGACAACCCCACTGACCCCGACACGATGGCGGCGCAGGCCTTCTTCAAGCGCGAGGATCTCGCCTGCATCATCTACACCAGCGGCACGGGCGGCGCGCCGCGCGGCGTGATGCAGCATCACGGCGCGATCCTCCACAATGTCGAGGGTTGCTGCACCGTCATCAGCGAGGATTTCGGCTGGGGCGAGGAGGTGTTCCTCTCCTTCCTGCCGCTCTCCCACGCGTACGAGCATAGCGGCGGCCAGCATTTCCCGATCGGGCTGGGCGGCGAGATCTATTATGCCGAGGGCCTCGACAAGCTCGCCTCCAATATCGAGGAAGTGCGCCCGACGATCATGGTCGTCGTTCCGCGCCTGTTCGAGGTGCTGCGCCAGCGCATTTCCAAGACGATCGAGAAGCAGGGGAAGGTGCCCGCGTGGCTGCTCGATCGCGCGGTCGCGATCGAGGGGCGGCGGGCGGCGTCGGGGCGGACGCCGATCGGTGACCTGCCCACCTCGTTCGCGGTCGGGCGGCTCCTGCGCCCCAAGATCGCCAAGCGCTTCGGCGGGCGGATCAAGGCGATGGTATCGGGCGGCGCACCGCTCAATCCGGAGGTCGGCAACTTCTTCCAGGCTTTGGGCCTCACCTTCCTCCAGGGCTACGGCCAGACCGAGGCGGCGCCCGTCATCTCGTGCAACCGCCCGTCCGCCGGCCTCAAGATGGACACGGTCGGCCCGCCGCTCCCCAACACCGAAGTGCGGATCGCCGAGGATGGCGAGATCCTGGTGCGCGGCGAGCTCGTCATGCACGGATACTGGCGCAACGATGCCGAGACCGCGCGCGTGCTCAAGGACGGTTGGCTGCACACCGGCGACATCGGCCTGATCGACGACAAGGGCCGCATCAAGATCACCGACCGCAAGAAGGACATCATCGTCAACGACAAGGGCGACAACGTCGCGCCCCAAAAGATCGAGGGGATGCTGACGCTCCAGTCCGAGATCGTCCAGGCGATGGTTTACGGCGACCGCAAGCCGTACATGGTCGCGGTGCTGGTGCCCGATCCCGAATGGACGCAGGAATTCTGCGCCAAGGGCGGCGCGAGCTGCGACTTCGCCGCGCTGTCGCGCAACGCCGAGTACCGGGCGGCGCTGTCCGCGGCGCTGGAGCGGGTCAACAAGGACCTGTCGCAGATCGAGCGCGTGCGCCGCTTCATCATCGCCGACGCCCCCTTCGCGATCGACAACGAGCAGCTGACGCCGAGCCTGAAGATCCGGCGGCATGTGCTGAAAGCGGTGTACGGTGAGCGGCTGGACGCACTGTACAAGCAGTGATTCCCTCATCCGTCATGCCGGACTTGTTCCGGCATCCACCGCGCCGCGGGCCAAGCGGCCGATGAGTCTGCGGGCCAGTGGACCCCGGAACAAGTCCGGGGTGACGATGTCGGTGAGGCAACCGTCCCGGGTTTAGCGAGGTCGTCTGCCGTTCCATGGCAACTGCCTGTCGCACCTTGCCCTCGCGCCGCGTCTGCTTGGCCAGTGGCCAAATCATTGCAATTGGTGAGAAAAAACGAGCAACGAGCGTCGTCGCCCACCTCACCTGAACGCCCGATAAAGGAACGTCGCCGCCGCGCTTGCCGTTCTTGCCCCCGTTCCAGACGAATGAGGAGCCGAGACAATGTTCAAGCCGATCTTCGCCACTGCCGCCGCGCTTGCTGCGCTCACCGCTGCCCCCGCCGCCTTTGCCGGCGACGAGATCGGGCGCGACAAATATGTCGGGCTGTTCGACGACAGCAACTCGCATTACCTTGACTACAAGACCGACCTTTCCGAGGCGCGGCGCGAGCTCAAGAAGGATCTCGAGGACGCCGACAGCCCCGCCGACCGCGCCGAGGTGATCGGCGAGTTCGAGCGCGAGGTCGCCGATGCCGAGACCGACTTCATCAAGGAAATGGCCGAGCGCGGCGTCGTACTTCGCCGTGGCACCGTGACGGTCGAGCCGGAGATCGCCGCGCTGGTTGCCGTTCCGCGCTACTGACATCCGCGCCGGGCAACAGGGTAAGGGGAGGTCGCGGATTGCGGCCTCCCCTTTGCGCATGGGCTGTGGCAAGGGAGCGCGATGAGCTTGCGCCCCTTCCACCTCGCCTTTCCCGTCCATGATCTGGCGGCTGCCCGCGCCTTTTACGGCGATGTGCTGGGATGCGCGGAGGGACGGTCGAGCGACCAGTGGATCGACTTCGACTTCAAGGGGCATCAGATCGTCGCGCATCTCGATCTCGCTGCGCGGCCGGCCGGAATCACCAACCCCGTCGATGGCCATGACGTGCCCGTCCCGCATTTCGGCATCGTCCTGACGATGGACGACTGGCAGGCGTTGGCCGAGCGGGTCGAGGCAGCGGGCATCCGCTTCGGCATCGCGCCGCATATCCGCTTCAAGGGGCAGCCGGGCGAGCAGGCGACGATGTTCTTTCGCGACCCCAGCGGCAACGCGCTGGAGTTCAAGGCGTTCGCCGATGATGCCCAGTTGTTTGCCACGGAGTAGAGCATGAGCGAGCCCGTCACCGTCGAGGTCCCGCACAACCTGTCCAACGAGGAGCTGCATCGCCGCATCGACGCGGGCATCGGCAAGCTGGGCGCGATGGTTCCCGGCGGCGAGGTGTGCGAGCACCACTGGGAGAACGACCGGCTGATGACGTTCACGCTCCAGGCGCTCGGCCAGCGGGTCGGTGCCCGGATCGAGCTGCTGGAAGGGCGCATCAAGGCCGAGATCGCGCTGCCGCCGATGCTCGCCATGTTCGCGAACAAGATCAAGGCGAAGCTGGCCGAGACCGCACCGACGCTGCTGCGCTGACCGTCCGGAACCGGCCCGAGCTGATCTCGTTTAGCGACCGAGAGGAGACGGTCGCATGTTTCGCACGCTTCGCCTGCTGATGATCCTCGTGCTTCCGGCGATCATGATGGGTGTCCCGCTGGGCCTGATGCTCGGCAACTATGCCCGCGGCGAGGCGGCGATCGTCGGTTATGACGGCTCGGCGCCGCCCGAGCTCGGCGCCAACGAGCGCTCGGCGAGCAGTGCCGACGCGCTTCAGCCGGCCGCGGTCGCCTATACCCAGCACGACCGCTATGGCGACGCCGCGGCGCACTGGATCAACTGACCCGCGCCGCCTATCTGGCGGCGCATGTACCAGTTCGATATCGCCGCCGGCTCGAAGGCCGAACTCTACCGCGACCTTGCCGCCGCGCTCGAGGCGCTGACCGGGGACGAGCCCGACGCGATCGCCAACATGGCCAACGCTTCGGCCCTGATCGGCCAGTATTTGCCCGACCTCAACTGGTCGGGCTTCTACCGGCTCGTTGAGGGCGAACTCGTGCTCGGCCCGTTTCAGGGCAAGGCTGCGTGCATCCGCATCGCGATGGGCAGGGGCGTGTGCGGCACCGCCGCCGCGACGCGCGAGACGCAGTTGGTCGAGGACGTCCACGCCTTTCCCGGGCACATCGCCTGCGATGCGGCGAGCCGGTCCGAGCTGGTCGTGCCGATCGTGGTGGACGGTCGCCTGATCGGCGTGCTCGATCTCGACAGCCCGGCGCCTGCGCGGTTCGATGCCGAGGACGCGGCTGGGTGCGAGGCGCTGATGGCGCTACTGGGACCCCGCATCGCCGGCTGAATCTGCCCCGCCGCGGGACACATCGACGCCACGCATCGATTCGCGAGTCATTTTCGATTCGGTTAAGAAACCATGAACCACGTGCGCCGTTGCGTGCGAGGAACAAGGGTTCTTGACAGGGAGGCCTCGGGGCCGATGCGAACGATGATGATCCTGGCGCTGGCGACCAGCGCGGTGACGCCGATTGCGGCGGCTGAGGCGCAGACCGCCGTGCGCGGCGCACGCATGGGCGGCATGCAGGGCCCGATGGTGCGTCCGGGCGGCAATTGGCAGCGCCCTGGCGGCTGGACCCGGCCCGGCGGCAATTGGGGTCGGCCCGGCAACCACTGGAACAACGGCAAGCGCTGGGGTTATCGCTTCAACAATCGCTGGGTCGGCGGCTGGCGCGCGCCGGGCGGCTGGGGCGCCTATCGCCCGGCGGTCCGTGGCTGGTCGCTGCCGCAATACTGGATCGCGCCGAGCTTCTTCATTTCCGACTTCGGCGCCTACGGCCTTTCGGCACCGCAGCCCGGCTATGGCTGGTACCGCTATTACGACGACGCGGTGATGATCGACAATTACGGCCGCGTCTATGACAGCGTCCGCGGCGTCGACTGGGATCGCGGCGGCGACGCCTATTATGATTACGACGAGGATTATCGCGGCGACCTGTACGACCAGGGCTATTACGATCGCGACTATGCCGAGCGTCGCCGGGACAATGGCGTCGGCGGTGCGGTGATCGGCGGCGCGGCCGGTGCCGTCGCCGGCGCGGCGATCGCGGGGCGTGGCAACCGCCTGCCCGGCGCGCTGATCGGCGGCGGCGTGGGTGCGGTCGCCGGTGCGGTGATCGACCGGGCCGAGGATGATCGTCGCGGCCCGCCGCCGCCCCCGCCGCCGCATGGTGGCCGCGGCGCGCCCTATCCGCCGCCCGCCTATGCGCCGCCGGGCGAGATCGTCCAGCCGCTTCCCGGCGACGAGGATTACGAAGAGCGCGTCTATGACGACGGCCGCTATGACGAGCGTTATGTCGAGCGCGACGTCCGTACCGTGCATCATGGCGGCTATACGACCGTCCATCCGGGCGGCACGACGGTGACGACCACCGGCGGCGGCTATGTCGCGGGCGGCTGGTACTATCCGCCGGCACAGACGACGGTGGTAACGGTCAATTCGGCGCCGGTCACGACGACCACGGTGACGGAGGAATACGTCACCTATCGCTCGCCCGCTCGCAAGACGGTCAAGCGCAAGTGGCACGCCGCGAAGAAGTGCTACTGCCGGTGAGGTGAGACCTGGCTTCCCTCCCGCTCGGGAGGGAAGCTAGGCGGTCAGCGCCTCGACCAGCCGCGCTTCCAGCCACGCCTTGTCCGCTTCGCGGTGGAAGCTGTGGCTGTCGGTTTCCAGCGTCTTCAGCGCGACACGGTCTCGGAGCGGTGCATAGGCGGGCGTGCCCCACGCCTCCATGAAGGCGACCGCGGTGTTGTCGCGCCGGGCGATCAGCGCGGTGACGTCGGCCACCGTCTTGCCAAGCGCCGCCGCGAGCCGCGCCGGCAGCTTCTCGGGCGCCGCCGCTGCCTCACCGCTCGACCGCAGCTTGGCAATCCCGCCCGCCAGCTTGCGCAGGTCGATGCCGCCGGTCAGCAGCCGCCCCCATGCACGCGGATCGCGCAGCCGCTCGGCATAGCGGGCGCGGATCGCGGATGCGGGGGGCAGCGTGTCGGCCTGCGGCTCGATCACCCAGGGGTTGGCGAGCACCAACGCGTCGATGCCCGCGACGTCGTGCAGCGCCAGCGCGCTCGCCGCATCGCAATTGCCGAAGGCTACGACGCGCGTCAGCCCCGGCACCGCCTGGCGGAATGCAGCGACCGCGGCAGCGATGTCCGGGCCGCTCGACTCGAAGCCGCGATTGACGCCGGTCGAATCGCCGATGCCGCGCCGGTCGAAGCGGAACACCGGATAGCCGACCGCCGCCAGCCGCGCCGCCATCAGCGCCATGCCGCGATGCGCGCCGATGCGAAGCTCGTTGCCGCCCGACACGATCAGCAGCCCGCGCGTCGACGTCCCGCGGTCGAGCGTGCCGACCAGCGCGTCGCCCGCGCAGGGAAAGGCGATCAGCTCGCGCACGTCTTTACCCAGCCGGCGAGATCGGCGGCGAGTTCGCGGGCGAGCGCGGGGTTGTTGTCGGGCTCGGCCCGGCGCCACAATGGCCGCGCGACGATCTTGTGGTCGGTGGGCGCCGCATCGGTGTCGAGCCGCAGCGTCCGGAGCCCCGGTCCGGCATAGGGCACCGCGCCCTGCAAATCGGCGAGCATCGCGCGTGAGATGAGGTTGCCGGCAAGCTCGACCGGTGGGCCGTCACCCGTGATCGCCTTCGCATCGAAGCTTTCGCCGGCTTCCTTTGCCGAAGCCTGGCGCGCGCGGACCATGTCGCGCACCAAGGCGGCGCCCGTTACCGGCGCGAAGTGCCAGCGCGACTGGCAATTGGCGCGCCCCTCGAACAACGCGCCGCCGCGCATCGCGGCGACATGGACGCGAAGGCCCTCTCGCGTCAGCTTTTCCTCCGCCGCAGCAAAGGCGTTGCGCCAGTCGTCCAGCGCAGCGTCCTCGGTCGCGCGCTCGCTCTCACCTTGGCCGGGCATGTCGGGGAGCGCCGCGCCGATGCCGTGGTCGCCGAGTGCGCGCAGGAGCGTGACGAAAAAGGCGCGGAGGCGATTGGCTTCCTCGAACGGGGGCATCGCCGCGAGCACGACCTCACGCCCGATCGGCCCGAAGCGCAGCATCGGCTCGCGCCCGCCGCTCCAGGGATAGTCGTCGATCAGGACGAGACCTTGGCCACGGCGAAGCGGGTGAGCGAGCCGAAGCTTTCCAGCGTGTCGCCGTCGATATCGTCGTCGTCGATGACGATGCCCAGCCGATCCTCGAGCTCGGTCAGCACGCCCGCGACCGCCATCGAATCGAGTTCGGGCAGCGCGCCGAACAGCGGCGTCGTGGCATCGAAGCCCTCGACCTGCGCGTCCGACAGGCCGAGCACGTCGCGCAGCACCGCGCGGACGGTCGCCTCGATCTCTCCATGCTGCTCCGAAATCATCCCTAGTCCCCTGAACCCATGTTTTCCCGCGCGCCTAGCGGCCCCGCGCGCGCCGGACAAGCGCCGCCACCGCCCCGCGCACGATCATGTAAAGCCCGACCGGATGGCGCGGATTGGACGCCTCGATCCGCCATAGCGGCAGCGCTTCATCCATCCAGTCGGCCTTGTAGGGCTGATCGCCCGAGCCATAGTCGATCAGGTCCGGCCGATCGCGCTCGATGACATGCGCGAACATCGCGTGGCTGAGGATCGAACCGGGCGACAGCGCCTTGGCATCGTCCCGGTATGCCAGCTTGTGGATCGTCGCGCGGCCGTTCTCGACCGTCCAGAGCTGTGCGGCGACGGGCTGCCCCTCATGGCGCGCGACGCCCAGGCGCAGCGTGCCCGCCGTCCCCTCCGTTTCGGCAAAGGCACGAAGGAACGGCCAGGAACCCTCCTCGCCCTTCCAGCTCGCCTCGTAGATCGCTTCATAGGCGGCCCAGGCGTCGCCATCGAACTCGCGGTGGATGACGATGTCGAGCCCGGCCTTCTTGCCCTTGCGCTCGACGGTCGAGCGGAGCTTGCCGGGGCGGGCGGCCCAGAAGGCGGCGAAGTCGCGGCCGGGGGCGATCCGCCAGTTCACGTCCATCCGGCTGACCGCGACTCGCCAGCCGGCATTGCGGAACGCGTCGGCGAGCGGCGCGGGCGCCTCGATACGGGCCAGTTCGATATGGCCGAGGCGGCGCAGCGCCACCGGCAACGCGGCGAGAGCGATGGCCGCGTCATCGATCAGCACGGCGTCGAAGGCGAGCGTGTACCAGCTGGCAAGCGCAACCGCGCGGTGACCCTGCTGCATCAGGAACAGCCATGCCGCCCCCGCCTCGGTCCGGGTGCGCGCGACCAGCAGCCGACCGCGCGGCGGGCAATGCGCCAGCGTGCGGCGAAACCAGTCGAGTCGATCGTAGAGCCGCGGCTGTCGCGCACGGTCCAGCATCCCCGCGGCATCGCGGGCGACTGCGTCCAGATCGGTGAAAAGCGCCTGCTTGGCCCGCACGCGGCCCCTCGTAATCGGTCTGTTTACCGTGCAGGCTTATGGCCGGCACCCATGAGTATCCCGTTAAACCCAGAACCCCGGCCGCTCGATCATCTGCCCTTGCTGGGCGCGATGGACGCGGCCGCGCTCCATGACAAGGGGGGCAGCTGGACCTATGCCGAGCTGGAGACGGCGGTCGGCGCCGCGGCGGCGTGGCTGGCGGCGCAGGGGCTTTCGCCCGGCGACCGGGTTGCAAGCTGGCTGGCGAAGACGCGCGCGGCGTGCGTGCTGCCGCTCGCCGCGGTGCGCGCGGGCCTCGTCCATGTCCCCGTCAATCCGCTGCTCAAGCGCGCTCAGGTCGCGCACATCCTGTCGGACAGCGGCGCGCAGTTGCTGATCGCGGGCGGTCCGCGGCTGGCGACGCTGGAGGCGGGCGACGTGCCGGCCGATTGTTCGACGGTGGAGGAGGGCGCATTGCCGCTTGTCGGTGGGGGGCTGTCGCCGTCGGAGGCCGACCCGCAGTCGCTGGCGGCGATCCTCTATACGTCGGGCTCGACGGGCCGGCCCAAGGGGGTGATGCTCAGCCATGGGAACCTGTGGCTCGGCGCGATCAGCGTCGCGCATTATCTCGACATCGCGCCCGATGACCGCGTGCTCGGCGTGCTGCCGCTCAGCTTCGACTATGGCCAGAACCAGCTGCTTTCGAGCTGGGCGGCGGGGGCGAGCGTGATCCCGCTCGACTATCTGACCGCGCGCGACGTCATCAAGGCGGTCGAGCGGTTCGGCGCGACCAGCCTGGCGGGCGTGCCCCCGCTGTGGGTGCAGTTGCTCGACGCCGATTGGCCGGCGGAGACCGCGGCGCGACTGCGGCGGCTGACCAATTCGGGTGGCGCGCTGACGCCGCGGCTGGTGCGCGGGCTTCGCGAGCGCTTTCCGGCGGCGCGGCTGTTCCCGATGTACGGCCTGACCGAGGCGTTTCGCTCGACCTTCCTCGATCCCGAGCTGGTCGACGCGCATCCCGACTCGATCGGCCGCGCGATTCCCTTTGCCGAGGTGTCGGTGGTGCGCGCCGATGGCAGCCGCGCCGATCCCGACGAACCGGGCGAGCTCGTCCATGCCGGCCCGCTGGTCGCGCGAGGATACTGGCAGGATCCGGAGCGCACCGCGATCCGCTTCAAGCCCGCACCCGCTTTCTCCGACTATCCCGGCATGGCGGTGTGGTCGGGCGACACCGTCGTCGCCGATGCGGCTGGGCTGCTCCGCTTCGTCGGGCGCGACGACGAGATGATCAAGTCGAGCGGCAACCGCATCAGCCCGACCGAGGTCGAGGAGGCGGTGCTGGCGGGCGGCGAGGCGGGCGAGGCGGTGGCGCTCGGCATCCCCGACGAGCGACTGGGCCAGGCGATCCTGGTCGTCGCCAGCGCCAAGGGCGACGCGGGCGAGGCGGAGGCGCGGCTGCGCGAACGGCTGAAGCGCGAGCTGCCCGGCTTCATGCAGCCGCATCGTTACGTCTGGCGCGACGCGTTGCCGCGCAACGCAAATGGCAAGCTCGACCGGTCGGGCCTCAAGGCGGAGATGCTGGCATGAAGCCGATGGGTCCGATCCCGCCGCATTTTGCGGGACGCGAAGCGCTGACGATCGCCGGCCAGGATGCCGAGCACTGGATCGCAAAGGCGGGCAACACGCCGCTGTTCGTCTATGACATAAGCGAGGTGCGCACGCGGCTGGCGCGGCTGCGCGCGGCGATGCCCGAGCGGCTCGACATCCATTATGCGATCAAGGCCAATCCGCACCCTGAGATGCTGGCGGCGATCGCGCCGCTGGTCGACGGGCTCGACGTTGCGTCCGGCGGCGAGCTGACCAAGGCGCTGGCGGTCAAGGAGGCCGGCGTCGTCAGCTTCGCCGGCCCCGGCAAGCGCGACGACGAGATCGAGGCGGCGATCCGGGCGGGGGCGACGCTCAACCTCGAATCGGAGGGCGAGGCGCGACGCGCGCTCGCCATCGCCGATCGATTGGCCGTGCGCGCGCGGCTGGCGGTGCGGGTCAATCCCGACTTCGACCTCAAAGGGTCGGGGATGAAGATGGGCGGGCGGCCGTCGCCCTTCGGTATCGACGCGGCTCGCGTGCCGGCGCTGGTGCGCGAGCTGATCGCCGGCGGCGCGGACTGGCGCGGCTTCCACATCTATGCCGGGTCGCAGGCGCTGTCGGCGGCGGCGATCATCGAGACGCAGGCGGCGACGGTGGCGCTCGCGCGGCGGCTGGCGGACGAGGCGGGCGCGGTGCCGCCGCTGGTCAATCTGGGCGGCGGGTTCGGCATCCCCTATTTCGCGGGCGACGAGCCCGTCGACGTGGAAGCGGTCGGCGCGGCGCTGGGCGAGACGCTGGCGCGCGAGGGCGATCCGGGCACGGCTTACGCGATCGAGCTTGGGCGATGGATCGTCGGGGAGTGCGGCGTCTATCTGACGCGCGTTGTCGACGTGAAGGAGAGCCAGGGCGAGCGCTTCGTCGTCGTCGATGGCGGGCTTCACCATCAGCTGGCGGCGAGCGGCAATTTCGGCACGGTGGTGCGGCGGAACTATCCTATCGCGGTGGCGGGGCGGATGACCGGCGAGGGTCGGGAGGTTTCCGTCGTCGGCAGTCTCTGCACGCCGCTCGACCGGCTGGGCGACAAGGTCGGGCTGCCCGGTCCGGCGGTCGGCGACGTGATCGCGATCTTCCTTGCCGGCGCTTACGGCTTCACGGCCAGCCCGGGGCTGTTCCTCGGCCATCCAGAGGCGCGGGAGCTGGTGGTCGGCACCTGACGAAGCGCTGCCGCCTCCCGCAGATGAGGGCAGCGCGTCGACGGGCTGGCGTTCAGCCAGCCCGAAAGGTGAGGCCGGCCTTCTCCGCCAGACGGTCGCGCAGCGCGCCGCCCAGTAGCGCGGTCGGCGTCCACACGCCGCCCGCGCTTTCGGTCTCGCCGAGCAGCAGCGCCGTCTCCGCGATCATTTTCGACGTCGATCCGTAGCCCGGGTCCATGTCGCCGGTGACCACCGACTCGGCACGGTCGCCGTCGGGCATCTCGGCGATGAAGAGGAGGTCGTAGAAGCCCGCCTCGCGTTCCTCGCGCGTGGGGCCTTCGCCGGGCGCCGGGCCCTTGTCGCCGCCGATCGGGTTGAGCTTGGCGATCGCCTCCGCCGCCGCCTTGCCGAGTTCGCCAAGGCCGGGCGCGATCATCATCTCGTCATACACGAAGTCGGTGCCGTATGCGTGTCCGGTCAGCGCGTTGGTGCGGTGGACGTTCTTGGTGTTGATCGTTGCCATGACGAAGGGCGCGACCCAGCCGCCGACGGCGGCGTCATATTCGGGGATCATGCCCGACGGCTGCGAAGGCCCCTGGAAATCCGGCGTCAACGCAAAGGGGTTGACCATCAGTTTCAGGATGCCCGGCTCGCGCGCGGCGGCGGCCATCGTTGCCTTGGCACTGGCGAAGGTGCCGCCAGAGAAGGTGCCCTGCATCTTGCGGATGCGACCCTTCACGCGCGGGGCGGGGCGGCCGAACTTGGCGCGCGCGCATTGCTGCACTTCCCAGACACCGAGGTCGAAGGGGATCGAATCGAACCCGCAGGAAAAGACGATCCGCGCGCCCGATGCCTTTGCATCGGCATCGTAGCGGTCGATCATCGCGCGCATCCACGCAGGCTCGCCGCACAGGTCGACATAGGAGGTGCCGGTGCTGGCACAGGCGGCGACCAGCGGCTCGCCATAGAGCTGATAGGGGCCGACGGTGGTCAGCACAACCTTGGTGCGCGCGCACATCGCCTTGAGCGCGGCAGGGTCCTCGGCATCGGCGGCGATCAGCGGCAGGTCGGCAGGAGCCCCGACCTCGCTGCGCGCGGCCTCGAGCTTCGTCAGCGAGCGGCCGGCCATCGCCCAGCGCGGGGCGGGTTCGCGCTTCGCCAGATATTCGGCGACGAGCTTGCCCGTATAGCCGGTGGCGCCATAGACGATGACGTCGAACTCGCGATCCATGTGGCTCTCCCAGATCAGTTTCGTTCTGCAACCTCGTTGAATTGCAGCGCCGCGAGCCGCGCGTAAAGCCCGCTTCGCGCGGCAAGCTCGGCATGGGTGCCGGTTTCGACGATCCGGCCGGCTTCCATGACGACGATGCGGTCGGCGTTGCGGACGGTCGCCAGGCGGTGTGCGATGACGAGCGTGGTGCGGCTTTCCATCAGCCGTTCGAGCGCGTCCTGCACTAGCCGCTCGCTCTCCGCATCCAAGGCGGAGGTCGCCTCGTCGAGGAGCAGGATGGGCGCGTCGCGAAGCAGCGCGCGGGCGATCGCGACGCGCTGGCGCTGGCCGCCCGACAGACGTGCGCCGCCCTCGCCCAGAAACGTGTCGAGGCCCTGCGGCAGCTCGCGAAGGAAGGTGGCGGCATTGGCCGCTTCCGCTGCGGCCCAGATCGCCTCGTCACTCGCGTTCCAGTGGCCATAGCGCAGATTGTCGCGGGCGGAGGCGGCGAAGATCACCGTTTCCTGCGGCACCATGGCGATGCGGGCGCGGACGTCCTCCGGATCGGCGCGGTGGACGGGGACGCCGTCGATCCGCACCTCGCCAACCTGCGGATCGTAGAAACGCTCGGCGAGCTGGAACAAGGTCGACTTGCCCGCGCCTGAGGGGCCGACGACGGCGACGGTCTCACCCGGTGCGACGTCGAGCGTGAAGTCGTCGAGCGCGGCGACCTCCAGCCGCGTTGGATAGCGGAACTCGACCCGGTCGAAGGTGATGCGACCCTGTGGCGGCACCGGAAGCGGCACGGGATTGGCGGGCGCGGCGATGTCGGGCGTCTCGGCCAGCAGTTCGGCCAGCCGCGCGGCGGCACCGGACGCGCGCAGAAGGTCGCCATACACCTCGATCAGCGCGCCGAACGCGCCGGTGACGAGGCCCGCGGTCAGCACGAACGCGGTGATCGAGCCGCCGGTCGTACGGCCGGAGGCGACGTCGGCGACCGCTTCCCAGATGATAAGCGTGACCGCGCCGAACAGCAGCGAGATGACGAGCGCGGTCATCAGCGCGCGGGTGCCGAACCGCGCCTTGGCGGTCGCGAAGCCGCGATCGACCGCGGCGGCGAAGCGATCGGCCTCTCGCCGTTCCTGCCCGAACGCCTGGACGATCTTCATCGCGCCGAGCGTCTCGTTCGCGGTCGCGCCGATTTCCGCCACGCGGTCCTGGCTCGACCGCGACAGGCGTCGCACCCGGCTGCCGAGCGCCACCATCGGCGCGACGATCAGCGGCAGGCCGAGGATCAGATAGCCCGCGATCTTGGGGCTCAATGCGAAGAGATAGATCGTGCCGCCGACGCCGACGAGCAGGTTGCGAAGCGCGATCGAGACGGTGGAGCCGACGATCTGTTCGACGATTGCGGTGTCGGCGGTCAGGCGGCTGGCGATCTCCGACGGGCGGTTCTCCTCGAACCAGCGCGGCGCGAGGCGAAGGAGGTTGCGCTGGACCGCGACGCGCATGTCGGCGACGGTCCGCTCGGCCAGCCAGGAAACGAACCAGAAGCGCGCCGCGGTCGCCACGGCGAGCACGCCGACGACCATCAGCAGCCGATGGAAATAGGGCGCGATCGCCGCCGCATCGCCGCCAGCAAAGCCGTTGTCCACGACGAGCTGGAAGGTGCGCGGGATATAGAGCGTCGCGGTCGCTGCGACGATCAGCGCGAGCACCGCCGCGGCCAGTTGCAGCGGATAGGCCCGCGTGAAACGCCAGACGACGAGCAGGTTCGAAAGCTTGCGCGGGGGCGGGGCGGGCGGGGCAGCTTGGGCCATGGCGCGCGACCTAGCGCGAAGCGGGCCCAGGGGAAAGGCGGGCGATTGTCCCGGCCCAAGCGATGGTTGCTTGGCGGGGCGGCGGGCCGGCCCTATCTCCCGCCCCATGCACACCGCCACCGACACGATCGCGCTTATCGGCAACACCCCGCTCGTCCGCCTTGCCGGCCCGAGCGAAGCGGCCGGCGCCGAGATCTTCGCCAAGTGCGAGTTCGCCAATCCCGGCGCCAGCGTGAAGGACCGCGCCGCGCGCTTCATCGTCGAGGATGCCGAGGAGAAGGGGCTGATCCAGCCCGGCGGCACGATCGTCGAGGGGACGGCGGGCAATACCGGCATCGGCCTCGCGCTGGTCGCCAATGCCAAGGGCTACAAGACGATCATCGTCATGCCGGAGACGCAGAGCCGCGAGAAGATGGACACGCTGCGCGCGTTGG
Source organism: Sphingomonas sp. Y38-1Y (assembly GCF_032391395.1). Taxonomy (NCBI): domain Bacteria; kingdom Pseudomonadati; phylum Pseudomonadota; class Alphaproteobacteria; order Sphingomonadales; family Sphingomonadaceae; genus Sphingomonas; species Sphingomonas sp. Y38-1Y. The sequence goes on from NZ_CP135916.1 coordinate 1,273,596, forward strand.
GCGCCGAGCTCGTGCTGGTGCCGGCCGCGCCCTATTCGAACCCCGGCCATTTCGTCCACACCAGCCGCCGCATCGCCGAGGAGACGGCAAATGCGATCTGGGCGAACCAGTTCGACAACATCGCCAATCGCCGCGCGCACATCGTCGGCACCGCGCCCGAGATCTGGGAGCAGATGGAGGGGCGCGTCGACGGCTTCACCTGTGCGGTGGGCACGGGCGGGACGCTGGCCGGCGTCGCGCTGGGGCTGAAGGAGAAGGACGCGAATGTCCGCATCGCGCTCAGCGATCCGCACGGCGCCGCGCTCTACGAATATTACGCGCATGGCGAGCTGAAGGCGGAGGGATCGTCGGTTGCCGAAGGGATCGGACAGGGGCGGATCACCGCCAATCTGGAGGGCGCGCCGATCGACACCCAGTACCGCATTTCCGATGCCGAGGGGTATGAATGGGTCCGCCGGCTGCTCGACGAGGAGGGGCTGTGCCTGGGGCTGTCGTCGGGGATCAACGTCGCTGGGGCAGTGCGGCTGGCGCGTGAGATCGGGCCGGGATCGCGCGTGGCGACAATCCTGTGCGATACCGGGTTCCGGTATCTGTCGACGCTGTACAATCAGGAGTGGCTGGCGGCGAAGGGGTTGGCGGCCTGACGGGCGACCGATGATCCTTCTTGTACCCCGGCGAAGGCCGGGGTCCAGTTACGGCGCGGTTGTTGTCTGGCGGGCCGTTGTTCGGGCCCGGGCAAGCGTAGCGCTACCTCACGTCGGACGTCACAACTGGACCCCGGCCTTCGCCGGGGTACAATTTAACTTCAATGCACCCGCGCTTCGCCTTCGCCAGCAGCGCGGGGCAGGCCATTCGCCTTGCAGACCGACGTCGCCTCGAAGCTCGCGATCCGCCAATGGTCGGTGCGGCGCATCAGGATGATGCAGTCCGCCGACGCGACGGGATCGCAGTTCATGCAGTCGCGCACGGTCAGCAGCGCGCGAACCTTCATCTCGCGTCCGCTGGCGGCGCGGTCGACGATGATGTTGGTGAAGTGGTGCCGCGAATTGCCGCCGAATCGCGACTGCAGATCCTCGGGAAGGCGCATGATCGCGGCACGCCCTTCCAGCGTTTCCATCCCTGGCTTGGCGAAGTGCGCGTCGATGGTGAAGAGCTGCTCCCACTCGGCCATGTCGACATGGTCGAGCGACCAGCAATAGCGGCTCAGCACCTCGTGCAGTTCCAGCTTGGTGACGGGATCGACGCTCGACAGGCCCATGACAACTCTCCGACGCTTCTGTTTGGTATAACAAACCATGAGCGCCGGGTCGGTTGCAAGACTGGAATCTAAGTTCCGGTTCCTCGGCCCGTTTTCGCCTGAAGCGCGTCGATCGCCTTGGACGCGTCCGCCTTGGTCAGCGACTCGTCGAACGTCTCGCCCGCTTCTTCGCTCAGCGTCTTGAGGTAGCTCGCCTGCGCGCCGGTCATCGGTTCGTCGCCGGTCGTCCAGTCGTCGGGATCCTTCTCGGCATTGGAGAAGGGTTCGGTCTTGGGATTGTGCGTGTCGGCCACGGCAAAGTCTCCTTCGCCGCGGCCAACGCATGATGTTCTCAATGTGTTCCGCTCAGGCGGCCCAGGCCTGGAACGGCAGGCCGAGATCGTCGGCGACCGCCTTGAACGCGATGTTGCCCTTGTAGACGTTGAGACCGTTGGCGAGGTGGCGATCGGCCTTCATCGCCGCTTCCGCGCCCAGGTTGGCGAGGCGGAGGGCGAAGGGGAGCGTCGCATTGTTGAGCGCGAAGGCGCTGGTGCGCGCGACCGCGCCCGGCATGTTGGCGACGCAATAGTGGATCACGCCGTCCACCTCGAACACCGGGTCCTCATGGGTGGTGGCATGGCTCGTCTCGAAACAGCCGCCCTGGTCGATGGCGATGTCGACCATCACCGAGCCGCGCTTCATCGTCTTGACCATCTCGCGCGTGACGAGCTTGGGCGCGGCGGCACCGGGGACGAGCACCGCGCCGATGACGAGGTGCGCGTTCTTCACCGCGGCTGCGATCGCCGCCTTCGATGCGTAGGCGGTCTTGATCTGGCTCGAAAAGAACATGTCGAGCTCGGCCAGGCGGTCGTTGTTGATGTCGTAGATGGTGACGTCGGCGCGCATGCCGACCGCCATCTGCGCGGCGTTGACGCCCGACACGCCGCCGCCGAGGATCGCGACCCGCGCCGGCGCGACGCCGGGCACGCCGCCCAGCAGCACGCCGCGGCCGCCCTGTTCCTTCTCCAGATAGTGCGCGCCGACCTGGACCGACATGCGGCCAGCGACTTCGCTCATCGGCTTGAGCAGCGGCAGACTGCGCGAGTCGCTGGTGACGGTCTCGTACGCGATGCAGGTTGCGCCCGACTTCATCAGCCCCTCGGCCTGCGGCTTGTCGGCGGCGAGGTGGAGATAGGTGAAGAGCGTGTGGCGCGGCTCGAGCATCGCGATCTCGCTGGCCTGCGGCTCCTTGACCTTCACGATCATGTCGCTCTGCGCGAAGACTTCCGCCGCAGTGGCGACGATGCGCGCGCCGGCGGCGACGTAATCGTCATCTTCGAAATCGATGCCGCCGCCTGCCTTGGTCTCGACCACGACCTCATGGCCCGCAGCGACGAGCTCGGCGACCGATGGCGGGGTCAGGCCGACGCGATATTCGTGGTTCTTGATTTCCTTGGGCACGCCGATCCGCATCGTCCATCTCCTGATCTAGTATCGTCCGATACTAGCATCGTTGGGCCGTGAATTGTGTGCAAAGGTGCCGGCGAGGGGTGCGTTTGATGCATGGATCGTGCGCGCCATTGCCGGTACAAGCTCGATCCATGCATATCGACCGGATCGACCGTGCCATCCTGCGCGTCCTTGCCGACGATGCGCGCGCGCCCGTCGCCCGCGTCGCGGATGCGTGCGGCCTCTCTCAATCCGCCTGCTCGCGCCGCATCGCCGCGCTGGAGGCCGCGGGGGCGATCCGCGGCTATGGCGCGCGGCTGGGCGCCCGGCGACTCGGCGTCCATGTCACGGCCCTGGTCGACATCACGCTGTCGACCCAAGTCGAAGAGGACCTTGCCGCGTTCGAGCGAGCGGTGGGCGCGATCCCCGGCGTCGTCGGCTGCGCGCTGGTGTCGGGGGGACAGGATTATCGGCTGACCATCCTCGCCCGCGATCTGGACGACTACGAGCGGCTGCACCGCGAGCATCTGGGCCGGCTGCCCGGCGTGACGACGATCAACTCCAGCTTCGTCCTGCGCGAGGTGCCCACGCTGGGCGAGGCGGAGGCGATGCTGGGGACGTAAGGTCCTCCCCTGCAAGGGGAGGGGGACCGCCGCGAAGCGGTGGTGGAGGGGTGTTGCCGCATACGCGTCGCTAGCGGCGGCTACCCCTCCACCAGCCTGCGGCTGGTCCCCCTCCCCCGCCGGGGGAGGAGCTTGAAGGAGCCACGTTGCGGGCCGCATCGCGCGGTGCTAACGGCGCGCCGGACATGGACCGGAACGTCGCCCGCGCGCTGACTTCGCCTCGACCGGCCGACCGGGAAGCCGTGCGTCCGTGACGCCCGCCCCGGCGCGCCCGCCGCCCCGCGACCGAACCGGCCGCCGCCCCGCACCATCCCAATCAGCCGATGTGGAAACTCGTCGTCGGCGCGATCGGCATCGTGTTCGGCGACATCGGCACCAGCCCGCTCTACGCGATGAAGGAGACCTTCATCGGCCACCATCCGCTGCCGGTCGAGCCCTTCTTCGTCTACGGCGTCGTCAGCCTCGTCTTCTGGACGATGGTGATGATCGTCACCGTCAAATATGTCGGCTTCATCATGCGCGCCGACAATAATGGCGAAGGCGGGAGCATGTCGCTGCTCGCGCTCATCACCCGGCGGAGCGGCGGGGCGGGCTGGACCGCCAGCCTGGTCATGCTGGGCGTGTTCGCCACCGCGCTCTTCTATGGCGACAGCGTCATCACGCCCGCCATCTCGGTGCTGTCCGCGGTCGAGGGGCTGACGACGGTCAATCCCGGCTTCACGCCCTGGGTGCTGCCGATCGCCACCGCCATCCTCGTTTTCCTGTTCGTGCTCCAGGCGCGGGGTACGGAGACGATGGGCAAGCTGTTCGGGCCGATCGTGCTCGTCTATTTCGCGACGCTCGCCGGTCTCGGCATCATGCACATCGTCACGCGGCCGGAAGTGCTGATGGCGCTGTCGCCGCATTATGCCGCCGAGTTCTTCGCGATGCGGCCGCTGCTCGCCTTCCTCGCGCTCGGCTCGGTCGTGCTCGCGGTGACGGGGGCCGAAGCGCTCTATGCCGACATGGGCCATTTCGGGCGCAAGCCGATCTCGATCGCCTGGCTCTATCTCGTCTTTCCGGCGCTGGTGCTCAACTATCTGGGCCAGGCGGCGCTGCTGCTCAACGATCCGTCGGCGGCGTCCAATCCCTTCTTCCGCATGGCGCCGGAGGAGTGGCGCCTGCCGCTCGTCATCCTGGCGACGATGGCGACGGTGATCGCCAGTCAGGCGGTGATCTCCGGCGCGTTCTCGATCACGCAGCAGGCGATCCAGCTCGGCTTCATCCCGCGGATGCGGATCACGCACACCAGTGCGACGACGGTCGGCCAGATCTATATCCCGATGGTCAACTGGACGCTGCTGGTCATGGTGCTGTTGCTGGTGTTCACCTTCGGCAACTCGACCGACCTCGCCGCCGCCTATGGCATCGCGGTCACCGGCACGATGTTCATTACTACCTGCATGCTGGGCGTGCTGATGTGGCGCGTCTGGGCGTTCAACCGCTTCCTGGCGGGCGGGCTGTTCGCCGCGTTCCTGGTCATCGACGGCGCGTACCTTGCGTCGAACATGCTCAAGGTAACCGATGGCGGCTGGTTCCCGCTGCTCATCGGCATCATCATCTTCACGCTGCTGACCACCTGGTCGAAGGGGCGCAAGCTGATGATGGAGCGGCTTCGCGAAAGCGCGATGCCGATCAAGGTGTTCATCCAGTCGGCCGCCAATTCGGCGACGCGCGTGCCCGGCACCGCGGTGTTCATGACCTCGACGCCGGAGGGCGTGCCGCACGCGCTGCTCCACAACCTCAAGCACAACAAGGTGCTGCACGAGCGTGTGATCCTGTTGACCGTCAAGATCATCGACGAGCCCTATGTGGCCGAGGCCAATCGCGTCCGGCTGGAGCATCTGGAAAGCGGCTTCCACCGCATGGTCCTCTGCTACGGCTTCATGGAAGAGGTCGATGTTCCCGCCGCCCTGAAGCGCGTCCACAATTGCGAGGGCGAGTTCCGGATGATGGAGACGAGCTTCTTCCTTGCCCGCCAGACATTGCTCCCCTCGGCGCGGCCGGGGATGATGATCTGGCGCGAGAAGCTGTTCGCATGGATGCTGCGCAACGCCGAAAGCGCGATGGAGTTCTTCCGCCTTCCCACCAATCGCGTCGTCGAGCTGGGCAGCCAGGTGGAGATTTGAGCGACCTGGACGCGCCCGTTATCGTCACGGCGCTGTTCGGGGCGGCGGACGCGGCGTGGTTGACGGGGCTGCGCCAGCGCCACTTTCCGCCAGAGCGTAACCATCTCGACGCGCACCTGACGCTGTTCCACCACATCGCGCCGAGCCTGGCGCCCGAGGTCAAGCAGCGGCTGGTCGCGGAGACGCGCGGGATCGCACCGCCCCAGGCGCGCGTCGGCGGCGTCATGTCGCTGGGGCGGGGGACCGCATTCCGCATCGAGAGCCCTGAGCTGGAGGCGATCCGCGCCCGCTTGGCCGATGCGTTTCGCGGCATGCTGATGCCGCAGGACCAGGCCGGCTGGCGCCCGCACGTCACGATCCAGAACAAGGTCGAGCCCGCCGCGGCGAAGGCGCTCAAGGCCGAGATCGAGGCCGGGTTCAGCCCGCGGCCGCTGGCGATCGCGGGGCTGGCGGCATGGTGGTATCGCGGCGGTCCGTGGCAGCCGCTCAGCCGCCACATGTTCGCTTGACGATCCGGCGGGCCGCTCGTATGTCGCCCGCCTCGCCAGCACCGCTGGCGGCCCCGTGGGGCGGAGTAGCTCAGTTGGTTAGAGCAGCGGAATCATAATCCGCGTGTCGGGGGTTCAAGTCCCTCCTCCGCTACCACGCCTTTCCTCAGCCGTGATATTCGCGAAAGACGCCCTTGATCGTCGCGCCGCGCGCGCCGCATTCGCGGCATCGTGAGCGGCGTTCGGCGTCGGTGAGGAGCGTCATCGCGCCATAGGCTTTCGCGACCAGCTTGGGCGGCAGGATCACGGTCCGGCGACACGCGCGGCAGCGGATCTCGGCGTGCTGGCACCTGCGCTCGAAATCCATGACCACCCGAATCGTCCTGTCTGCCATGGGCGAACGGAAGCGGAACGGGGCGCTGTAGGATAGCCGGTCCTCGGCGCTGCCGGTGCAATCTCAGCCGGGCCGTACGGCCCGCGCAAGCATCCACGCGCCGAGCAGGCCGGCATCGCCCGACAAAGCGGAGGGCGCGACGACCGCATCCACCGCTTGCGGGGGCAGCAGATAGCCATTGTCCAGTCGCCGCGTCTCCGCACGGATGCGGTCGATCATTCCGGGCGTCCCGAGCACGCCCCCGCCAAACGCGATCCGCCGCGGCGACAGCGTGGCGATCAGCGCGATCGCCAGATGGGCGAGCGCCTGGGCGACGATGGCGTGTCCCGGATGGTCGCCGGGCAGTTCCGACAGCGACGCGCCCCAGCGATCGAAGATCGCGGGCCCCGACGCGATCCCCTCCAGGCAGTCGCCATGATAGGGGCAGCGGCCGGGAAAGTCGGTGTCGTCCGGATGGCGGGGTACGCGGAAATGGCCCATCTCGGCGTGGCGCTCGCCGTCCAGCGGTACGCCATCGACGACCACCCCGCCTCCGATGCCCGTGCCCACGGTGATATACACGACCACGCCGCCGATCCTGCCGACCGCGGCCTCTGCCATAGCCGCCGCGGCGACGTCGGTATCGAAGCCGGCGGGGGTGTCGCCGGCGATCCCCGCCACCAGCTTCGTGCCGCTCCAGCCGGGCTTGGGCGTGTTGAGGATCGATCCCCAATCGGCCGAGCCGCGGTCGCGATCGACGGGACCGAAGCTGCCGATGCCATAGGTGTCGATCGGCCCGCGCTCGGCACTCGCCGCGGCGAAGAAGGCGCGGACCGCGGCCAGCGTCTCGTCCGGCGTCGTCGTCGCGATACGAACACGCTCGCCGATCGGGCCACAGTCGTCGGCGAGCGAGCAGACGAACTTGGTGCCGCCCGCCTCGACGCACCCATAAAGTCGCTTGCCGCCCATCATCCCGTCTCCCTTTGTAACGGGCGTAGCCGACCGGACACCCCGGCCGTCAAGCCGCGAGGCGCTGGCGGGGCCGCGAAGCTACCAGTCACATGGTACGTCCGCACCATATCGGCGGGTGCGGGCGGGCCGTACAGCGGGCGCGCCAACGATAACGAAAGCGGGTCGCCATGGACAGGACGGACGAGGACGAGCACGCCTATTTCCTCAAGCGGCGCGACGACCATCGCACGCTGGCCAGGCGCTGCGAGGACGCATCGCAGCGGGCGCTGCATGAGCGGTTCGCCGATCTCTATGCCGAACGTGCGGCGTCGATCGGAGTAGATGACCACTAAGGGTCAGGCGCAAAGATACCAGGAACGGCCTAACTTTTGATAGGTTCTACCCGTCCAATCGGCCCGGCCAATCGGGCCGATCCGGACGGAGACGTCGATGCGACCCCTTATCATCGCTGCCTTGGCCGGCGCGGCGCTCTCCGCCTGCGCCGCCCCCTCGACGCGGATCGCAGACGGGCTCCAGCGCTACGGGCTGGACGCGCAGCGCTCGCAATGCGTGGGCGACCGGCTCGGCAGCAATCTGTCGCTCGGCCAGCTTCAGCAGCTCGGCAGTGCGGCCGCCGCCTATCGCCGTGACGACAGCGATCCCACCCGCCTGACGGTCAGCGACCTGCTGCGCGTCGCGGGGGAGATCAAAGACCCCAGGATCGCGCTCGAAGTGGGCAAGGCCGCCGCCGGGTGCGGCGTCGTGCCCTGAGCGAATCATCACAGGAGCTAGATGATGAACAAGCATGAGGTTCGCGGCAGCGTCCGCCACGTCGGCGGCGCCGCCGAAAAGGCGATCGGGGACGTGGTCGACAGCAACGACCTTCGCGTGGGCGGCGTCGTCGATCAGGTCGCGGGCAGCGCCGAGCATCTGTTCGGCCGTGTGAAGTCGATCGCCGAGGATGCGGCCGACGCGACGCCGGGCCTGATCGAGGCCGCGCGCGACCGCGTCGAGGACGCCGCGCATCGCTCTGCCCATGTCGCGCGGAAGGCGGCGCACAAGGCCAAGGGCGAGCCGCTGTGGATCGGTACGGCGGTCGCCGCGATCGCCGGCTATGCCATCGGCGCGCTCGTCCACCGACGCCGGGGCTGAGCCAGCCCGACATGAAGGCCGTGGCCAAGTCGCTGCGCGAGACCGCGGATCTGCGCCACCTGCGCCAGATCGTCGCAGGCCTCGACGAAGGCGTGATCCTGATCGATCCCGACGAGACGTTGCTGTGGGCGAATGCCGCGGCGCTGGCGATGCACGGGGTCGATCGGCTCGAGGATCTCGGCCGCGACGTCGACGATTATCGCCGGCGCTTCCAGCTGCGCTATCGCAACAACCATCGGCTTGCCGCCGACGACTACCCGATCGAGCGCGTCGTCAACGGCGACAGCTTCTCCGAAGTGGTGGTCGAGGTGACGGTGGCGGGCGAGGACGAACCGCGCTGGGTGCATCAGGTGCGCAGCCTCGTCCTCAACGACGATGACGAGGGCGAGCCGTCGTGCGTCGTGCTCGTCATCCAGGACGTGACCGCGCGGTTCGAGGCGGAGGATCGGTTCGAGCAGTCGTTCAACGCCAATCCGGCGCCTGCGCTGATCTGTCGCCTGGCCGACCTTCGCTACGTCAAGGTCAACCAGGGTTTCCTCGAGATGACCGGGCACCAGCGCGATCAGGTGCTGTGCCGCACCGTCTATGACCTCGACGTGCTGCGCGAGGCCGATCGCCGCGATCTGGCCAAGGCGCGGCTGTGCGACGGCGCGACGATCCCGCAGATGGAGGCGGAGCTCGAGCTGCCCGAGGGTGGCACCAAGCTCGTCATCGTCGCCGGACAGCCCATCGACATGGGCGGCGAGCCCTGCATGCTGTTCACCTTCGCCGACCTCGAGCCCCGGCGAAAGGCCGAGGCGGCGCTTCGCCACAGCGAGGAGCGCTTCACGCGCACGTTCCAGCTTGCGCCGGTGCCGATGGCGATCGGTGCGCGCGACGGTCATCGGCTGTGCGAGGTCAATGCCAGCTTTACCGAGCTGACGGGGTATGCGGCGACCGACATCATCGGCCGTTCGCTGGCCGAGACCGGATTGTGGGCAGACGCGGACGTCCGCCGCGATGTCGAGAGCGCGATCGAGCATGGCCGCGACCTGCGCGGGCATGACGTGCGCATCGTGGCGAAAGACGGGGGGACGGCCGACTGCCTCGTGTCGACCGAGGCGATCACCATCGGCGGCGATGCGTGCGTGCTCTGGGCGTTTCAGGACATCACCCAGCGCAAGGCGACCGAACTCGAACTGGTCGAGGCGATCGAGGCGGTGATGAAGGACACGCGCTGGTTCAGTCGATCGATCATGGACAAGCTCGCGCGGCTGCGGGCGCCCCAGCCGGAAGTGTCGGGTGCGGGGCTGGACGACCTGACCGCGCGCGAGCGCGAGGTGCTGGCGCTGATCTGCCGCGGGCTGGACGACAAGAGCATCGCGCGGGCGCTGGGTGTGTCGGGCAACACCGTGCGCAACCATGTCGCGCGGATCTATGGCAAGATCGGCGTCAATCGCCGCACTGCCGCCGCTGCCTGGGCGCGCGCACGCGGGTTCGACAGCGATGCGGTGGCGCCGGTGAAGCGAGAGACTGCGTCATGAGCGTGCCGAACGACGAGGCGGCGCGTGCCCGTGCTGCCAAGGGGGCGGCACGGGAAGCGATCGGCAAGCTGATCGGCGACGATGCCGAAGTCCGCAAGGGCCGCGACGAACGGGAAGCGACCGCGCCGTCGCAGAAGAAACGCAAGTGATCCAGGCGGCCTTACCCATGCGGCTCGGTCCCGCCTGCTTTGGCGCAGCGGCGGTCTGCCGCTGCTCGCGCTGTGTACCCGCGGCAGGCCGGCGTATCGGGCCTGCCGCACCCATTCTGGAGCCAAGGAGAAGGCCATGAAGAAGATCGCGATGATGGCGGGGCTGTCCGCACTCGTCACGCTGGCGGCGTGCAACACCGTCAACGGCGCGGGCAAGGATCTGAGCTCGGCCGGCAGCGCCGTGTCGGGCGCGTCGGGTCAGAAGGGCAAGAATTAAGGGGCCGCGCCGCCGCCTCTGGCGGCGCTCTCCTGCGGGACGGACGACCGGCGGCCCCACCCGCCGGTCGTTCGCCTTGCCGCTATTCGCGGGCCTGTCCGCGATCCAGCGTGTCACTGGGACGGCGCGCATCGCCTTCCTTCTGGTGCTCGGTCGAGATGTTCGGGTTCGGCTGGGTCTCGGTTGGCTTGTTGCCGGCGGTCGTCTTCTCGCCGGGCTCGGTCGAGAGATTGGGGTCGGGCTGCGTCTCGGTATGCTCGCCGCTCATGCTGGCTCTCCTTCGCCGGATCAACGGCTTGGGCGCCGGCCGCGTTCCTCAGCCCTCCGGCGGCGGGACCGCCGAATCCTGCGGCTTGTCGAGCTGGAGGCCATGCTTCAGCAGCATGGGCACGTTGGCAAGGGTGAAGATCAGCGTCGCCGGGATCATGCCCCAGGTCTTGAACGTCACCCACTGATCCCAGCTGAGCGACGCGCGCGCGACTTCGTTGGCGACTGCCGCGACCGCGAAGAACGCTGCCCAGTTGATCGTCAGCTGCCGCCACCCGCTCGCGGTAAGGCCCGGATAGGCACTTTCGAGCAGGCTCTGGAGCAGCGGCTTGCCGGTCGCGAGGCCATAGCCCAGCAGGACGGCGAACATCGCATAGACGAAGGTCGGCTTGACCTGAATGAACACGCGGTCGTGGAAGTAGAGGGTGAGGCTGCCGAACACGAGCACCAGCCCGCCCGACAGCCACAGCATCGGCGAGATATGCCCCGCCTTGATCCACGAGAAGGCGAGCGCCGCGGTGATCGCGATCATGAACGCGGCAGTGGCGGCGAGGATGCGACCGATCTCCGTCCCCGGCGCCAGCGCATTGACCGCGAAGAACACCGCGAGCGGGCCGAAATCGACCGCCATGCGGAGGCCGGGGGAGAGGGGGGCTTTGGTGCTAGCTGGCATAAAAAGACCGTTCGTCCTGAGTAGCGGCCGAGTAGCTCGCGCAGCGAGCGTATCGAGGTCGCGTATCGAAGGATGTGGAGCTCGGGACGGTGCTTCGATACGCCACCTCGATACGCCGCTCCGCGGCTACTCGGCGGCTACTCAGCACGAACGGTTTGCTTGCGATCAACGCACCAGCTCCTCGACGCCGGCAATGATCCGCGACACCTCGTTCGCGTCGAAGGCGCGAAGGTCGTCGGCCTTCTCGCCCACCCCGATCGCGTGGATCGGCAGCCCGTATTTCTCCGCCGCCGCCACCAGCACGCCGCCGCGCGCGGTGCCGTCGAGCTTGGTCATGACCAGGCCGGTGACGCCCGCCACTTCCTTGAACACCTCGATCTGGCTGAGCGCGTTCTGGCCCGTCGTCGCGTCGAGCACCAGCACAACGTCGTGCGGCGCGGCGGGGTTGAGGCGGCCGAGCACACGGCGGATCTTGGCAAGCTCGTCCATCAGCTCGCGCTTGTTCTGAAGGCGGCCGGCGGTGTCGACGATCAGCACGTCGATGCCGGTCGCGGTCGCCTGCTTCACCGCCTCATAGACGATGCCGGCCGCGTCCCCGCCTTCGTTGCCGGAGACGATCGGCACGCCGATCCGCTCGGCCCAGGTGCGAAGCTGGCCGATCGCGGCGGCGCGGAACGTGTCGCCCGCGGCCAGCATCACGCCGTAATCCTGATCGACCAGCGTCTTGGCGAGCTTGGCGATCGTCGTCGTCTTGCCCGAGCCGTTGACGCCGATGACGAGGATCACCTGCGGCCGCGGAAACGCCTCGATCTCGAGCGGCTTGGCCACCTTGGCGAGGGCCTTCTCCACCTCCTCGGCCACGACCAGACGGATACCGAGCTCCTCCATGTTGCGCTCGTACTGGCCCTCTTCCAGGCGACGGCGCACGCGCGCGGCGGTCTCCGGACCCAGGTCGGACGCGATCAGCGCCTCCTCGATCTCGTCGAGCGTCGCGTCGTCGAGCCGCGCGAGCGACAGCCCGGCGAGGTTGCCCATCAGCCGGTCGGAGGTCTTGCGAAAGCCGCCGAGCAGTTTCTCGTGCCAGCTGGGGGCAGTCATTCGGGCTCTCCGATCAGATGGTCGTGCGCGGCCGTGATGCGCGCACGGATGAGGGTGCCGGGGACGGCGGGGCGGGTCAGCCGCACCTCGGCGAAATTCTCGGCATGGCCGCGGTCGCCGGGGCGCTCGACCAGCACCGACTGGATGCTGCCGACCAGGCCGGCCTGCCAGTCGTCGCGGACGCGCGCGGCGATTGCGCGAAGCTGCGCGGCGCGATCGCGGACGATGGCAGGATCGACCTGCGGCATGCGGGCGGCGGGGGTGCCTTCGCGCGGGGAATAAGGAAAGATGTGTGGGTGGACGATGCGGCACGTCTCGATCAGCGAGGCGCTGTTGGCGAAGGCGGCATCGTCCTCGGTCGGGAAGCCGGCGATCAGGTCCGCGCCGACGGCGATGTCGGGGCGGAGCGCGTGCAGGCGGGCGACGAGCTCGACCGCCTGCGCGCGGCTGTGACGGCGCTTCATGCGCTTGAGGATCAGGTCGTCGCCCGCCTGCATTGACAGGTGAAGGTGCGGCATCACCCGCGGCTCGTGCGCGAACAGTGCGAACAGCCGGTCGTCGACCTCGGCGGGGTCGATCGAGGAGAGGCGTATGCGCGGCAGGTCGGGGACGAGGCGGAGGATGCGCTCGACCAAGCGCCCGAGCGTCGGGATGCCGGGCAGGTCGCCGCCATAGCTCGTCAGGTCCACACCGGTCAGCACGACCTCCCGGTGCCCGGCATCGACCAGCGCCCGGATGCGATCGACGACGCCGCCGGCGGGCAGCGAGCGGCTGGCACCGCGTCCAGCGGGGATGATGCAGAAGGTGCACGCATGGTCGCAACCATTCTGGACTTCGACCAGCGCGCGGGCATGGGGAGAGGGGGCGGGCTCGGCGGGTGCCGGGGCGCCCCATGCCTCGGGCGAGAGCTTGAGCGGATTGGCGACCACACGCGCGACGCCGGGCAGTGCGGCGAACCCCGCCGGATCGATCGTCGCGGCGCAGCCGGTCACGACCAGCTCGGCGTCCGGATGCGCACGCGCTAGGCGGCGGACCGCGCGACGCGACTGGCGCACCGCCTCGCCCGTCACCGCGCAGCTGTTGACCACCGCGACGCGCCGATCGCGGACCATCGCCCGGATCGTTTCGCTTTCGGAAAGGTTGAGGCGGCAGCCCAGCGTGACGATCTCGGCCATGTCACCCCGCGGCTTGGCGGCGAACATGGAGCGGGACTTAGGGGCGAAGCGGCGGGAAGTCCATTGGCGAGCGGAGCGGGACATGCACGGGCAGGCGGCGGCGGTACTCGACTTCTGGTTCGGCGAATGCACGCCCGAACAGCATTTCGCCAAGGACGAGGCGCTCGACCGGACGATCGCCGATCGCTTCGGTGCCCTGCGCGACCGCGTCGTGGCCGAAGGGGCGGGCGGCTGGCGCGACGATCCCGAAAGCCTGCTTGCCGCGATCATCCTGATCGACCAGTTCAGCCGCAATATCTATCGCGGCTCGGCCGAAGCGTTCGCCGCCGATCCGCTGGCACTGACGCTGGCGCGCGAGGGTGTCGCAAAGGGGTTTGACGCGCGGCTACCGCCGGAGCGCGCCAAGTTCCTCTACATGCCGTTCATGCATGCCGAGGATGCGGGCGCGCAGGCCGACTGCGTGCGGTTGTTCGAGGCGCTGGGCGACACCGAATCGGCCGATTACGCGCGCCAGCATCAGGCGGTCATCGCCGACTATGGCCGCTTCCCCTCGCGCAATGCCGCATTGGGGCGCGAGGACACACCGGCCGAAGTCGCCTATCTCAGCCGGCCCGACGCCGGCTGGTGATCGGCAGCACGATCGCCGGCTCGGGCTCGATCCCGGTGATGAGGTGCCGCTCGGCCAGGAGCTTGCGGACGCCGATCGTCGAGAGCGGCTTGCCGTAATACCAGCCCTGACCCTTGGCACAGCCCATCGCGGCCAGGCGCGCGGCGATCGTCTCGTCCTCGATCCCCTCGGCGGTGACGGGCAGATTGAGGCTTTCACCGAGGCGGACGATCGCGGTGACGATCGCGGCCGAATCCGGCGCCTCGTTGATCGAGGTGACGAACGACTTGTCGATCTTGATCCGGTCGAAGGGCAGCGCGCGAAGGTGCGCGAGGCTGGAATAGCCCGTCCCGAAATCGTCGAGCGCGAGTTTCACGCCCTGGTTCTTGAGGCTGCCCGCGATCGATTGGGCGAGCGCCAGATTGTCGAACAGCGCGCTTTCGGTGATCTCGATCTCGAGCCGGCTGGCGGGAAAGCCCGTCTCGGTCAGCGTCTTGATGATCTTCTGTGCCAGCCACGCATCGCGAAGCTGCCAGGGCGAGATGTTGACCGAGAGCGTGAGACCGGGGTCCCAGTCGCGCGCGGCGGTGAACGCCTGACGCATGATCGACAGCGAGAGCTCCGCGATCATGCCGGTTTCCTCGGCGATCGGAATGAAGCGGTCGGGGCCGATCAGCCCGCGCGTCGGATGCTCCCAGCGCGCAAGGACTTCGAGGCCGGTGAGGCGCCCCTCGGCAAGATCGACCTGCTGTTCGAAATAGGGGACGATCTGGCCGCCGGGGATGGCGATGCGCAGCCCCTGTTCCAGCTCGTTGCGCGCCTTGAGGTCGCGCTCCATCGAGGGGTCGAACCAGGCGAACCGGTTACGACCCGATTTCTTGGCCGCGTACATGGCGATGTCGCCAGCGCGCATCAGCGCCTCGATCGAATGGCTGCCGAAATCCGATCGCGCGATGCCGAGCGAGCAGCTGATGTGGAGTGTCTGGCCCTCCGCCTCGAACGGCTGCGAGAGGCGCGCGACCAGCCGCTCGGCGACACGGTCGACGACGTCGGGCGCGCTGGGATCGAAGACCATCGTGATCGCAAATTCGTCGCCGCCCAGCCGCGCATGAAGCGCGCTGGTCGGGCTGATCGCCTCCATCTCCTGCGCGACCAGCCGCAGCAGCGCGTCGCCGACGGCATGGCCGTGCATGTCGTTGACGCTCTTGAAGTGGTCGAGGTCGAGCGCCAGCAGCGCGACCGCCTTGTGGCGGCGCTCGGCATTCGTGAGCATCGCGCCGCCTTCGTCGGCGAGGCTGCGGCGATTGTGAAAGCCGGTCAGCGGGTCGCGTGCCGCCAGTGCCCGCGCGCGCGCCGCCGCCTCCGCATGGCCGCGCACTTGGCCGACCAGGCCGGTGTGCCGCCGCCAGCCGATCAGGATCAGCGCGGTGTTGAGCAGAAGCGCGATCACCAGCATCTCGTCCGCCGCCTCTCGCGTGCCGAGATACTGGCCTACGAGCTGCGACAGGACGGTCGAGGCGATGCCGACGAAGAGCAGGATCGCCGCGACGCTGATCGCGCCGGTCACGCGTGCGGGCGCCTCGGCATCTGGTCCGTCGCTGGTCATGGCGTGTCGTTTGCTCCCCATCGGACCGGCTATCGCATAATCGGGGTCAAGAAGCCGTTAATCGGTTGTGGCGCGTTGCGTACCGGGGCGAGTTGCGCTAAGCGCCGCCGCTGACGTTCCGCGAGGAGCGTATCGCATCGCGCCCCAAGGGGTACGCCGGCCGACGAGGTTTCGTCCGCCGGCGCATTTTGCGTTACGCGCCCGGTCGAACGGATCAAGGAGTGTTTCGGGCATGTTCGACAGTCTCAGCGATCGGCTTGGCGGCGTCTTCGACCGCCTGCGCGGCCGCGGCGCGCTGACCGAAGCCGATGTGCGCGGCGCGATGCGCGAGGTGCGGATCGCGCTGCTTGAGGCGGACGTCGCGCTGCCCGTCGCGCGCGCCTTTGTCGACAAGGTGACCGAGGAAGCGGTCGGCCAGAACGTCCTGCGCTCGGTCACGCCGGGGCAGCAGGTCGTCAAGATCGTCAACGACGCGCTGGTCGAGATGCTGGGCGCGGACAGCGCCGACCTCGACATCGACGTGACGCCGCCCGCGGTCGTGATGATGGTCGGCCTTCAAGGCTCGGGCAAGACGACCACGACGGCCAAGCTGTCGCGGCTCATCAAGAAGCGCGGCAAGAAGGTGCTGATGGCGTCGCTGGACGTCAATCGCCCGGCCGCGCAGGAGCAGCTGGCGGTGCTCGGCACCCAGGCCGAGGTCGCGACGCTGCCGATCGTTCAGGGCCAGCAGCCCGTCGACATCGCCCGCCGCGCGCTCCAGTCGGCGAAGCTCCAGGGCTTCGACGTGGTGATGCTCGACACCGCGGGCCGCCTCCACGTCGACCAAGCGCTGATGGACGAGATGAAGGCGGTCGCCGACATTTCGAAGCCCAACGAGATCCTGCTCGTCGTCGATTCGCTGACCGGTCAGGACGCGGTCAACGTCGCCACCAACTTCAGCCAGCAGGTGCCGCTGACCGGCGTCGTGCTGACCCGCATGGACGGCGATGCGCGTGGCGGTGCGGCGCTGTCGATGCGCGCCGTCACCGGCAAGCCGATCAAGTTCGCGGGCGTCGGCGAGAAGCTCGACGCGATCGAGCCCTTTCATCCCAAGCGCGTCGCCGGCCGCATCCTGGGCATGGGCGACGTCGTCAGCCTGGTCGAGCGCGCGGCCGAGGCGATCCAGGCCGACGATGCCGAGAAGATGGCCTCGCGCCTGGCCAAAGGGCAGTTCGATATGAACGACCTGCGCAGCCAGCTGGCGCAGATGCGCCGCATGGGCGGGCTCGGCGCGCTTGCCGGCATGATCCCCGGCATGAAGAAGGCGCAGGCGGCGATGGCGGCGTCCAGCATGGACGACCGCATCCTGATCCGTATGGACGCAATGATCGGATCGATGACGATCAAGGAGCGGTCGAAGCCGGAACTGCTCAACGCCAAGCGCAAGATCCGCGTCGCCAAAGGGTCGGGCACCACGGTGCAGGACGTCAACAAGCTCCTGAAGATGCATCAGGAAATGGCGACCGCGATGAAGCGCATCAAGAAGATGGGGGGCATCAAGGGTCTTGCCGCGATGCTGGGCAAGGGTGGTCCCGGCGGCGGCATGGGCGGCATCGGCAATGCGCTGGGCGGCCCGGCGATGGGCGATTTCATGAGCAAGGCGGGCGGCGGCCTGCCGGGCCTGGGCGGCGGGGGCGACACGCCCAAGCTGCCGCCGGGGTTCGAGGACCTGTTGAAGAAGAAGTGACGGTCGTCACCCCAGCGCAGGCTGGGGTCTCTGGCCCAAGGTACAAGATCAACGAACCGATCCCAGCCTGCGCTGGGGTGACGAATTGAAAGAAGGAAGAAGATCAAATGGCAATCAGCATGCGTCTGTCGCGTGGCGGCTCGAAGAAGCGTCCCTATTACCGGATCGTCATCGCCGACGCCCGCAGCCCGCGCGACGGCAAGTTCATCGAGAAGATCGGCACCTACAACCCGCTGCTCGCCAAGGATTCGGACGAGCGCGTCAAGCTGGACACCGATCGCGCCAAGCACTGGCTGAGCGTCGGCGCGCAGCCGACCGACCGCGTCGCGCGCTTCCTCGACGCCGCGGGCCTGCGTGAGCGCGCCGCGCGCAACAACCCGAACAAGGCGAAGCCCGGCGAGAAGGCGACCGAGCGCGCCGAGGAGCGGGCCGAGAAGGCGAAGGCTCGCGAGGAAGCCGCCGCCGAGGCGACCAGCGCCCCCGCCGCTACCGAAGAAACTGCCGAGGCTTGAGGCACTTGCGCGCCGTCATGCGTTCCCCTTGCCCAACCGGCACAGGAGCGCATGATGGCGAGCAACCCTCCCGAAGATTACGAGACCGGCGCGCGTGACGAACCCGGCAAGACCGACACGAACCCCGCCGGGGTCTCGACGCCCGAACCCGCCGAGGGATCGGACGACACCCCAGGCGGCGGCGTCCAGTCCCCCGGACACAATGACGCGACCGACGATCCCGCCAGCAACGGGGCCTGATCGCCCCGTCACGCTGGCGGTCGTCACCGGCGCGCACGGCGTGCGCGGCGAGGTGCGGCTGAAGATCTTCGCCGACGACCTTGCCGCGCACCGCGTGTTCAACGGCGGTGCGCTGAAGCTGGAAAGCCTGCGCAACGGCGTGGCGCGCCTGTCCGGCGTGGCCGACCGGACGGCGGCGGAAGCGATGCGCGGCACCGCCTTGACGGTGCCGCGGTCGAGCCTGCCGCCGCTCGAGGACGGCGAATATTATCATGTCGACCTGATCGGCCTCGCCGCCCGCAGCGAGGGCGGCGAGCCGCTGGGCGTCACCGTCGCGGTCGAGAATTACGGCGCGAGTGACGTGGTCGAGATCGAGCGGCCCGACGGCCGCCGCTTCCTCGTGCCGCTCACGCCACAGGCGGTGCCGCACTGGGACGAGCGCGAGTTGGTCGTCGCCGACGCGTTCATCGAATAGAGCGGTGCGCGGCGAGCCGGACGAGGTCGGTCCGCGCTGTCATGTCAGCCAGTACCTCGCGGATCGATCGTTATAATGGCGTGATTAGCGTCGACTTGCCGCACCTCTGCGCTTCGCGTGGCCGTTCGGTGCAGTGAGCGAGGCTCCGGTTTGAGCGAAGGGGGCTTCGGCGACTGGTCCGAGCTTTTCCGCGCCTTCCCACAACATCACGTGCTCCCGCGGAGGCGGGAGCTCAGGGTCAAGCAGTGCGTCGTTTGCGGCTCTAGGCTCCCGCGTTCGCGGGAGCACAGCCTTCATCTCTCGACGGCTGCGGTTCGGTTGGTACCCGGCAATTGCTTGGCGGCGGCAAGTTGAGTGTGCCGAGATGCCCGCAATAAGCCTCTTCCCACTGGGCCCCGGCCTTCGCCGGGGAAGTAGGAAAAAGTTCGTTCTATGAAAGCTGGTGCGGGCGGGGGGACTCGAACCCCCACGGGCTGTTCAGCCCACCGGATTTTCATACCCGCCACGGCTTTCGCCGCCGCGGCGCCGGATGGCGCGCGCGTTCGGGGTCTGGACTATCCCTTCGCCATGCCCATGACCGGGGTTAGGCGCCGCCCGTCTAGTCTCTACACCTTCCCGGCAGCGTGTGGCCGCCGGGCTTGGCTCGGGATCGCCATCTGACAGGGTTCCCCGAATTTGAGCGGTTCTACGTCCCCGATTTCCCGGGGCGCACTCAATCCTTGCGTCAAGTCCGTTGCGTCTACCGATTTCGCCACGCCCGCATGCCGCGCGACCGCCATAAGCCGACGGACGCGCAAGGCAAGCTACTCGGCGACGTTCAGCCGCTCGCGCATTTCCTTGCCGGGCTTGAAATAGGGGACGCGCTTGGCGTCGACGGGGACGACCTCGCCCGTGCGCGGGTTGCGGCCAGTGCGCGCGTCGCGCGCGCGAGTCGAGAAGGCACCGAAGCCGCGAAGCTCGACGCGGCCGTCCTCGGACAGGCGCGTGCTGATCTGGTCGAAGAAGATGTTGACGATGCGCTCGACGTCGCGAACGGCCAGGTCCGGATTGTCGCGGACCAGAAGCTGCACCAGTTCGGAACGGATCATTCGCCTAAAACCCCCGCGGTCGCCGGCTTGAATCGTGCCGGGTCGACTCTGATAAACGGGGACAATCTAGCGCAAGGACCTGATTTCGATCAATCTAAATGCGCCAACGGGTTGTCTCGCAGCGCTCATCATTTGGGGTGAAATGGCGGCCGGGACGTGCCCGACCGCCAATTCTATCCGCTTAGCGACCTTCGCCGCGAGCCTTGAGCGCCTCGCCCAGGATGTCGCCGAGCGACGCACCCGAGTCGGACGAGCCGTACTGCGCGACCGCCTGCTTCTCTTCGGCGATCTGCATCGCTTTGATCGAGAAGGTCGGCTTCTTCGAGCGGTCGAAGCCGGTCACCAGCGCGTCGAACTTCTGGCCGACCTGGAAACGCTCCGGACGCTGCTCGTCGCGGTCGCGGCCCAGATCGGTGCGCTTGATGAAGCCGGTGACGCCGTCGTCGCCCGACTGGACCTCGAGGCCCGCATCGCGGACTTCGAGCACGGTCACGGTGACGATCTCGTTCTTGCCAACGCGGCTGCCGCCGCCGGCCGCCGCACCGCCCGCGACGGGGGCGCCGCGCTCGAGCTGCTTCATGCCGAGCGAGATACGCTCCTTGTCGGCCTCGACCGCGAGCACGATCGCCTTGACGACCTCACCCTTGCGATGGAGCGCCAGCGCGTCCTCGCCCGAGATGCCCCACGCGATGTCGGACATGTGGACCATGCCGTCGACGTCGCCGTCCAGGCCGATGAACAGGCCGAACTCGGTGGCATTCTTGACTTCGCCCTCGACTTCGCTGCCGACCGGGTGCGCCTCGGCGAAGCGCTCCCACGGGTTCTGCTGAGCCTGCTTGAGGCCGAGCGAGATGCGGCGCTTGTCCTGATCGACCTCGAGCACGACGACTTCGACTTCCTGCGAGGTCGAGACGATCTTGCCCGGATGGACGTTCTTCTTGGTCCACGACATCTCGCTGACGTGGACGAGACCCTCGATACCCGGCTCAAGCTCGACGAACGCACCATATTCGGTGATGTTCGTGACGCGGCCCGACAGCTTGGCGCCGACCGGATACTTCGCGCCCGCGCCATCCCACGGATCGCTCTCGAGCTGCTTCATACCGAGCGAGATGCGCTGCGTGTCGCGGTTGATGCGGATGATCTGCACCTTCACCGTGTCGCCGATATTCAGCATCTCCGACGGGTGGCCGACGCGCTTGTAGCTGAGGTCGGTGACGTGGAGCAGGCCGTCGATGCCGCCCAGGTCGACGAACGCACCGTAATCGGTGATGTTCTTGACGACGCCGTCGATGATCTGGCCCTCGGCCAGGCTCTGGATCAGGCCCGAACGTTGCTCGGCGCGCGTCTCTTCGAGGACGGCGCGGCGCGACACGACGATGTTGCCGCGCTTGCGGTCCATCTTCAGGATCTGGAAGGGCTGGGGCAGGTCCATCAGCGGGGTGACGTCGCGCACGGGGCGGATGTCGACCTGCGAACCCGGCAGGAACGCGACGGCGCCCGACAGGTCGACGGTGAAGCCGCCCTTGACGCGGCCGAAGATCACGCCCTCGACGCGGTTGCCCTGGCTGAACTCGAGCTCGAGCTTGTCCCAGGCCGCTTCGCGGCGGGCGCGGTCGCGCGACAGCATCGCTTCGCCATTGGCGTTCTCGACGCGGTCGACATAGACCTCGACCTCGTCGCCGACCTTGAGCTCGGCCTTCTGGCCCGGCGCGGCGAATTCGCGCAGCGGCACGCGGCCTTCGGACTTCAGACCGACGTCGATGACGGCCAGGTCGTTCTCGATGGCGGTGACGGTGCCGTGGACGACGCGGCCTTCAAAGCTGTCGGCACCGCCGAACATGTCGTCGAGCATCGCGGCGAAATCGTCGCGGGTGGGGTTGGTAGCCATGGGTTGGAGTTGATCCTCGATATTGACGTTTTCCGGCCAGCCGGTTGGGTCCGGCGGTCTTTGGGCCAGAACGCCGTCGCGGCCGAATGCCGCCACGGCATCCGCGCGAACATCGGATCGGCGGACGAAGGGCTCTCGATCGCGTCTGTGATGCGATAGGGGCGCTGTCGGGCCATCGCCCCGCGCCGCTCCGCCGCCGAGCCTATACTCGTCGGACGGTCGCGCGCATAGACGGGTCAGGGCAAAAGGGCAAGCGCGGCATCGCTTTGGCGGGTCCGCGAGTTAAGCCGCGCGATCAGGTTTCAGGGGAGCGACCAGCATGACGATCATCGTCCACCACCTCGAAAATTCGCGCTCGCAGCGGGTGCTGTGGCTGCTCGAGGAACTGGGCCTGCCGTACGAGGTCAAGCGGTACGAACGCAACAAGGTGACGATGCTCGCCCCGCCCGAGCTGAAGCGCATCCATCCGCTCGGCAAATCGCCGGTGATCGAGGATGTCGCGGCGGCGGGCGGCGACCGGGTGGTGGTGGCGGAGACGGGCGCGATCGTCGAATATCTGGTCCAGAAATGCGACGGCCGGCTGGGCACGCCCGCGCGGCGCGAAGACGTGCTCCGCTATCGCTTCTTCCTCCATTATGCCGAAGGGTCGGTGATGCCGCCGTTGCTCGTAAAGCTGGTGCTGAGCAAGGTGCCGCTGCTCGGCAAGGTGGCGATGAAGCGCATCCAGCCGATGATCGACGTCCACCTCGACTATATCGAGGCGGAATTGGTGAGCCGGTCCTGGTTCGCCGGCGACCAGTTCACAGCGGCGGACATCATGATGAGCTTCCCGCTGGAAGCGGCCCGCAGCCGCGGCGGGCTGGACGAGAGCCGGCCTGCGACCATTGCGTGGCTGCAGAAGGTCCACGCGCGGACGGCGTACCAGGCGGCGCTGGCGAAGGGCGGGCCGTATGCGTTTGCTTGAGGGAGCGCGGCGCCCCCATATCCGTCACCCCGGACTTGTTCCGGGGTCCACCTGTCCGCGTACCGGAGCCTTGAGCGGCTCCAGCCCGAAACCAACCGCCAGATCATGCCATTCCGGATTGTCGCGCTCGATCAGGTTGCGCTTCCAGTCGCGCCGCCAGCGTTTGATCTGCTTTTCACGCAGGATCGCGGCTTCCATCGTCTCGGCGACGTCGAACCAGACAAGGCGGGTTCACACCATATCGCTTGGTGAAGCCGTCGAATGTGCCTTCGCTATGCTGGATGACCCGCGCGAGCAGGTCGGACGTCACGCCGACGTACAATACGCCGTTCGCGGCGCTGGCGAGGATGTAGACGCACGGGGTTCGTTCTCTCACTACCCGTCAAGTCTGCCGCCCGGTGGACCCCGGAACAAGTCCGGGGTGACGATATCCTACTCCCCGTATCCCCGCTCGACCGAGTCGAGGATGCGGCCGCCGGCCATGAACACCGCGATCGGGCAGACGGCGAACAGGAGCTTGCCGCCGAAGCCGGGATAGTCGTGGAGATAGTGCAGCCCGCGCTCCACCGCGCCGAGGCCGAGGCCATATATGACGACGAACGCCTCGAACTTGGTCTTGATCGTGAACAGGCGGGTGACACGATGGAACATGGCGAAACGCTACGCAAAGTCCGTACCAGCCGCAGAAAACCTCCGTTCCGGCGTTACCGGAGAGGGTTAACTGTCAACTAATTCGACAAGCTCCAGCGCCTCCAGCAGCGCACGGCGGGCCGCCACAATGCCGGCGATCAGCGCCGGGTCGGCGATGTCGTCGGCGCCGATCGCTTCGGGCCAGTGCGCCTCGACCACCGCGGCGATGCGGTCGAGCCTCGCTTCGTCCAGCAGGAAGCGCGGGTCGATCGTCGCGGGATCGGCGACAACGCGAAGGCGCAGGCAGGCGGGGCCGCCGCCGTTCGCCATCGACTGGCGGACATCGACCACCTCGACCCGCCGGACCGCGCCATTGCCGGCAAGGTGGTCCTGGAGCCAGGCCCACACCGCCGCATTGTCGCGCGCCTCGGTCGGGACGATCAGCGTCGGCTGGCCATCGGGCGGCGTCACGAGCTGCGCGTTGAAGAGGTAGGAGCCGATCGCGTCGGCCAGGGTGAGGCGGTCGGCGGGCACCTCGACGATCTCGACCTCCGGCATCAGGCGAGTGAGGTCGGCGTAGAAGGCCTCGCGATCGGCAAAGGCGTGTTCGTGCGCGAACAGCACGCGTTCGTTGGCGACGGCGACGACGTCGTTGTGGAACGCGCCCGCCGCAATCGCCGCCTCGGACTGCTGGACGAACAGCGTGCGCGCGGGGTCGAGGCCGTGGGCGCGTACGACCGCTTCGCTCGCCTCGCGATGCTGGCGCGCGGGGAAGGGACCGCCCGACACGCCATAGACGAACACCTCGACACCCGGCTCGCCGTGACGCGGGCAGAGGCGCATGTGGTTGGCCGCACCCTCGTCACCGAACGGGGCGGGGACGGGGCCGTGCACCGCGAAAGCCGGGTGCGCGAAGGCGAGGCGGAGCTGCGCGAGCGTGCCGGGCCACTCATGGCTGCGATGCGGCATCGTCACCAGATTCGCGACCGACAGGTGGCAGCGCCCGTCCGCGGTGTCCGGTGCGGGCGAGACCGTGGCGGCATTGGCCGCCCACATCGGCGAGGCCGACAGCGCCTGTGCGCGCAGGTGCGGCGCGGCGCGGTCGTAATCCGTCGAGAGGCTCGCCAGCCAGCGATGGTCGGGGCGGGCGTGCGGCAGGAAGATGCCCTGGGTCAGCCCGAGCGCGAGATTGGCGCGCATCTTGGCAATGCCCTGAAGCGCGGCGGCGCGCGGCTGCGACACCGCGCCCGCATTGCGCGTGGCGGCAAGATTGCCCGGCGACAGGCCCGCATAATTGTGGCTGGGCCCGATCAGCCCGTCGAAGTTGATTTCGGTGAGGGCCATGTCAGCGCTCCACATGCGTGACGGTATCGCCCGCGGCGACGCCGAGCACCTCGGCACAGCCGGGGTCGAGCGTCACGCCGCCCTTGCCCCCCGCGATCCGGCCGAACGCGCAGCGGAAATCCGCCAGCCGGCCCGTCGCCACAAGCTTGGCGTCGCCGCCCTCCGCCAGCGCGGTGACGGGCGCGGCGGTCGCCTCGCGGATGCTCTTCACGGCGTCGGTGCGTGCGGTCATGGTGGGGCCGCCGTCGAAAATGTCGACATAGCCGTCATGGCTGAAGCCCTCGCCCTCCAGCATCCGCATCGCCGCGCGGCCGGACGGGTGGGGCAGGCCGATCGCGGCGCGGGCCGTCTCCGTCAGCATGGCGATGTAGATGGGGTGCTTGGGCATCAGGTCGGCGATGAACTGGTTGCCGTGCGTCGCATTGAATTCGTCCGCCGCCTGGAAGTTCATGCCGAAGAAGCGGCCAGCCACCCCGTCCCAGAAGGGCGATCCGCCCGCCTCGTCGATCACGCCGCGCAGCTCGGCGAGGATACGGTCGGCAAAGCGCGCGCGATGCATCGCGACAAACAGGTAGCGGCTGCGCGCGAGCAGCATGCCCAGCCCCCCGGCACGCTCGCCGGGATGGAGGAACAGCCCGCCGACCTCGCTCGATCCCTCCAGATCGTTGACGAGGTTGAGCGTCTCCGAGCGGAAGGTGCGGCCGAGCTCCTCGCTCCGCTTGGTGATGGTGCCGATGCGATAGCTGTAGAAGGGCCAGCGCTGTCCGACCTGGGTGAAGATCTGGCAGGTGCCGCGCACTTCGCCGGTCGCGGCATTTTCGAGAATGAGCACGTAGAGGTCGTCGCGCAGCGCATCGTCGGTTCGTCCGAACGCCTCGTGGCTGCGTTCCAGCTTGGCGCGCAGCGCCGGCCTGTCGGGGGGCAGGTTGGTGAAGCCGCCGCCGGTCAGCTTGGCCATCTCGTAGAGTGGCTGGAGATCCTCGTCGCGGGCAGCGCGGATGCGGAAGCTCATGGGCGGCCCCGCTCGGCGATGCGCAAGATCGTCAGCGCCGACAGGGCGGCGCGCTCGGGCAGGCTTTCGGGAATGAGGAATTCCTCGCTCGAATGGATGGCGCCGCCGCGCGCGCCCATGGTGTCGATGACGGGCACGCCGCACGCCGCGATGTTGTTGCCGTCGCAGACCCCGCCCGACGCCTTCCACGCGATCGGAATACCGAGGTCTTCGCCGACCTGTCCGACGAGTGCGAACAGCCGCTCGGCACCGGCGTCGAGCGGCTTGGGCGGGCGATTGAAGCTGCCGTGAAGGTCGATGCGGACGTCGTGCGCGGCGGCCACGGCGGCCATCGCGGCGTCGAGCGCGGCCTGCGCCTCGGCGATGGCGGCGGTGTCGCGCGGGCGGAAATTGACGCGCAGGATCGCGTGTTCGGGTACGACGTTGTTCGGCCCGCCGCCGTCTATGCGCGCGGGATTGACGCTCAGCCCCTCGCGCCCGGCCTGTGCCAGCCGGAGCGCGAGGTCGGCGGCGGCGACGATCGCGTTGCGGCCGTCCTGCGGGTTGCGGCCGGCATGGGCGCTGCGGCCGCTGACGACGATCGAGAAATTGCCCGTCCCGCCGCGCGCGCCCGCCAGCGTCCCGTCGGCAAGCGCGGGTTCGTAGGTGAGCGCCGCGACCTTGCCGCGCGCCAGATCCGCGATCAGCGCCGACGACGACAGCGAGCCCGTTTCCTCGTCCGAGTTGATGAGCACGTCATAGCCGATGCGGGGGGCAAGCGGGCTCGCCTCCACCGCCTTCAGCGCGGCGAGCATCAGCGACAGCCCACCCTTCATGTCGGCCGCGCCCGGCGCGTTGATCGCACCGTCCGCGCGCCGCGTCAGCGACTGGAACGGATGGTCGGCGGGATAGACAGTGTCCATGTGGCCGGTGAACAGCATCTGCACCGGCGCGTCCGGGCGGACGGTCAGGTGCAGGTGGCGGCCATGATCGATCGCGACGACGCGGCCGTCGGGCTCGACCGCCTCGACGGGTTCGGGATCGACCATGCGGAGCGTCCCGGGCAGCGCGGAAAAGGCGTCGGCGAGCGCCGCGCCCATCGCCGAAACGCCGCTGAGGTTGCGCGTGCCCGAGTTGATCGCGCACCACCCCTCGATCTGTTCCAGCATCGGCGCGGCGGCGACGTGCCCGACGGCAGTGCGCTCAACCTCGATCAATCTCTCCATCCCCGGCTGGTAGCCGAGCGATCCCGGCGCGTCACCCCCGGGGCGTTGCATGGCGGCTGCTTCATGTTAGCCTCCGCTCCGGGAAATGGGGGGCCGACATGATCGGGTGGATGGCGGCGGCATGGGTGCTGGCGGGGCCGCAGGCGGCGGTGCCGAGCCCGGCGGAACGCGCGCAGGAACAGGGTGCGGCATCGGCCTGGATCGCCAGCGATGGCCGCCGCTTCGAGCCCGGCATGCCGACCGAGGCCGACCTCGCGCCCCTGGTGACGCGGCTCAAGGGCACCAAGGTGATCGGCATCGGCGAGGCGACGCACGGCACGCACGAGGATCAGGCGTTCAAGGCCGAACTCGTCAAGGCGCTGGTGCGCGCCGGCGCCATCGATGCCGTCGCGATCGAATGCAACCGGACCGCGGGGCGCGGCTTCGACCGCTATGTGACGTTGGGCGAGGGCGATCCGGCGGCGCTGATCCGCGCGCCGGGCTTCTTCTCGATCTGGCGCAACGACGAATTTGGCGGGCTGCTCCTGTGGCTGCGCGCGTGGAACCAGAGGGCCGACAAGCCGATCCGCATGTTCGGCATCGACGTTCAGGAAAGCGGGACCGACGCGGCGTTCGCGCTCCGGGTGCTCGGCCGCCGCGACCGCGGCAAGGCGGAGGCTCTGCGCAAGCGGCTGGCGCCGATCCTGCCGGGCGCCGACGGCAAGACGCCGTTCCTCTACGACTGGGTGAAAACGGCGGACGCGGCGACGATGACCGCCTTGCTCGCCGCCGCTGCGGATCTGGAAAACGCCTTTGGCGAGGCACCCGCTGGTGCGCGCGCCGATCCCGACGTCGACGAGGCGCGGTTCGCCGCACGCGCCGCATCGCAGGGGCTGGTGGCGTTCGAGTTCGACCGCGCCGGCGTCGACAGGAAGACGATCCCCGTCGAATATTGGGGTCGCCGAGACCGGTCGATGGCGCGCAACCTGATCGATCGCGTCGGTGGCGGTCGCGCGGCGTTCTGGGCACAGAACGGCCACGTCCTCTGGTCGCTGCCGCAATGGGAGCCGCAGGGCTATGTCTCGACGGGCATCGTGCTGCGCCGCGAGCTGGGGCGAGCCTATCAGGCGGTGGGCTTCACCTGGTCGCGCGCGGTCGTTCGCGCGGTCAGGCTGACCGATGGCAAGCCCGACCCCAAGCCTGCCGAACGGCGGTTCAGCGATCTCCCGCTCGTCAACGACCGGCCGGGCGACATGGGAGCCGCCTTCACGCCGGCAAGGGGTGATGCGCTCTGGATCGACATGGCGAAGCGCCCACGGGGCGCCGCGATCGATCGCTGGGCGGCACGGCCGACCTGGTGGGGCGTCATCGGCTGGGGCGTCGACCCAGCGACGTTCCAGACCGACGCCGAACCCGACAACCCGCCCGATGCGGGGTACGACATCGTCGTCTGGCACCGGAAGATGACGCCGTCCCGGACGTGGCCGGGCGCGATGAGCGGCTCGTGACGCGCGGCCAACTGGCGCCCGCCGCGGCGCTTTGCTAGCAGGCGCGGCGATGGCCACCGATCTCGACGATCCGCTCGATAACCCGCCCATCGGCATCCTCGACGCGCCGTTCGACAGTGCGCTGTCCGAACGATACCTCGTCTATGCGATGTCGACGATCACCGCGCGGTCGCTGCCCGACGTTCGCGACGGGCTGAAGCCGGTGCATCGCCGCCTGCTCTGGGCGATGCGGCTGCTGCGGCTGGATCCCGCCTCCGGTTACAAGAAGTGTGCGCGCGTCGTCGGCGACGTGATCGGCAAATACCATCCGCATGGCGACCAGTCGGTCTATGACGCGATGGTCCGCCTGGCGCAGACCTTTGCCCTCCGCTACCCGCTGGTCGACGGGCAGGGCAATTTCGGCAACATCGACGGCGATAACGCCGCCGCCTATCGCTATACCGAGGCGCGGCTGACGCAGGTCGCGATCGACCTGATGGCGGGGCTGGACGAGGACGCGGTCGATTATCGCCCGACCTATAATGGCGAGGAGCAGGAGCCCGAGCTGTTCCCGGGCATGTTCCCCAATTTGCTGGCGAACGGCGCGAGCGGCATCGCGGTCGGCATGGCGACGAGCATCCCGCCGCACAATGCCGCCGAGCTGCTCGACGCCGCGGTGATGCTGATCGACCAGCCCGAGGCCGATGATGCGGCGGTGCTGGCGCATGTGCGAGGGCCGGACTTTCCGACCGGCGGCATCGTCGTCGACAGCCCGGCGGCGATCGCCGAAAGCTATGCCACCGGGCGCGGCGGCTTTCGCGTTCGCGCGCGCTACACGATCGAGCGGGAGAAGGGCGGCGGCTGGCAGGCGGTCGTCACCGAGATCCCGTACGGCGTCCAGAAGGGCAAGCTGATCGAGGCGATCGCCGCGCTCATCAACGACAAGAAGTTTCCGATCCTCGCCGACGTGCGTGACGAGTCCGACGCCGAGATCCGCATCGTCCTGGAGCCGCGCGCACGCACCGTCGATCCCGCGACGCTGATGGACGGGCTCTTTCGCCTGACCGACCTTGAGACGCGAGTGCCGCTCAACCTCAACGTGCTCGATCACCAGCGCACGCCGCGGGTGATGAGCCTGCGCGAGGCGCTGTCGGCCTGGGTCGACCATCAGTTCGTCGTGCTCCGCCGCCGGTCGCAGCACCGGCTGGACAAGATCGCCGACCGGATCGAGCTGCTCGACGGCTATATCATCGCGTTCCTCAACCTCGACCGCGTGATCGAGATCATCCGGACCGAGGACGAGCCCAAGCCCGTGATGATGGCCGAGTTCGGGCTGACCGACCGTCAGGCCGAGGCGATCCTCAACATGCGGCTGCGCTCGCTTCGCCGGCTGGAGGAGATGGAACTGCGCCGCGAGCGCGACACGCTCGACAAGGAACAGGCCGAGCTCACCGCGCTGCTCGCCAGCGAGGGCAAGCAGCGGACGCGGCTGAAGCGCGACATGAAGAAGCTGCGCGATCGTTATGGGCCGGGGACGGCGCTGGGCGCGCGGCGCACCACGATCGAGGAAGCGGCGCCCGCGCGCGACATCCCGCTGGAGGCGATGATCGAGCGCGAGCCGGTGACGGTGATCGTGTCGCAGCGCGGCTGGATTCGCGCGATGAAGGGCCATGTCGACCTCGCCTCGACCGAGGCGATGAAGTTTCGTGAGGGCGACGGGCCGCGTTTCGCCTTTCACGCGCAGACCACCGACAAGCTGATCGTCGCGACCGAGAGCGGGCGCTTCTATACGCTGGGCGCCGACAAGCTGCCCGGCGGACGAGGGTTCGGCGAGCCCTTGAGCCTGATGATCGACCTGGACGGCGGCGGTGCGATCGTCACCGCGCTGCGGTCGGGCGGCGCGGATGCCAAGCTGCTGGTCGCCGCGAGCGACGGCCGCGGCTTCGTCGTGCGAGAGGGCGACGTGCTGGCGGAAACGCGCAAGGGCAAGCAGGTCGTCAGCCCGCGCACCGGCGCGAAGCTCAAGGTGGTGCGGCGTGTCGCGGTCGGCGACGATTATGTCGCGGCGTCGGGCGACAACCGCAAGCTCGTCGTGTTTCCGCTGAGCGAGGTGGCCGAGATGTCGCGCGGGCAGGGTGTGCAGCTCCAGCGCTTCCGCGAGGGCGGGCTGGCCGATGCGCGCAGCTTCCGCTTCGCCGATGGTCTTTCCTGGGCAATGGGCGGCGAGGCCGGGCGGATGCGGACCGAAGCCGATCTGTCGGCCTGGCGCGCGGCGCGCGGCGCGGCGGGGCGAACGCCCCCGACCGGGTTCCCGCGGAACAATCGTTTCGACTGATCCATGACTGTTATTCAGGTTTCATTTTGCGGGTGTCGGGTTCAACCGGTCTTAACCACTCGGCCCTAATTCAAGCGACGATGTACCCGGTCGAAGCCCTGACCGTTCCCGAATCGCTCGGCCGCTGGCTGGGCGGTGTCGACCCGCATGCGCACGGCCCTCAGGCGAGCGCGCTGCTGCTCGACATGCTGCCGATCCCCACTGCGATCCTGACGCTGACCGAAGGCGCGCTGGCGTTCGAGGCGGTGAACACGAGCTTTCGCGCGGCCGGACTCGGCGTGGTCGCGGTGCAGTCGCCGCTGGTGCGGCTGCTCGGCGCGCGTATCCTTGCTTTCCTGGCGGCGGACGAGCGCACCGCCGAATTCGACTGGCAATTCGGCGAGCGTGTGGATTGCCGCTATTTCTCGGTCCGCATGGCCAAGCCGCCCGTCGTCGGCGGGGCGCCGCGCTGCCTGTTGACCTTGCTCGACCGGACGGGCCAGTTCCGCACCGAACACAGCCTTCGCCGCGAGATGATGACGGACAGTCTGACCGGGCTGCCCAATCGCGCCGGCTTTGCCGACCAACTCGAGAACGCGATTGCCGAGCGGGCGCGCGAAAGCTTTGCGGTGCTGGCGATCAATCTCGACCGCTTCAGCCGCGTCAATGCGTGCATGGGCGGCCTTGCCGGCGACGAGCTGCTCATTTCGGTCGCGCGGCGGCTGAAGGGAGCGCTGCGCGCGCGCGACATCATCGCGCGCACGGGCGGCGACGAGTTCGCGATCCTGATGGCCATCGACGACGGCCCGGCTGAGGCGCTGCAACTCGCGCATCGGCTGGAGAACGCGCTGGTCAGCCCGTTTCGTCTTTCCGACTTCGAGATCCGCGTCGACTGCTCGATCGGCATCGCGCTCGGCACCGATGAAGAGGGCGAGGCCGAGGAGCTGATCCGTCACGCCCAGTTCGCGGTCAAGCGCGCGAAGAAGTCGGGCCATGTCGAAATCTATCAGACTCAGGCCTTCGACATCGCGCGCCAGCAATTCGGCATCGAGACCGAGCTTCGCCGCGCGATCGATGCGGGGGCGCTCCGGCTCTACATGCAGCCGATCTGTGATCTTGCCACCGGCCGCATCACCTCGTTCGAGGCGCTGGCGCGCTGGACGACCGAGCGCGGGCAGGAGATTTCGCCTGCCGACTTCATCCCCGTGGCGGAGGAAGCGGGGCTGATCGTCCCGCTGGGCCGCTGGGCGATGAACGAGGCGGCGCGGACGCTCGCCGACTG
This sequence comes from Sphingomonas sp. Y38-1Y, assembly GCF_032391395.1. NCBI lineage: Bacteria > Pseudomonadati > Pseudomonadota > Alphaproteobacteria > Sphingomonadales > Sphingomonadaceae > Sphingomonas > Sphingomonas sp. Y38-1Y. The sequence continues at coordinate 1,305,540 of NZ_CP135916.1, forward strand.
GGACGCAAAGGCGGGCGGCAATTGCGGCGTCAACGTCGCGGTCAACCTGTCGGCGATCCAGCTTCAGCGCGATCAGGTCGCGACGATGGTGGGTCAGGCGCTGGCGCGCCACGGCCTGGATGGTCGGCGGCTGACGCTGGAGCTGACCGAAAGCGCGATCGTCGCCGATCCCGACGGCGTGTCGCACACCATCCGCGCGCTCAAGGACCTGGGCACGACGCTGGCGATGGACGATTTCGGCACGGGCTATTCGAACCTCGCCTTCCTCCAGCGGTTGCCGATCGACCTGCTCAAGATCGATCGGAGTTTCGTGTCCGGGATGCTCGCCGATCGCGACAAGGTGGCGATCGTCCGCGCAATCCTCGGCTTGGCACAGGCGCTGGGGATGCAGACGACCGCCGAGGGGATCGAGACGCCGGAGCTTGCACAGACGCTGGCGGCGCTCGGCTGCGGCTATGGCCAGGGCTATCTCTATGCCCGGCCGCTACCGTCCGATCAGGCGTTCCGGCTGCTATCCTCGTTCAACGTCTGAGCCACCGCGGCGTCGGTCAGCGCCGCCAGCCGATCCTCGCCGGGAAAGCCCTCGGCGACCCACGCGTCCTCGATCCGCCTGAGCGTCGCGGCGACGAGCGGTCCCTTGCGGATGCCGCGCTCGACCAGCGCGCCGCCGGTGAGCGGGAAGCGCGGTAGGCTCCAGTCGGCGAGCGGCTCGACCGACGCGCCGGCAAGCAGCAGCCGATCGACCGCGGCATCGACGCTGATGCGATAGGCGAGCGTGCGCGGGTCGCTGCCGTCGTGCGGCACCGCGGCGCTTTCCAGTCGTTTGCGCTGGGCGTTGGAGAGGCGGAGCCGCGCGGCGATGTCGCCGGCGGTTGCCGAATCGGCGGGGATCAGCGCGGCCAGCCGACGGATCGCGTGCGGCGCGATGCCGGCCGCCGCCTCGCGCTCGGCGAGCGCGGCGAGGCGGGCGGTGTCCGCGATCTCGGGCAGCACCGGCGCGAAGATGCCGCGCTCGACCATCAGCGCCGCGACCCAGACCGCTCCCGGCGCGACCAGCAGCTTCAAAAGCTCGTCGGCGATCCGCTCCCGCGACAACGCCATCAGGTCGCGGGCGCGGGCGGTGCACGCGGCGAGGCCGGCGGGCTCGGGCGTATCGCCGAACCGCGCGAGGAAGCGGAAGAAGCGGAGGATGCGAAGGTGATCCTCGGCGATGCGCTGGAGCGGGTCGCCGATGAAGCGCACGCGCCGCGCGGCAAGGTCGTCGAGACCGCCGAAATAGTCGAACAACTCGCCCGTCGTGGGATCGGCATAGAGCGCGTTCATCGTGAAGTCGCGGCGCGCGGCATCCTCGCGCCAGTCGTCGCTGAACGCGACGGTGGCGTGGCGGCCATCGGTGGACACGTCGCGGCGAAGCGTCGTCACCTCGACCGGGCCATCGGGCAGGACCGCCGTGATGGTCCCATGGGCGATGCCGGTGGGCACCGCGCGGATGGCGGCGGCAGCCAGGCGCTCGACCACGGTTTCGGGCCGGTGCCGGGTCGCAAGGTCGAGGTCGGCAACGGGCAGGCCGAGCAGCGTATCGCGCACCGCCCCGCCGACGATGCGCACGTCGCCGGCGCCGAGCGCCTCGATCAGCCCGCCGAACCCCTCACGCCCCGCCCAGGGCGCGGTCGCCGGGTCGATCTGCGTCATGCCAGCCGCCGGGCGAGGTTGGCGATCATCGCCGCGGTCGCGCCCCAGATGCGCTCGCCGCCCCAGTTGATCTCCATCACCCGCCGCATCTCCCCGCGCCACGGCATGTCGCGCCACTCGCGGCTGGCCGGATCGAGCAGGAAGGCGAGCGGCGGCTCGAAGATCGCCGCGACCTCGCCGGGCTGCGGGACGAGCGGCAGGTCGGGGGGCACCACGGCGAGCACCGGCGTGACCGCAAAGCCGGTGATCGTGCGATAGGGATCGGCGACCCCCACCACCTCTACCATTGCGGGGGGCAGGCCGATCTCCTCCTCCGCCTCGCGCAGCGCCGCGGCGATGATGTCGGCGTCACCCGGATCGACCCGGCCGCCGGGAAAGGCGACCTGGCCGGCATGGCGCGACAAGCTGTCGGTGCGGCGGGTGAGCAGGACACCGGGTTCGGACCGGTCGGTGATCGCGATCAGCACCGCGGCGGGCATCGGGTCGCCCGGATGGTCGACGATCGCGTCTCCCGGAATCGGCGGCTCGCCATCGGCCGGCGCCCGCGCCAGTGCCGCGGCCAGCCGCTCGGCCAGCGTCACGCCGCCGCCGCGCCGTTCCCGGCGTCGATGGGAAAGAAGGCGCCGTCGCTCCAAATGCCGGGCGCCACCGCGCTATTGGCGAGCGCGATGTCGACTAGCTCGTAATAGACGGTGCGCGCGACCAGCGCTTCCAGCCCGCCGCGCACGTGCAGATAGGGGCGTGGCCCCTCCGCCCCGTTCTCGAAGCGGAGCGGATGGTTGGGCCCGGCGGTGACGAGGTCGCCGGTGTTCAGGCGGAAGGCGATCTTCATCGCCTCGCCAGCGCCTTCCGCCTTCATCTCGACCGCGACGAAGGGCGCGTCCTCGACCGCGATGTCCAGCTTCTCGACCGGGGTGACCAGCACATAGCCGCCATCGGGTTCGCGCCGCAGGATGGTGGAGAACAGGCGCACCATCTCCGTCCGCGTGATCGGGCTGCCCTGGTGCGTCCAGCTGCCGTCGCGGGCGATCCGCATCTCGCTGTCGCCGCAATGCGCGGGGTTCCACTTGTCGACCGGCGGCAGCTTGTCGGCTTCGGCGAGCCGGGCGATGTCGGCGAGCGAAAGGCCGGCGAGGTCGGGTTGGGAGGGCATCGGCATGGTCGTCCTGCGTTTGGTTCGCCCGCGCGCGATTGGCAAGCCGCGATGCGCCGAACCGGGACGGGTGTATGGTTCGACAAACACACTTGCATGGCGCTATGCAGGCAATCCGACTCGCGTGACTATCCGGGGGGATGACGTTCAGTGGCCGTTCTCGATCTCGACGCCTTTCTACCATATCGCCTCTCAATCGCCTCCAACGTCGTCTCGACCGCGATCGCCACGGTCTATCAATCGATGTTCGGGCTCCGCGTGCCGGAATGGCGGCTCGTCTGCGTGCTGGCGGAGGGCAAGGGGCTGACGCAGCAGGCGCTGGGCGCGCGGACGCAGATGGACAAGGTGACGGTCAGCCGCGCCGCGATCGCCCTCGCCGAACGCGGGCTGGTCGCGCGCGTCCCCAATCCCGGCGACCAGCGGTCGCGCGTGCTCAACCTGACCGATTCGGGCCGCGAGCTCTATGCCGTGGTCGCGCCCAAGGCGCTTGAGATGGAGCGCGCGCTGTTCGCCGAGTTCACCGACGCCGAACGGTCGCAGCTTCGCGACATGCTGCTGCGCATCGAGCAGGCGGTCTGCAAGATCGCGCCCGCGGCCACCAACGACCCGGGTGCGCCCCCGCCCTGAAGGTCCACGCTGACCGCTTGATCGCGGCGACGGCTCGTGCACTATTCGTCAGCCTCCCCAGGCATGATCGACCCATTGCCCGAGGAGCTTTCGATGACCGCCATGACCCCCCGCGCCGACCTGTCGGTGGCCGAGCCGCTCGCGCGCTTTATCGAGGATCGTGTGCTGCCCGATCTGGGCCTCGCGGCCGAGACCTTCTGGTCGGGCGCGGCGGCGATCTTTGCGCGGTTCGCGCCCGACAATCGCGCGCTGCTCGCAAAGCGCGACGCGCTGCAGGGCGAGCTCGACGCCTGGCACGGCGGGCGAGCGGGGCAGGCGATCGATCCGGCGGAATATGAGGCGTTCCTTCGTTCGATCGGCTATCTGGTCGATGAGCCCGCACCGTTCCGCATCGGCACGCAGGGGATCGATCCGGAGGTGGCGACGATCGCCGGGCCGCAGCTCGTCGTGCCTGTGCTCAACGCCCGCTTCCTTCTCAACGCCGCCAATGCGCGCTGGGGCAGCCTCTACGATGCGCTCTACGGCACCGATGCGCTGTCGGGTCCGATCCCGACCGGCGGCTATGACGCGGCGCGCGGCGCGCGCGTGGTCACCGCGGCCAAGGCGTTCCTCGACAAGTTCGTGCCGCTGGCCGACAAGAAATGGGCCGAGCACACGCGCGGGTTCCTCAATCTGAAGGACGCGACCCAGTTCGTCGGCCACCAGGGCGCGAACCTGCTGTTCAAGCATCACGGCCTGCATATCGAGGTGGTGATCGACCGCGAGCATCCGATCGGCGCCACCGATCCGGCGGCGATCGCCGACATCCTCCTGGAAAGCGCGCTCACCACGATCGTCGACCTGGAGGATTCGGTCGCGGCGGTCGACGCCGACGACAAGGTCGCCGCCTATGCCAACTGGCTGGGGCTGATGAAGGGCGACCTTGAGGAGACGTTCGAGAAGGGCGGGGAGACGATCACCCGGGCGCTCAATCCCGACCGCGACTATCAGGTCGGCGACCAGCGCCAGTTCACGCGTCCGGGCCGCAGCCTGTTGTTCGTTCGCAATGTCGGCCTTTTGATGACGACGCCGGCGATCCGGCTGGCCGACGGGGCGGAGGCGCCGGAGGGCGTGCTCGACGCGATCGTCACCTCGCTGATCGGCCTCTACGACCTGCGCGGGCTCGGCCGCACTCGCAACAGCCGCGCGGGATCGATCTACATCGTCAAGCCCAAGCTTCACGGCCCGCAGGAAGCGGCGTTCACCAACGCGCTGTTCGACGCGGTCGAGGATCTGCTCGGCCTCGATCGCCACACGATCAAGATCGGGGTGATGGACGAGGAGCGGCGCACTAGCGCCAACCTGTCCGCCTGCATCCACGCGGTGAAGGACCGCATCGCCTTCATCAACACCGGGTTCCTCGATCGCACGGGCGACGAGATCCACAGCGTTATGGCGGGCGGTGCGGTGATTCCGAAGGGCGAGATGAAGACCGCGGCGTGGCTGCGCGCCTATGAGGACCGCAACGTGCTGATCGGGCTGGAGCACGGCTTTCTCGGCCGCGCGCAGATCGGCAAGGGGATGTGGGCGGCGCCCGACCGCATGGCCGACATGCTGCGTGACAAGCAGGCGCAGTGCGAGGCGGGGGCCTCCACCGCCTGGGTGCCGAGCCCGACCGCGGCGACGCTGCACGCGCTCCACTATCACAATGTCGATGTCGGCGAGCGGCAGGTGCTGCGCCGGGCCGAGACGGTGCCGCTCCTGTCCGTGCTGCTCACCCCGCCGCTCGCCGGCACGCGTGACTGGTCGCGCGAGGAAGTGATGCGGGAGCTCGACAACAATGCGCAGGGCATCCTTGGCTATGTCGTTCGCTGGATCGACCAGGGTGTGGGTTGCTCCAAGGTGCCGGACATCAACGATGTCGGGCTGATGGAGGATCGCGCGACGCTGCGCATCTCGTCGCAGCTCCTGGCCAACTGGCTGAAGCACGGCGTCGCAACCCGGCAAGAGGTCGAGGCGGCGCTGCGGCGGATGGCGGCGAAGGTCGACGCGCAAAATGCCGGCGACCCCTTCTATCAGCCGATGGCGGGCCGCGAGGACGAGAGCCTTGCCTTCCAGGCTGCCCGCGCGCTGGTGTTCGAGGGGGAGACGCAGCCGAGCGGCTATACCGAGCCGCTGCTCCACCGCTTCCGCGCGGAGTCGAAGGCGCGGCGGCACTGAGGGCTCAAGGGAACGGGTGGAGTTTACCGCACCCGTTCCACCACCACGCAGCTTGCATTGTCGCTGCCGTCGCGTGCGACCGCGTTGGCGACCAGCCGATCGGCGCAAGCGGCCGCGCCCAGCGTCGCCGGCGCGTCCCCGGGGGCGAGCGAGCGGTAGCAGCCGTCGGACGCGAGCAGGAAGCGGTCGCCCGGCGCGAAGCTGATCCGCCGCACCTCGATCGCGCCGGGATCACCCGCACCGAGCGCGCGGGTGACGACGTTCGACTGAGGATGCGAATCGGCGTCCGCTGGCGCGACCAGCCCTGCCTCCACCAGCTCGGCGACCAGGCTGTGGTCGCGCGTCAGCCGCATCGGGACGGCGCCCGCCAGACGATAGGCGCGGCTGTCACCGGCCCAGAGGATCGTCGCCAGGTCACCCTCGGCGAGCAGCACGACGATCGTCGTGCCGCCGCCTTCGCCCGCGCGCAGCCGGCGGTCGGCGCGGGCCAGCGCTGTGGTGATCGCGTCGGCGTCGATCCGGCCGGGCCGGCCGGCAAGTTCCGCGAGCGCGTCGATCGCGAGCTGTGCCGCCGCGTCGCCGCGGGCCAGGCCGCCCATGCCGTCGGCGACGGCCCAGAGGCCGCGGTCCGGACGGTCGAGAATGCGGTCCTCGTTGACGCGGCGGACGCGTCCGACATGGCTGGCACCGGCGGAGGCGAAGCCGCGCGGGCGCGGCGTGGCGGCCGGCCGGCGCAGGCGGGCGAGCATCGCGATCATCGCCGCGTCCTCCCCAGGTCGCGTTCGGCCTGGTCGTATCCCTCGACAAAGGCGCGGTCGAGCGCGCCGGGCGGACCGCCCTCGACCTCCGCGGCAAGCGCGGCGTGGCGCTGGACGATCGTCTCCCGAATACCGGCATCGCGGCCCACGAACAGGCCGCGCCTGGCCTCGATCGCCGCGGGATCAAACGCGGCGATCGCCGCGCGCAGGCTTGCCTGGAGCCCGGCGAAGCTGGCGACCAGATGGCGCTTCACATCCTCGAACGACGCCTTCAGCGCGGTGGGTCCGGACAGGAAGCTGCTGGGGCCGGCGAGCAGCAGGTCGATCGCCAGCCGCTGCGACGGCGCCCATTTGAACGGGTTGTTGTTCGCGCCGCCGATCGTCGTGCGCGCCAGGCTGTAGCGCGCACGGGTGCGATCGCGCTCGGCCATCAGGTCGCCGACGCCGAGCACCATCTGGCGATAGAGCGCGCCTGCACGGCGCATGATCTCCTCCGGCTCCTCGCTGGAGAGGAGCGAGGCGTCGAGGCCGGCGCCTTCGCAGAATGCTTCGAGCAGCGACCCCTGGCCCATCGGCGCGACCGGCGCGGCGTCGTGCCAGTCGGCGGGCACCGGCTGCGTCGCGTCGAGCGGCGGCAGCGCGACCAGCGTGCGGTTGGCGTCGCCGTCCTCCGCCTGGCTGAGCGGCGCGCGCGTCGCGACCAGGCGAAAGCGGCCGAGCCGCCACGCCGCGGGTGTCGCGACGACGAGCGGGCAATCCTGCGGCACGCGGTCGCCGCTCGCCTCATCAATCATGCCGTTGGCGCCCAGCGCTTCCAGCGTCAGTCCGCCCGGCCGCACCGTCAGCCGGCAGTGACGACGGGACAGCGCGCAGTCGGGATCGGCGATCGTCCAGTCGGCCTCCGTATCGCGGCCGATCAAGAGCGTGCCGGTATCGAGCAGCCGCGCCTCGACCGGATCGGGGGCGGCGTCGTCCTGATAGAGCTGGAGCAGGTACATGGGACCTCAGGCGGCGCGCGCGACGATCTGCGTCGCGCGAAGATCGGGGGTGGGGGCGGCGGGGCCGGCGGCGAGCCGCGTCTCCATCGCCTCGGCGGTCCGGTTGAAGGCGTCGAAGGCGGCGCCGATCTCGTCGCGGCGGCGGTGCGAGATGCGCAGGGCAAAGCCGTTGTCGGCCGCCTCGGCCAGCGCGGTACGAAGCCGGCGAAGCGGTCGCGCGACCATCGAACCGCTCAGATAGCCGACGCCGAGCACCGCGAGCATGACGATCGCCGCGAGTGCGGCCATCATCGCGCGGGCGTTGGCGACCGCGCCGTCGAGCGCGGTGCGCTTGAGCACCAGATCGACCCGTCCGAACTCGATTCCCGCATAGTCGATCGGCCGGACGAAACGGATGCCGGTGCCGCCGGCATCGGTCGCGCGCGGGTCGCCGCCGAACGCCGGCTCGCCCGACGGCGGGCGGTATCGGGTGCCGACGCGGGCAGGATCGGTCGCGGCGCGGATCACCCCGCCGGCACCGACGACGGCGATCTCGCGCACATTGGCGTCGCGCGCGGCGGCGGCGACGAATGCCTGGAGCGGCGCCCAGTCCTGCTCGGCGGGCGGGAGCCCGGCATTGTCCGCGGCGAGCACCGCGGCGTTGCCGGTGACGAAGGAGGCGATCGTCTCGCCCGAGACGAGCGCCATGTGCTCCAGCGCCGATTGCTGGCGATCGAGGATCGAGACGATGCTGGCACCCAACGCCAGCGCAGTGACCGCAGCGAGCGCAAGCGGCAGCTTGAGGCCGAGCGGCAGGCCGCGGCGCGCCGGCTCGACATCCTTGGCATGGCCGATCTCGCGATCGATCGCGGCGACGAGCTGCGCGCCGTCCTGAAAGCGCGCATCCGGCTTCTTGGCGAGCAGCTTGTCGATGATGAAGGCGAAGCCCGGCGGGCAGTCGCCGACGATCCGCCCGACCGGCTCGACCCGCTCCTGCGCGATCTGGATGGCCAGCGTGGCCAGGCCCGTGCCCGGAAACGCGACCTTGCCCGTCATCATCTCGTAGAGGACGACGCCCAGCGAGAAGAGGTCCGCGCGGTGATCGACCGGCAGACCCAGCGCCTGCTCGGGGCTCATGTAGCGGGGCGTGCCGACAAGCTGGCCGGCATGCGTGCGGCCGAGCTGGCCGGCGTCGCTCTCGCCCAGCCGGGCGACGCCGAAATCGACGAGCTTGACCTGCTGGCCGTCGGCCGAGACGAGGATGTTCGAAGGCTTGACGTCGCGGTGGACGATGCCCGCGCGGTGGGCATAAGCGAGCGCATCGCCGAGCTGACGCGCAAGGGTCAGCACCCGCTCATAGGGAAGCCGACCCTGCGCGGCGAGCACCGCGTCGAGCGGCTGCCCCTCGACCAGCTCCATCGCGATATAGGCGATGCCCTGCGCCTGACCCACGTCATAGATCGTCGCGATGTTCTGATGGCTGAGCGCGCCCGCCGCTCGCGCTTCCCGGAGGAAGCGGGCTTCCAGGTCGGCGTCGCGGGCGAAGTCGGGCTTCAGCACCTTGACCGCGACGGCGCGGCCGATGTCAGGGTCGTGCGCGCGATAGACTTCGGCCATCGCGCCTTCGCCGATCATCGCCTCGATGCGATAGCGTCCGAGCGTCTGCATTTCGTTCCCCCGCGGCCCCTGCGCCGCCGTCCGAAATGGCGATGTTATTAGCGGCGCGTTTAGATCGTCTTACCGACGCGCGCGAACCGCCGCGGCGATGCGTTCGGCGCGGGCGAGATCGCGGCCAATCGCCGGGTTGCCGGGATCGAGCGCGGCGGCGCGGCGAAGCAGGACCACCGCCTGGGCCGCCTTGCCCGCGTTGAGCGCGGCGAGCCCGGCGCTGCGGGCGCGAGCGGCCGCGGCCGGGTTGACGACGGGCGCGGCGGGGCCGCCGGCTTTGGCTTGGCGACAGGCGCGGGGGCCGGGCGGGCGGGCGCCGGATCGGCGCGGCGCGGCGGCGGCGTGGGAGCGGGCGCGCGCGGCGGCTGGCCGGGGATGCGCAGCACCGTTCCGACGGTCAGCGTCGACGGATTCTCGACCTTGTTGTACCGAGCCAGCTGATACGCCTTGAGCCGGTTGCCGAGCAGCCGCGCGGCGATTCCCGCCATCGTATCGCCGCCGCGGACGGTATAGGCATAGCTTTGCGGCCCCAGCAGCTCGACCGGATCGCGCTCGATCGAATCGCGCAAGAGCTGGAGAGAGGGGTTCATCGGTTCGCGCTTGAGTGCGGCGGCCAGCCGCTTGCGCGCGGGCTTTACCTCGCCGCGGTCGAGCATCGCCGCGATCGCGTCGACTTCGGCGGCGATGCTCGTTGCGGGCGGTGGCGTCGGGGCGGGGCGGGGGCCGCCGCCGCACGCCGACAATGCCAATGCCAGCGCGCCTGCGCCCCCGATGCGTACGCTCAAGCCCATAACCGTTCCTCTACTCTCACCCCGTCGATCGCGTCGCCGAGCCGCGCGGCGAGGCCGCTGCGGTCGCGGACGAACCGCGCGAAACTCGCCGCATCGAGCGGCGCTGCGAAATAATAGCCCTGGAAATGCCGGCAGCCGTGGCGATGGAGCCAGGCGACTTCCTCCGCCCGCTCGACCCCTTCGGCGAGCACGCGGATGCCCAGGCCGCGGCCGAGGGCGAGGATGCTCTGGCAGATCGCCTGCCGCTCGCGGCTCGCCTCCACGCCGCTCACGAACTCGCGGTCGATCTTGATCTTGTCGAAGGCGAGCGTGCGCAGCGTGCTGAAGCTCGAATAGCCTGTGCCGAAATCGTCGATCGCGATCCGCACGCCCATCGCCCTCAGCGCGTCGAAGGTCGATCGGCCGCCCGCATCGTCGCCGAGCGCGACGCTTTCGGTCAGCTCAATCTCGAGCACATCAGGGCCGACGCCGTGCCGCGCCAGCGTGCGCGCGACCAAGCGGTCGAGGTCGTGCGCGTCGAGCTGGCGGCCGGAGACGTTGACCGCGATGCGCAGCCTGCCGCGCCCATCGCGGCGCCAGATCGCCGCCTGGCGAACCGCGGTGTTGAGCGCCCAGGTGCCGATCTCTGGCGCGAGGCCGCTCGCCTCCATGATCGGCACGAACTGGCCGGGGGACACCAGGCCGCGGGCGGGATGGTGCCAGCGGATCAGCGCCTCGGCCCCGGTCACGCTGCCGGTGCCGCTTTCGATCAGCGGCTGATAGTCGAGCGTCAGCTCGCCGCGCTGAACCGCGTGGCGAAGATCCTGTTCGAGCCGGTAGCGCTCGCGCGCGATCGCCTGAAGGTCGATCGGCGCGGCATCGGCGGGCAGGCCGGGCGCCGAGAAGGCGGCGAGCGTGCGCGTCAGCGCCAGTTCGGGGGCGGGTTCGCCGGCGGGAAGATAGGCGCGGCGCAACCCGATCTCGGGCACGATCTCGCGCCCGCCGGCGCTCAGCGCATCGCCCATCGCATAAAGGAGCGCGTCGAGTTCGCCGCGGGCGGCGTCCTCCGGCCCCTCGACCCAGAGTGCGACATGGCTGCGATCGACCTGCGCGACCAGCCGCTGGCGCCAGACCATCGCCACCAGCCGGTGCGCGAGCAGGCGCAGCACCTCGTCGCCCAGATCCGGGTCGAACGCGCTCAGCCGATTGACGTCGTGAAAAGCGAAGATCGCCAGCGTGCCCCCGCCGCCTTCCCGCATCCGCGCGATCAGCGGTTCGCGGGTGGGCAGGCCGGTCAGCGCATGGACCTGTGCCGCGCGGCCGCGAAGATCGCCGAGCTCGGCGATGCGGGGCAGCAGCGCATCCAGCGTCCGAGGGGGCCGGGCGTCGCCCAGGGCCTCGGCGGCGGCGGCGACGAACCGCCGCGACCGCCGACGCTCGATGTTCCAGAGGAGCAGAGCGGCCATCGCGCAGGCGACGAGCGCAAGGCTGATCGTCGCGACCGTCACGTCGCCGCCCCAAAGAACACCCCCACTCATCGTGGCCCCTCTAACGCGGGGAGCGTTGCCAAACGCTTAGCGTTGAAGGAGCGCGACCGGACCGATCGGGCGGGGCGGATTGATCGAGCGCATCGCAATGCAGCTTGCGTTCACGGTCCGGCCTGTACCAAGGGACTGGAAACGCTGCGTCAAAGCGAGAAAGGATGTTCTGAATGCGTGGATCGATGATGGCGGTACTCGGCCTGGGCCTGGCGGTTGCGGCGCCCGCCGCGGCGAAGCAGGCGGCCGATCCCGGCAAGCAGGCGTTCGCGCCCTGCGCGGCGTGCCACGCCGTGACGCCGAACACCAAGCGCCTTGGCCCGTCGCTGCACGGCGTCGTCGGCCGCAAGGTCGCAAGCGCCCCGGGCTTTGCCTATTCGCCCGCGCTCAAGGCCAAGGGAACGGCGGCCTGGACGCCCGAGACGATCGACGCGTTCCTTGCCGATCCGCGCGGCTGGGCGCCGGGCAACCGCATGAGCTATCCGGGGGTTAAGGATCCGGCCAAGCGCGCGGCGATCATCGCCTATCTCAAGACGCTGAAGTAAGCGCGCGGGGTGCGGCGTACGCTGGCGGGCCTGGCCGCCGCACCGCTTGCCGCGGCGATGCCCGCCGCGGCTCAGGAAGCCACGGCGCCCGACATCGTCGTGACGGGTCGCGGGCTCGAACTGCCCGAGACGCGTGCCGATGCGCGGACCGAGATCACGCGTGACCGGGCCGTCAACACCGCCAGCGGCCGGCTTGAGGACGTGCTCGCCGACGTCGCCGGGCTCCAGTCCTTCCGCCGCGCCGATTCGCGCAGCGCCAACCCGACCGCGCAGGGCATTACGCTTCGCGGACTGGGCGGCAATGCGGCGAGCCGTGCGCTCCTGATCCTGGACGGCGTGCCGCAGGCGGATCCGTTCGGCGGCTGGATCGCGTTTCCCGCGTTTTCGACAGATCGCATCGGCGCGGTGCGCGTCCGCCGCGGCGGCGGCAGCGGGCGCTGGGGATCGGGCGCGATCGGCGGCGTGATCGAGATCGACAGCGCCACCCCCGACCAGCTTCGGCCGCTGACCGGCGAGATCGTCTATGGCGAGCGTGATGCCCTCGACGCTCGCGCCACCGCGACGCTGGCGCGCGAGCCTGGCTTTGCGACGTTATCGGCCGGCTATGCGCGCGGCGACGGCTTCGCACCGATCGTCGCGGAGGATCGCGGCCCGGTGGACCGCGCCGCCCCCTATGAGCAGTTCAACGCCGCGCTGCGGGCGGTGGTGCGCGTTGCGCCCGACCTGGAACTGCAGTCGACGGTGCAGGGCTTCACCGACCGACGTGATCGCGGGCTCGACTTCACCGCCATCGAAAGCGACGGCGCCGACGCCAGCGTGCGGCTGGTGGGAACGGGCGACTGGCGCTTCTCGGCGCTCGCCTATCTGCAGACGCGCCGCTTCGCGAGCCAGTTCACCAGCGTCAGTGCCGATCGGACGACCGTCACGCCGACGCTCGACCAGTACAACACGCCCGCCACGGGGCTGGGCGGGCGCGTCGAGCTGATCCCGCCGCTGGGGCCGAACGTCGACCTGGCGATCGGCGCCGATATCCGCGCGATCGATGGGCGGACGCAGGAGCTCTACACCTATGTCGCCGGCGCGCCGACGCGGCGGCGCGAGGCCGGCGGTGCCACGCGGACAATGGGCGCGTTTGCGAGCCTGGGCGTTCAGGCGGGTGCCCTGAGGATCGAGGGCGAGGGTCGCCTTGATGGCTGGCGCATCGCCGATGGCCGCTTGTTCGAAGCGGCGCTGACCGGCGGCACGCTGACCGACACGCGCTTTGCCGATCGTTCGGGCACGGAGGCGACGGGCCATGTCGGCGCGGCGCTGGCGCTCAATGACGCGCTCAGCCTGCGCGCGGCGGCGTATCGCGCGTGGCGCCTGCCGACCCCCAACGAGCTGTATCGCCCGTTCCGCGCCGGCGCCGACGCGACCGCCGCCAATGCCGAGCTCGAGCCCGAGACGATGGACGGGTTTGAGGGCGGCTTCGACCTGACGCCCGCGCGCGGCGTCACGCTCGGCGCGACGCTGTTCCGCAACACGCTGCACGACGCGATCGCCAACGTGACCGTCGCGCGGGGGCCGGGAACGTTTCCCGGCGTCGGCTTCGTGTCGGCGGCGGGCTTCTATCGCCGGCGCGACAATCTCGACCGTATCCGCTCGACCGGCGTCGAGGTCGATGCACGGGCACAGCTGGGCGAAGTCTCGCTCGGCGCCGCTTACGCCTATGCCGATGCGGAGGTGCGCGGAGGGACGCTCGCGCCCACGCTCGATGGGCTGCGGCCCGCGCAGGTGCCCGAGCATCAGGCCTCCGCGACGCTCGGCTGGGCGCGTGACCGATGGGCAGCGAACGCGACGGTGCGGTATCTGGGCGGTCAGTTCGAGGACGACCAGAACAGCCGCACGCTGGGCGACGCGCTGACGGTCGATGCGGTGCTGGCGGTGCCGGTCACGCGCACGCTGGCGCTGGTCGGCCGCGCCGAGAACCTGTTCGATGCGCGCGTCGAGACGGGCTTCAGCAACACCACGCTCGAGCGCGCCCGCCCGCGGCAATTATGGGTCGGGGTGCGCTTCGGAACCTAACGCGCCGGCAGCAGCAGCGAGGCGTCGCCATAGGAATAGAAGCGATACCCGCTCGCAATCGCGTGCGCATACGCCGCCTGCATCGTCTCCAGTCCCATCAGCGCCGAGACCAGCATGAACAGATTCTGAGATGTCCGAGAAAAGTGCTGCGAATACAATGCGGTTAGCGGCTTTGGCCGGAAGGTTTTCACCTCTCCTAACGATCACCTAATCGCGCGCGCCAGTGTGATCCGATCGTATCCTAGCCATAGCGCTTTGGCTGGATCGCTGCGCAAAAAGCCGCCTCCCATCCGCCTCACGCAACCTGCATCGCTCCGGCCCCGCACAGCCGTTGGCGGGAAAAATAAAGGGTACCAGCCCCTCAAGCGACGACATGTCACCTGAGGGGCCAGTAAGTAGATAATCAAGCGCTATCATTCCACCCGCTGACCGCCGAAGCAGCATTCGCCGCCTTGTGCAGTGTTTCGTTAGATAGATGTGCGTACCTCATAGTTGTGCGTGGCTGGCTATGTCCAAGTATCTGACCGATCACGAACAACGACTGCCCTGCGTTGGCCGCATTGCTGGCCATAGAATGGCGCAGGTCATGTACGCGCACGTCTGGCAATCCTGCTGCTCTTCTTGCACTGTCCCAAGAGTTGTAGAATGAGGCGAGCGGCTTCAACGTTTTTGGGTTCGGCAGCAAGTACGGGCAATCCTTGTACCGAGGCAGCGCTTTGATGACCGCGATTGCATCCTCGCTCAAGGGTACGTGTCGAGGCTTTCCGGTCTTGCTGGTTGGAATGCGCCATAGTCGCTGGTCCAGCCGGAACTCCTCCCACTTCGCGTCGAGCAGTTCGCGTTTGCGGCAACCCGTGTGCAGCAGCAGCGCCACGATTGGGGCGAGCATCGGGTTGGGGCTGTTCTCGACCGCGCGGCGGAGGCGTTGCGTCTCGGCGGCGGTGAGGAAGCGCTCGACCTTGTTGTTGGGATCTTTCTGCTTCAGCCCGTCAAGCGGGTTCACCTCGGAGCCTGCGATGCCCCACACCTTCGCCATCCGCAGCATGTGCCCGAAGATCACCTGCCACCGGTTGACGGTCGCCTGAGCGTAGCCTTCTTTGACCTTGCCGGCGAGCCATTCCATGACTTCGACGCGATCGAGTTGGTTGATGCGCTGCTTGCCAAACCGGGGAAGCAGGTGAAGCCGAAGGTAGCGCTCATCGATGTCCGCGCTCTTCTTGTATGAACGGACATACTCAAGGTAGCGGTCGGACAATTGACTGACGGTCGGAACGGTGCGTGCGACCTTACGCTCTTCCTGAGGGCTCTTGCCCACCACGACTCGCGACTGAACGCGGATCGCTTCCTTCTTCGCTTCCGCGAAGGTGAGCTGTGACACGTTTGCGATTTTGAACTGCCGCTGAGTGCCGCTCGGATCGCGGTACTTGTAGGCGTATGTCTTGGTGCCGCTTCTGTGAACCTCGACGATGAAGTTTAAGATCGTGGTGTCGCGGTACACCTCTTTGGCCTTCTCCGGCGGGCATGTGAGCGTCTGAACGGTGAAGGCGTCGAGCTTAATGACTGGCATGATGATATCCTTTGTTCGATTGTGAATGGAAGAGGACACGGGAAGCCGATCCCGGAACCTCGTTGCTGAGGCTCCGGGTGGTTGGCGGCGGTGCGAGTGAATTGATGGTGCCCCCCCCGCAAGGGCACTCAGGGCTTCCTCAGGGCACGTCGAAGTCGAGGGGCGTCGTCCATGCCCGTTCGATCACCGGCTCGGGCTTCTCGGCAAAGAATGATTGCTGCGGCTTATCGAGCGGTTTGCCGACACGCTTCACCGCCCAAGCCTTCCGCTCCGAATGCGGTGCCTCGACAAGCTGCAAGCTGGCGACGATCCGGTTCTTGTTGCGGCCCAGGTAGCGGCCGAACTTGGATTGGTTCACGAACCCACGTTCGACGCAGGGCAGCTCCATCATAGCGTCGTAAAGATCGCCGTTGTCGTTGCGCTCGATATGGCTGAGCACCTGACGCACCATCGTCGGGCGCTCTCCGAAGGTGGCGTTCCAGGCACGAGCAACACGATGCAGTTGCCATCGTCGT
Organism: Sphingomonas sp. Y38-1Y; assembly: GCF_032391395.1. NCBI lineage: Bacteria > Pseudomonadati > Pseudomonadota > Alphaproteobacteria > Sphingomonadales > Sphingomonadaceae > Sphingomonas > Sphingomonas sp. Y38-1Y. The sequence continues at coordinate 1,321,613 of NZ_CP135916.1, forward strand.
TGGTGATGATGGGCGCTTCGAACGCACCGCCGTGATCAAGCACCCATTCCCAAGGAGGGTGTTCGCTGTTGATCGAGTAACCCGTACTGACTTCGATGGCCTGTAAGGTATCTCCTGGGCAAACAATGCTGAATGACGCAAGATCTATCAAGTTACGCCGAAGGCTAAGAATGTATCGAAGACGGTCAGGAAGGGGTGCATCTAAATCGCATGGCGACGTGATTAAAATCATATTTGATCTCCAAAAATAAAGCCCCCGGCAAGCTGGCCGAGGGCTGGTACAATTAAACTAGAAGGCCTGATCTTATCTGCGAGCTGACCTCATGTAAGCAAAACTTATGACTAACGTGGGCCACCTTCAAATGGTTGCATCTCATGTATCATCGCGACGCATTCTTCAAATGTTCCAGCTATCCCCTGAAAGTCCCACTTATCAAGCGAGGCCGGGCTTACAAAACGTGATGCTTGTGGTCCTGTGTATCCGCCGCCAGTACCACGCGAGTTGACCTCTAAGCAGGCCCAATCTCGATCCTTTGAATCCACTCGCTCGAAACGGCCAAACTCTGCCGATTTCGGATCAGTAAGATGAGACTTGGTGATGTCTTTCATTGTAGCTTGAGGATCGCTGCAGCTGACAAGCAGAGTGGGCGGGACAAGGCCAGATATCGTGCGAAAAATGCGATTTCTCATTTCGTATCCTATCAATTCTGATGGTTATGGCGTGGTGACAGGGCAAGGATGATTGCATCTAATCCATAGATCCTCCCAGAGAATTGCATTCTGCTCATGAGCACGTCCTGGCTCACGCGCGATTTCATCCAACAGAGCGAATGAGTCGTGCTGTACGGGCGGTAAGGCAAGCAAAAATGACACGGCTGGTGGACAGACGGAACGGCGCGTTCGCGGCCATCTGCGCACATGGACGTAGTGCGACTTCTCGGCGCCAACGTGAGGCGGCACCGCAAGCTGAGGGGCATGTCGCAGGAGGAGCTGTCGCTGGAGGCCGGAATGAAGCGCAGCTATGTCAGCGATCTGGAAAGAGGCACGCGCAACCCTTCTGTTCGGGCGCTCGGTCGGCTTGCCGAAGCACTCGGCATCGAGCCTAAGCAGCTACTGGATCAACCTGCTAATGACTGCTTGTAATCAAATAAGATAGCCGGTATTACGCGATTAATTTGCCGGGAACGGCATACTTAGATATTTAGGTCCTGCAGGCAGCGTCGACATCCAGCTGTATCCAGTCGACCAAGCAACAGCGCGGCATCTACTGCGTCCTTGATAGACGTGTAAGGCCCGGTCCAGATACTACGCTTTTGGCTGCCGTTTCCTTTCAACCCTGCGCCACAGCGGCAATAAACACATTCGTTCTTGTGGACGCGGATCACATCGTAGTTTCTGTTCTCATAGACAAAATAGCTTACGCTCATGCAATCGCTTTCCAGACTCATTGGCACCCTTCAGCCGACGTACGACTGATCCGCGTTGTCAAATTTTGATAGCGCCAGGGGGCGAAACGGGCAAAAAGCGGCGCGACGCTTTTCGGCTATCTGGAGCCTAGGTTGAAGTTTGCGAGCGAGTGGGTGCCCGATGGCAACGAGCCGGATCTGGCGGAAGGGCGGGTCGATCTACAGCCTGTAAGAACCGTTGCCGGTGAGGGGTATGTCACGGCCACCAAGGCTGTACGCGAGTGTACGACCGATCGCCGCCGCGATCCAAATCCCTCGCTCCGTCCAGTTTTAGACCTCTTCTGCGGGGTAGGCGGCTTCTCGAACGGCTTTGAAGCTACAGGCGAGTTTGAGGTAGTGGCGGGTGCGGATTTACTCGGTGATCGCTTGGACACATTTTGTGCAAATCACCCAACTGCGATCGGCCACGGTGGCGACATCAGAGGGCTCAGTGCGGATGCGCTGCTAAGTGGAACGCCGCAACCATTCGTGGTCATAGGAGGGCCGCCGTGCCAAGGTTTTTCGAGCATTCGTCCATTTAGGAACATCGAGTGGAACGATCCTAGGAATAACTTAGGAGAAGAGTTTTGCCGTGTTGTTGCGGCGACGAACCCCGAGTGGTTGGTGTTTGAAAACGTGGTAGGACTGCTGAAGCATGATAGAGGGCGCGCCCTCACTGCTCTGGTGGGTGGGTTCGAGGCGCTGGGCTATCGTGTATCCTATCGAGTTCTCAACGCAGCGTACTATGGGCTTCCTCAACGCAGAGAACGTCTAATCATCGTCGGATCCCGGAAGGGAAAGCCTTTCGAGTGGCCCACCCCTTCACATCGACACAATCACCGCAGCATGGCAGGAAATTCAAATGTGCTTATCACTCCCCAAGTGGGACTATTTGATGATACGGCGCCAGCACTTACATTGATGGACGCGATAGGCGATTTACCACAGCTGTCGTCTGGGCAGCGGGCGGAGCACTACGCATGCGTCCCGCAAAACCGATACCAAGAACTGCTTCGGTTCAACTCCGAAACTCTCACCATGCACAACGCCACTGCCCACTCGCCTGAGATGCTGAACATAATTCGGCATGCGGGATCAAACATACATGCATTGCCGCCGGGCATGGTAACAAGCGGCTTTTCAACTTGTTACAGCAGGCTTGATGCAGACGAGCCTGCAAATACAATCACGGTAAATTTCGTCCACCCCGCTTCGAACCGCTGCATCCATCCCTTTCAGGATCGAGCCCTGACGCCACGCGAGGGTGCTCGCCTACAAAGCTTCCCGGATGTCTTCAAATTTACCGGGACAAGGTCACAGATAGTTAAACAAATCGGCAATGCGGTTCCACCTTTGCTTGGGAAAGTCATCGCCGAGGCAATTTTAGATGCGGAGTAATCTATTCTAGAAGCGCGGCGTAGGCGCGGTAGTTTGCACCGTTCCTTGAGCCCGGAACCATATCGAGGTCGACATAGACAACCTTCAATGCTTCCATTCCACTTGCATTGACTACTGCCGTCTTCCCGCTATCGCCGGCCGTGTTGCTGATATTGAAATGATCTTCTGTCAGATATCCTGCGCGCATTTCCCAAATTACTGCTCTTTGGGCCTTATGACGATCAGCCTTTTCGGTGCATGGCGACTCGTCTGCATCGATCAGCACATATCTGCACGTCAGGTAGTTGCCTTCCTTGGCTAGATGACCCTTAGGGTTATTGCGATTAAGAGCCATTTTAATTTCGATGCCGGACTTCGCCGCGTTTGGGTGGGCGGGAACAAGATCAGGAAATTTGTGTGGTCCGTTACGGACGTACATACCATTGCTTGCCTTAGCCACTTCCGCACCAAGAACATTGCCGATCATAGACGAAAGGTTGGCAAGCTCAACTATCTGGCACAGAGGCTCTACGCCATCCGCGGTAAGCGTTTGATCGATGCGATCGAGTAGACGATATGTGCCCGCAACGCTCGCCGCGAGTTGGTCGGAGGATAACCCTACCTTCGTCAACGATGCCGTGTTGGCGAAGCCTTTTGTGTTCGCCATTCGCTTTGCAACGTGCTCGCCTGCCACTGGCCTCTTTGATCCCGCATAATAGTTACAAACCCTGCGGTGACAGTATAAGCTGGCTGACTAAGAATCTAGTGGTTGCGGTCCGTTTGTGCGACGTTGAGCGGTCGGGAAAGCGGCGCTTGCGACTCCGAAGCGGAGGGGGGCCGAGCATCCCACCAGTGGCCCACACGAGCACCTTAACAGCTGAATGTCCCCGTCAGTCCGAAGCGGCTTTCAAGGCAGAAGCAGCGACGCATCGCCGTAGGAGTAGAAACGGTAGCCGTTCTCGATGGCGTGGGCGTAAGCCGCCTTCATCCGCTCCAGCCTCATCAGCGCAGAGACCAGCATGAACAGCGCCGTTGGGCGGCTCTAAGGTTTGAGCGCCTTCCGGCTGTGAACGCCAAATCGACCGTCTGAAAAGCCGTTCCGCCGCATTCCTCAGAAAGACTTGGTAGCGCCGCCTCCGCCGGATACCTTGTTCGATCCCTAGTCAAAGCCATGTATAAAGGGCACCACTCGCACGCCCACCAAACGAACTCTACGGAAGGAGCAGCGACGCATCCCCGTAGGAGTAGAAACGATAGCCGTTCTCTATCGCATGGGCGTAAGCGTCTTTCATCTTATCTAGGCCCATCAGCGCCGAGACCAGCATGAACAGCGTCGATCGCGGCAGGTGGAAGTTGGTCATCAGGCCGTCGATCCCGCGAAAGCGGTAGCCGGGGGTGATAAAGATCGCCGTATCGCCCTCGAACGGGCGGATGACATCGTCCTCGCCCGCGGCGCTTTCGATCAGGCGCAGGCTGGTCGTGCCGACTGCGATCACGCGTCCGCCAGCGGCGCGCACGGCGTTGAGGCGGTCGGCGGTGGCGGCGTCGATGCGGCCCCATTCGGCGTGCATCGCATGGTCGTTCGTGTCGTCGGCCTTCACCGGAAGGAAGGTGCCCGCGCCGACGTGGAGCGTCAGGGTCGCATGGCCAATCCCGGCTGCCTCCAACGCGGCGAGTAGCTCGGGGGTGAAGTGGAGCGCGGCGGTCGGCGCGGCGACTGCACCCGCCTCGCGCGCGAACATCGTCTGGTAATCGTCGGCGTCGCGCGCGTCGGTCGGGCGCTTGGCGGCGATATAGGGCGGGAGCGGCATCCGGCCGGCCCGTTCCAGCAGCAGCTCGACCGGCTCGTCACCGGCAAAGTCGAGCGCGAAGCTGCCATCGGCGGCGCGGTCGCTCGCAATCGCAGTCACCCCTTCACCGAAGTCGATCGCATCGCTCTCGCGCAGTCGCTTGGCGTTGCGGATGAAGGCGCGCCAGCGGCGCGGCCCCTCCCGCTTGTGGAGCGTCGCGCCGATCCGCGCCTCGCCCCGCGTCCCTTCGAGCTGGGCGGGGATGACGCGGGTGTCGTTGAAGACGAGGCAATCGCCGGGCCGCAGGCAGCCGGGCAAGTCGCGGACGATCGCGTCGCGAAGGGCGCCGCCCTCGACCACCAGCATCCGCGCGGCATCACGCGGCGCGGCGGGGCGCAGCGCGATCCGTTCGGGCGGCAGCTCGAAATCGAACAGGTCGACCTGCATCGGGCCGGCCTTACTTGGTGCCCGGCAGCGTCACTTCCTTTTCGCCCGCGGGCAGCGCGGCGGCAGGGGCAGGCGCCTGATAGGGCGGCGGATTGTCCGCGGCGATATAGGCATGGAGGATGCGCGCCGGGGCCGTGGGCGGCTCGCCGCGCGGGATGGTGTCGACATATTGCATGCCGTCGATCACGCGCCCGAACACGCTATAGTCCTTATCGAGGCTGAGGCGCGGCGTGAACATGATGAAGAATTGGCTGTTCGCAGTGTTCTGCGCCGCCGTCTTCTGCTCGGCGGTCGCGTCCTCGGGCGCACCCTGACGCGCGGCGGAAACGGCGCCGCGGACGTGCGGGAGATAGCTGAACTCGGCGGGCAGGTCGGCGAGGTCGGAGCCGCCGGTGCCATCGCCCTTGGGATCGCCCGACTGGGCCATGAAGCCCTCGATCACGCGGTGGAACAGCACGCCGTCATAGAATT